>JANNQK010000089.1:0-16112 GCA_031400715.1 Actinomycetes bacterium | reverse complement strand
GGGTCGCGGTCGGTTCCGAGCATGCGCGGCACCGAGTAGCCGTAGATGTCGGCGTCGACGACGCCAACCGAGTAGCCCTGCGACGCGAGCGCGACCGCCAGGTTCACGGTGACGCTGCTCTTGCCCACACCGCCCTTGCCGGACGAGATCAGCAAGGGACGGGTCTTGGAGCCGGGTTCGCTGAACGGCACCTTGCGGCCCTCCGCGTGCCCATGGGCCTGACCCTGACCCGCCGTGGCGCCGGGGTTGCCGTGGAGCTTCATCCGCACTGCTTCGCGCTCCTGGTCGGTCATCACCGTGAAGTCGAGCGACACGCCCGAGACATCGGGGAGGGCCGTCAACGCGTTGGTGACGCGGTTCTGGATCTCGTTGCGGAGCGGACAGCCGGCCACCGTGAGTGCGAACTGGATCGCCACCTGCCCGCCGTCGATGCGGACGTTGCGCACCATGTCGAGGTCGACGATCGAGCGCCGGAGTTCGGGATCCTCGACGGGGCGGAGGGCATCGATGACTTGCTCATGGGTGGGCATGTGTGCTCCGGGGAGGATCGAGGGGGTGGCGTGCGTCGAATTACCACTACGCGCGTAGGTAGAATACCGGCGTGCCGCGGAACCGACCCAGCCCGAGCGAGAACCGGTCGTCAGCTGCTGGGGGCCGCACCGTCACCGTGGCGCGGTCCGAGTCATCCGCCAAATCGGCCGCATCCGCTGCGTCGGCATCGTCGCTCGCTGCCGACCGCGATGCCGGAGCGTTCACGGCGACGGTGTCGGCGATCACCAACGCCTTCGGCGATCCCACGCGACGTGGCATCTACCTGTTCGCTCGATCCGCCGACAGCGGCGTCACCGCAGCTCACGTCGCGGCCCAGTTCGGCCTTCATCCGAACGTGGCTCGGCACCACCTCGACCGGCTCGCTGCAGGTGGGTACCTCGAGGTCGCCGTCGAACGTGCGGAGGGGTCGGGTGCCGGGCGGCCGTCGAAGCACTACCGGGCCGCTTCCGCGTCGCTGCCCGACGTGCCGGTGCGCAGCGACGATCTGGTGCTGACCCTGCTGGGCAAGGCGTTGTCGCTGCTGCCGCGCGCCGCTGCTGAGGCGATGGCCGAACAGGTGGGCCGCGACTATGGGGCCACGATGGCAGCGGGGCTCACCGGCAACGACCTCGCGGCCGGCCAGCGGTCGCTGCGCTCGGCGCTCGCCGCTGTGGCCGATGCGCTCACCGCGCACGGGTTCGCGGCGCACACCGACCAGCGCAACAACCAGCTCCGCATCGTGAACAACCACTGCCCGTTCGGCGACGTCGCGATCGAGCATCCGGTCATCTGCGCAGTCGATCGCGGGATGGTGAAGGGCATGCTCGAGGCGCTGTACGGCGGCGACGCCCGACCGTCGCTCGAGGCTTCGTTGCCCCAGGGCGACACGTTCTGCGCGACCGCTGTCTGATCGTCGCGTCTGATCGTCGCGTCTGATCGTCAGGGCACGACGCCGAGACGATCAGCTCCCTCGGTGGCGGTCGCCACCATCTGACCCGTGGTCGGAGCAGTGGTCGGCGGAGGCGTCGAGCAGTCCGGGTTCAGCGGCTGCACGGGCGCAGGTCCGACGGTGAACTGGTCGACTTGGGCGAACGGTGCCGACGGATTCGACGCAAGCTGGCCGACGGCGGTGACCGTGAGTTGGGTGGGCGTCACATCCAGGCGAAGTGCGCCGTACCGATCGCCGACGCGGACCTGGCTGACGGCGGGACTGGGGTCGCTCGGGAAGATGTTCGTGAGCGTGTTGCCGCCGTTGCCCGTGATCACGTACGGCACACCACCGGGCCCCGCCAGGCGTTCGTAGTTGTGTTCGTGGCCGTTGAGGACCAGGTTGGCGCCCCACTCGGCGAACGGCCAGCGCAAGATCTGGTTGCTGCCTCGGGGGGACGAGGTGTACGGCGGGTGATGGAACACCACGATCTTGAACGTGGCGGTGGAGTCGGCGAGGTGGTCGCGCAGCCACAGGGCCTGGCGCGACGTGGCGCTCACACCATCGAGTTCGTACTGGGTGCCGTCGCCTGGCGACCGCGGTTCGCCGTCGATCACGAAGAACTGCACCGCACCGGCGCGCACCGTGTAGTAGCGCTCGTTGCCGGGAAGCGTGAAGTACGACCGGTACGGCAGCCTCGACCACACGGCACCGGCCGGGGATCCATCCCAGTCGTGGTTGCCGAGCGCCGGGAAGAAACGCGAGGGCCGCGCCGGGTCGGGGCCGCCACCGAACGCGCCCTGGTAGTTGCCGATGTACGACGAGAACCATTGGCCGATGCTGCGATCGATCAGCGAGCCCGGCCAGATGAATCCGCCGGCGCCGTCGCTCGGGGCATCCGGGTCGTAGCCGTTGTCGCCCACGGTGAGCACGTAGGCGGGGTTCCAGCCGTTGATCGTCGATACGACGCGACCGGTGGTGGCGAAGTCGCCGAAATCGCCGATCGCGGCGAAGGTGTACGTCGACGGCACCGACAGCACCAGATCGGGGCGGGCGCAGGGGCGATCCGGGGCCGCGTGTACCTGCCCGCGCCCGCCCGAGACGGATGCCGCCAGAACGGCGATCGACGCGATGAGCACACCGATCACACCGATCCGTGTCCGCCGAGTCGTCGCCACCGCCCCGAGCCCCCTGCTCGGCGGGATCGATCCCACGCGCCCAATGTAACCCGTGACGTCGCTGGCGAGGCTTCGCGACCACGACCGGACCGGCGCGCTACGGTTCGCGATCGGCGTCCGGCGAATGCGGACGCAATCCCTCAGGAGGAACAGACGTGTCGCAGCAGGTTCGTGGAGTGGTCGCCCGGGGCAAGGGTCAGCCGGTCACCATCGAGACCATCGTGATCCCCGACCCCGGTCCGGGCGAGGCGGTCGTCAAGATCCAGGCCTGCGGCGTGTGCCACACCGATCTCCACTACCGGGAAGGTGGCATCAACGACGATTTTCCCTTCCTGCTCGGCCACGAAGCCGCCGGCATCGTCGAGTCGGTGGGTGCCGGAGTCACCGGACTTGCACCGGGCGACTACGTGATCCTCAACTGGCGCGCCGTCTGCGGTACCTGTCGCAGCTGTCTGAAAGGCAAGCCTCAGTACTGCTTCTCCACCTTCAACGCGACGCAGAAGATGACGCTCACCGACGGCACGGTGCTGTCCGCGGCGCTGGGCATCGGCGCGTTCGCCGACAAGACCCTGGTCGCCGCCGGGCAGTGCACCAAGGTCGACCCGGCCGCGCCCGCCACCGCTGCCGGTCTGCTCGGCTGCGGCGTGATGGCCGGCATCGGCGCGGCGATCAACACCGGTGGCGTCACCCGCGGCGATTCGGTCGCAGTGTTCGGCTGTGGAGGCGTCGGCAATGCTGCGATCGCCGGTGCCCGGCTGGCCGGCGCGCACACGATCATCGGCGTCGACCTCGACGACCGCAAGCTCGCGTGGGCGACCGAGTTCGGTGCCACACACACGGTGAACGCAATGGCCACCGACCCGGTCGAGTACATCAAGAGCGTCACCGGCGGCAATGGTGCCGACGTCTGCATCGAGGCCGTCGGTCATCCGGCCGTCTACAAGCAGGCGTTCGAGGCTCGCGATCTGGCGGGCACCGTGGTGTTGGTGGGTGTCCCCCGCCCCGACATGACCATCGAACTCCCGTTCATCGAAGTGTTCGGTCGCGGTGGCCAGCTGAAGAGCAGCTGGTACGGCGACTGCCTGCCGAGCCGCGACTTCCCGATGCTGATCTCGCTGTACCTGCAGGGTCGCCTCGACCTCGACCGCTTCGTCAGCGAGACGATCACCCTCGACGACGTCGAGGAGGCGTTCCACAAGATGGAGCGCGGCGAGGTGCTGCGCAGCGTCGTCGTGCTCTGATCATTCGCTCGATCACTGGCGCAGTTGGGCGTACTCGATCACGCGGGTGATCACCGTGTCGTCGACCTTGTCGACCGCACCGCAGTCGAACGGTGGCTGCGGGTCGTACTCGATCATCAGCTGGCATGCCTTCGCTGCCGTGGAGTCGTAGAGGATCTCCACGAGTCGGAGGGCCATGTCGATGCCACTGGACACGCCGGCGGCGGTGACGATCCGCTCGGGTAGATGCTCCACCACACGTTGGGCCGTGGGGATGGCGCCGTGCGCAGCCAGCATCGGGTACACGCTCCAGTACGTCGTCGCGGTCAAGCCGGTGAGCAGTCCCGCGGCGCCGAGCACCAGCGACCCGGTGCACACCGATGTGGTGAACGTAGAGGTGCTGTGGGCTGTGCGCACCCAGTCGAGCACCCGTTCGTCGGTCTCCAGTGGGCGGGTGCCCACCCCACCGGGGAACACCACGATGTCGGGATGCGCCAACTCTTCGAACGTGGCGTCCACCGTGATGCCCAGGAAGCCGTTCTCGCTGCGCACCTCGCCGCGTTCGTGGCCGACGAAGGTGACGTCGATGTCGGGGATGCGCTGCAGCACCTCGTACGGGCCGATCGCATCGAGTGCGGTGAAACGGGGGAACAGGGGGATTGCGACGTGCATGCTGAGGTCCTTCTGGAGGTGGGATGAGAGCGGTGGTGGTCGGGTCAGGCGGCCGAGCCGAAGCGGCGTCGATAGTGATCGGGCGCGACGCCGAGGCGGCGCAGGAACGAACGGCGCATCGTCTCTGCGGTGCCGAAGCCGCAGCGACGGGCGATCACCACGACCGTGTCCGACGTGTCCTCGAGATGACGTCGAGCGGCCTCGACGCGCACCCGCTCGACGTACTGGCCGGGTGCTTCGCCCACCGCTTCGGTGAACACGCGCGAGAAGTGCCGCGGGCTCATCGCGGCCCGAGCGGCGAGGGTCGCGACACGGTGATCCGCTGCCGGTTCGTCCTCGATCGACTGCTGCACGCCACGGACGGACGATCGCTCGGCGCGAGGCATCCACACCGGGGCCGCGAACTGGGTCTGGCCGCCGGGGCGTCGGAGGAACATCACGAGCCATCTCGCCACCGTCTGCGCGACCTCGGTGCCATGGTCGTCTTCCACCATGGCCAGTGCCATGTCGATGCCGGCGGTCACCCCGGCCGAGGTCCACACGTCGCCGGTGCGCGTGAAGATCGGATCGGGATCGACATCGAGCTTCGGGAACTCATCGGCGAGTTGTGCGGCCCGTGCCCAATGGGTGGTGACGGTGTGGCCGTCGAGCAGACCGGCTTCGGCCGCGAGGAACGTACCGGTGCACACCGTGCCGATTCGTCGCGTGTGAGGCGCGATCGATCGCAGCCAGCCGACGAGCGCCTCGTCGGCGCGAGCCGCCTGCACCCCGAAGCCCCCGGCGAGCAACACGGTGTCGATCGGCAGCGACGGGTCGGGCAGCGGGTCGGTGCCGATGGACAGTCCACTCTCCGACAGCACGGGGGTGCCGGTGGCCGACACGACCCGAACGTCGTAGGCCCGTGACTCGTCGGGGTGCTCGCTCTCCAGCACCTGGCGTGCGCCGACGAACACCTCGAACGGCCCGACCACGTCGAGTGCCTGCGTCCCCGGATAGGTCACGATCAGAACTCGTCGCTGTCTCCTGATGCCCACGTCCTCGAGTGTGACGGCACCGCCCCGTGGCGTCAATGTCATGTACCCCTCGGATCGAGCCACACCGGTGCAGCTGAACACAGCCGACGTGTCCGTACACTCGACGACATGGATCTCCGAATCGGCGTCACCCAGTCCCCGCGCGAAGTCAGCGTCGAGCTGCCTGACGACACCGACAGCGAGGTGCTGCGGGCGCAGGTCGACGCAGCCATCACCGGAGCGGTCGACGTGCTGTGGCTGACCGACAAGAAGGGCCGCCAGGTCGCCGTCGCCGCGTCGAAGATCGCATACGTCGAGATCGGCACCGCCGAGGGCGACCGCAAGATCGGCTTCGGGGGCTGAGGCGGCTCACCTGACACTGCTCGACCGCAACCTGCTGTTCGTCACCGGCAAGGGCGGTGTCGGCAAGACCACGACCGCTGCCGCACTCGCTGAGCTCGCAGCGAGCATGGGGAAACGCACCCTCGTGTGCGAGATGGACGCAAAGGGCGCACTCGCCGCAGCGTTCGACGTCGTCGCACTCACGTTCCAGGCCACGGAGGTCGCGGCGAACCTGTTCGCGATGGAGATGAACACCGAGGACTCGTTGCGCGAGTACCTGCGCTTGTTCGTACGCATCCCGCTGGTCGGGCGCATCGGTCCGCTCGCGCGCACGTTCGACTTCGTGGCCGACGCGGCGCCCGGCGTGAAGGAGATCCTGGCCGTCGGCAAGATCTGCTACGAGGTCCGTGAACGGCACTACGACCTCGTGATCGTCGATGCCGAAGCGAGCGGTCACATCGTCGCCCAGATCGGCGCGCCGACGGCCATCCGGCAATTGGTGCAGGTGGGGTTGGTGCGCGATCAGACGAACTGGATGATCGACATCCTCGACGATGCGACCCGAACCGGGCTCGTGGTCGTCACGACGCCCGAGGAGATGCCGGTCACCGAGACGCTCGAGCTGGTGCAGCGGGTGCGCGCCCACACCGGGGTCGACATCGCCGCGGTGTTCGCCAACCGAGTGCTGCCCGCGCTGTTCTCCGAACGTGAACGCGGCGTGTTCGCACGGGTTGCCGCCGGCGACGCGCGGCGATCGTTGATCGCAGAGCTGGGCAGCGCGGTGGGCACGGTGCTCGATGCCGCGGAACTGGTGGAAGCTCGCCGTCGCGTGGGTGCTGGGCATCTCGATCGCCTGCGTTCCGAGTTGGCCACCATGCCATCGGCCGGTGGCATGGTGCCGGTGATGATCGTGCCCGAACTGTTCACGCGTGCCACCGGTCGTCGAGTCGTGACGTTGATGGCGCAGGCCATCGAGGACGAACTGGTATGACCCGCCCGACCGGCGTGAACGGCCCGACCGGCGTGACGGCGCACGGTCCGGATCGCGTGGCATCGGGACCGGTGGGGTGATGGGCCGCCGCGCGCGCACCGACATCGATCCACCCGGCCTCGCCGCGCTCTTGGCGTCCAAGGAGATGATCGTCGTGTGCGGCAGCGGTGGCACCGGCAAGACCACCGTGTCGGCGGCGTTGGGGGCAATGGCCGCCACCCGTCTCGACGCTCGGGTGCTGGTGCTGACCGTCGACCCCGCGCGCCGGCTGGCGACTGCCCTCGGCCTCGGTTCGGATCGGTTCACGGGCGAGTCCGGACGACGCGAGGTGCGGGTCGACCCCGAGCTGCTGGGCGACGGTACGGCGGGCCGCGGAGAGCTCTGGGTCGCGATGCTCGACACCAAGGCGGGTTGGGACGATCTCATCCGCCGGCACGCGCCCGATCGGGCGGTGCGCGAACAGGTGCTCGCCAACCCGCTGTATCAGAACATCACCGGCCGCTTCGTGCACAGCCACGACTACCTGGCCATGGAATGGCTGCACGAGGTGCACGCCTCGGGTCGGTTCGATCTGATCATCGTCGACACCCCTCCGTCGCGAAACGCTCTCGACCTCCTCGACGCTCCGGGTCGGATGAAGGAGTTCTTCGGCAGCCGGCTGCTGCGCTGGCTCACGGTGCCGTATCGGTCGCGGCTGTTCACGGTGGCGTCCAAACCGTTCTACCAAGTGGCCGATCGCGTGCTCGGTTCCCGCTTTCTCCAGGACATCGCCGAGTTCTTCGTGCTGTTCCAGACGATGGAGAAGGGGTTCGTCGCGCGAGCCGACGAGGTCGAGCGTCTGCTCGTCGATCCGCGCACGGCGTTCGTGGTGGTGTCCACCTTGGAAGCGGCGCCGGCCTACGAGGCCGCGTACCTGGTTCGCGAGCTGCACCGACGCTCGATGAGCGTCGGTGCAGTCGTCCTCAATCGCACGGTGCCGATCGAGGTGCGCCGGCCCATCGCCGCCCGCACGGCGAGCGCCCTGCGCGAGAAGATGGACGACGCCCCCTTCGTCGAACGGCTTGCCGCCGTGGCGGCGGCGGACGCGGGCGAGGTGCGCACGGTGCTCATCGAGGTGAGCGAGCGCTTCCACGACGTCGCCGTCGTCGCGGACCGAGAGGCAGAACGTCGCGCCGAGCTCGAGTCGCTCGGTTCGCTCACCGTCTCGATCCCGGCGCTCGCCCGTGATGTCTCCGATGTCCCGGCACTGCTCGATCTCGGCCGCCACCTCGTGGGCCAGGGCTGACCGTCACCGCGCCTCTCGATCGGTGGCCGGGGGAGACCCCGTCCGTCTGCCACACTCGGAACACTATGGCAACGCTCGCGGACGTCGCACGGCAGCGCACCTCGCTGTCGAGCGATCAGGTCGTACATCTCCAGCAACTCGTCGCCGAATGGGGGTTCCTGGCCGATCTCTCCTTCGCCGACCTGCTCCTGTACGCACCCACGGGTGATGGCCGGTGGGTGATCCTCGCCCAGATGAGGCCGTCGACGGGTCGCACGATCTACCCGGCCGACTACGTGGGCGAGCTCGCCCGCTTCGCCGGACCCGTCCTCGATCAGGTGCTGGCGACCGGAGGGCTGTGCGAGGGCGACATCGAGGTCGAGAACGAGGTCGACCTGGCACGGTTCCTCGGTGTGCCGGTTCGGTTCCACGGCGAGTGCATCGCGGTGCTGGGTCGTGAGTCCGGGCCGCGCACCACTCGCATGATGGGCGAGCTCGAGCGCACCTACATCGCGATCTTCGAGCGGTTCGCGGTGATGATCGCCGAAGGCTCGTTCCCCACCGAGGGGCCACTCGAGGATTCGAGCGCAGCGCCGCGAATCGGCGACGGAACGATCCTGCTCGACGAGGACGCACGCGTTCGCTACGCCTCACCGAACGCGATGAGCGTGTTCCACCGGGTCGGTATCAACGCGAACGCGGTCGGCATGCGTCTCGCGGAGATGGGATTCAACGACAACTGCGCGCGCCGGGCGCTCGAGACCCGTCGTCCGGTGATCGAGGAGTTCGATCAGACGCCGGAGATCACGCTGTTGGCCCGGTGTCTCCCCGTGATGGCCGGCGGCGAGGTCACCGGTGGGCTGCTGCTCATCCGCGACGTCACCGAGGTTCGCAAGCGCGACAAGCTCCTGCTGTCGAAGGACGCAACGATCCGCGAGGTCCATCACCGGGTGAAGAACAACCTGCAGACGATCTCGTCGTTGTTGCGTCTCCAGGCTCGGCGTCTGCAGTCGGCAGAGGCGAAAGCGGCGGTGAACGAGTCGGTGCGCCGGATCCGCACGATCGCGGTGGTGCACGAGACCCTCTCGCGAGAAGCGGGTGACGACGTCGCCTTCGTCGACATCGTCCGTCCCCTGCTGCGGCTGTCGGAAGAAGGTCTGCAGTCGCAGGACCGACCTGTCCGCTTCACCGTTCAGGGCGATGGTGGTCGGTTGCCCACCACCGTGGCCACGCCGCTGTCGGTGGTGCTCATCGAACTGCTCCAGAACGCGATCGACCATGGCTTCCCCGAGGGCAGCGCAGGCGGCGATGTCGTGGTGCAGTTGAGCCGCACGCCGGGCGTGTTGTCGATCTCGGTGGTGAACGACGGTGTGGGGCTCGAACCGAGCTTCGAGCTCAATCGGGCCACGGGGCTCGGGCTGTCGATCGTACGCACGCTCGTGACGACCGAGCTCGGCGGCTCGATCGTGATGCGTGCCGGGACGAAGGCCGACTTCGAAGCTGTCGGGATCACCGACGTGCGCGACGGGATCGGCACGGTGGTCCAGCTGACGGTTCCGATCGGGACCTGACCCACGGCGGCGACCTCCGGGTCGCGAACCCGGGGGAGGTGCTCAGGCGAGCAGACGTTGGCGGGCAGCGCTCTGGCGGCGGATGGCGCGGCGCTGTTCTTCGTCGAGGCCACCCCAGATGCCCGAGTCCTGGTTGGTCTCGAGCGCATACTCGAGGCATTCGCTGCTCACCGGGCATTCCCCGCACACTTCCTTGGCCCGTTCGATCTGCAACAGTGCCTGACCGGTCGTGCCGACCGGGAAGAACAGGTCGGGGTCGGTGTCGCGGCAGATCGACCGATCGCGCCATGTGTAGTCGGCATTTGCGAGCGCGAGGCTCGAGGCCAGGATCGTCACGATGCGTGCTCCCCGTTCGGACAGTGCTCGGCGACCGATGGCGCCGTCGGAGATGTACGGCAGATGAACGTGGGACCAGCGATTGTGCTCGGGTTCACGAAGTCGTTGTACACCGAGGTGAAACGCTAGGAAACATTGAGCACGCGCACAAGAGTGGAACAGCACTTGCTTCATCTGATGTAGGTGGGGGGCCATGCCTGCCACCGATGGGTGAACGCCGAAGAGATGATGGGTGACCGTGGATCGATCGCACAAGGGGAGAACATGGCTGATGTGGTGCAGGTGATCGCTCACCGTGGGGCGTCGAAGGCCGCGCCCGAGAACACCGTCGAAGCCTTCGCGGCGGCGGCGCGGATGGGTGCCGACGCCATGGAGCTCGACGTGCGTCGCACACGTGACGGCGTGCTCGTGGTCCATCACAACCCCGCTCTGGCCGATGGACGGATGATCTGCCACATCGATGCCGCCGACCTGCCGCCATCGGTGCCTGCGCTCGACGTCGCGCTCGATGCCTGCTCGGTGGCGTGGGTGAACGTCGAGATCAAGAACGACCCGGTCGAGGAGGACTTCGACCCTTCGGAGTCGATCGCCGACCAGACGATGGCGCTGTTGCTCGCCCGGCGCGATCACGAGCGTTGGGTCATCTCGTCATTTCGGATGGAGACGATCGATCGCTGCCGGGCGATCGCGGATGCGGCCGGAGCCCCGATCAGAACCGCGTGGCTGACATCGGTCGTTCCCGACGGCGTGGTGGACCTTCTGCTCGCTCGCGGACACTCGGCGTTGCATCCGTGGGTCAGGCTGTTGCATCGCGAGATGATCGAGGAGTGCCACGCCGCGGGGATCGCGGTCAACGCCTGGACCTGTGACGATCCCGAGCGCATGGTCGAGCTGGCGGCGTGGGGCATCGATGGCATCTGCACCAACGTGCCCGATGTCGCGCTCAGCGTGCTGGGGCGGGTGCTGGGGCGGGGCGGACCAATCTGACCGCGTTCGGGCGGTGACGGAACCGCAGCTCGCGCGTGTCTCCCAGGAAGTCACCGTCCAGCTGGTAGGGGAACGGCAGCTGCGCGTCCGTCGTCGTGATCGTCAGCTCGGAGAGATCGGTGCGCACATCGAGGTGTTCGCTGGCCTGCACCCCGCCGCGCAGGGCACCGGCGAGCGAACCCAGGATCGCGGTCGCCCGCATCGTCCGGAACGTGACGGCCACGAGCCCGCGGTCGAGCGTCGCCGCAGGGGACAGGTCGATCGGACGGTTTCCGAGGTACGTGTACGGGTTGGAGTTGAGCACGACCGTGAAGTAGCCGTCCGTCACGTCGAACCCGGGCCCGGTGACCTGGAAGTGCGGGCGGCGTCGGTCGTAGCCCACCGACCAGGTCTTCAACGACGCGAAGACGAACAGCGGGTGGCCGAGCCAACGTTTCCACGAGGCTCTCCGCTCCACCTCGTGCACGACGGCCGCGTCGTAGCCGACACCGGTGTGGAAGCAGAAGTACCGGCCGTTCACCTGGCCGAGACCGATCGGCGAGATGTCGGCGGCCGCGATGCCCGCGGCGAGCTGCTTCACGGCCTGCACCGGGTCGTTCTCCATCCCCAGCGTGCGGGCGAACACGTTCGTCGAGCCGCCGGGCAGTACACCGAGAGCCGTCTCGGAACCGGCCACCCCGGTCGCCACCTCGTTCAAGGTGCCGTCGCCGCCGTATCCGATCACGACGTCGAGACCTCGCCGGGCTGCGTCTTGCGCAAAGCGGGTTGCGTGGCCGCGGCGGTTCGTCTCCACCACCTCGACCTCGTTGCCTCGACTGAGTTCGCGGTGCACGACCACGGTGTTGCGTGCGGTCACGGAACTGGCGAACGCGTTGACGACGAGCAGGATCCGCAAGGACCCCAACGCTAGCTCTGGCGCTCGTGGTGGCCGGTGCCGGTCAGCTCCGTCGACGGCTGACAGACGTGGCGGGTGGCCGATTGATGCTCCTGGTTGGGTGATCGAGGTACCGGTGGGTAACAATGTCATCCGTATGAACGTGATCGTGTGTGTGAAGCAGATCCCGGATCCGGCCACCCCAGGTGCGCTCGATGCCGGCACCAAGACCCTCAAGCGCGATGGCAAGCTCATCCTCGACGAATCGGACAGCTACGGCGTCGAGATGGCCTTGCAACTCGTGGACGCCGCCGGTGGGGGAGAGGTCAGCCTCATCTCGATGGCTCCCAACGGCGAGGTCAGCGGCATGCGCACCGCGCTCGCGATGGGTGCTGCCAAGGGCGTGCTCGTGAGCGATCCCGCCCTCTTGGGCAGCGATGCCCTCACGACCGCCAAGGTGCTCGCTGCCGCGGTCACCAAGCTCGGCGGTGCCGACCTGATCATCGCGGCGACCGAGTCGAGCGACGGGTACACCGGCACGGTGCCCGAGCAGATGGCCGAGGTGCTCGGCCTCCCGTCGGTCACCTTCGCCAAGAAGGTCGTCGTCGACGGGGGTTCGTTGAAGGTCGACCGTCAGACCGAGGACGGCTATGACGAGGTGACCTGCACGTTGCCGGCGCTGATCAGCGTGACCGCCGGCGTGGTCGAGCCCCGCTATCCGAGCTTCAAGGGCATCATGGCCGCGAAGTCGAAGCCGATCGACACCGTCACGGCCGCCGACCTGGGCATCACGCCTGCCGGCTGGGCAGGAGCCGGCCAGGAGATCGTCGACATCGCCCAGGCCGAGGCACGTGCCGCCGGCGAGGTCGTCGAAGACGACGGCGAGGGCTTCGCCAAGATCGTGGCGTTCCTCGAGAACCTCAAGGTCATCTGAGTCGGGCCCCGGAAAAAGACTGATCGAGACAGGAACGAACGACATGACGAACGTATGGGTCTTCGCACAACAAGCCGGTGACGCTCCCACCACGGGCACCCTCGAGCTGCTCACCAAGGCGCGCAGCCTGGGCACCGTGACCGCCTTCGTCGGTGGCGATGCGTCGGGCATCGCAGCTGCACTCGGTGAGTTCGGCGCCTCCAAGGTGTACGCGACCGGCGATCTCGGCGGCAAGTTGCCGGGCGTGGCGGTCTCGGCGGCGATGAAGGCGGTGATCGACGGTGGCGACGCGCCCGACCTGATCATGTTCCCGCAGAACTACGCAGGTCGCGACGTGATGAGCCGCCTGTCGGTGAAGCTCGATCGCACCGTCATCACCAACAACACGGATGTGACCGTCGACGGCGCATCGGTCAGCGTGACCACGCCGATCTTCGGTGGCAACACGCTGGTCACCACCAAATTCGCCGGAGCGACGCCGTACCTGGCTGCATTCCGGCCGAAGAGCTTCGCAGCCGAATCGGCCGGCGGCGCCGCTGCCGATGTGGTCGCTGCCCCGGTGCCCGAGTTGGGTGTCACCGGTGGTGCCACGGTCACGGCCGTGCACGTCGAGGCGAGCTCCGGTCCCAAGCTCGACGAGGCAACCATCGTCGTGTCGGGAGGTCGCGGTCTCGGCGAGGCCGACAAGTACGCGATGGTGGAAGAACTGGCCAAGCTGCTGAAGGGTGCGCCCGGAGCGTCGCGCGCCATCGTCGATGCCGGTTGGGTGCCGTACAGCTACCAGGTGGGACAGACCGGCAAGGTCGTCAAGCCGGGCGTGTACATCGCCGCCGGCATCTCGGGTGCCACCCAGCACATGGTGGGCATGAAGGGCTCCAAGAACATCATCGCGATCAACAAGGACAAAGAAGCCCCGATCTTCGGCATCGCCGATCTGGGCATCGTGGGCGACGTGCACAAGGTGCTGCCCAAACTGATCGAGGCGCTGCAAGCTCGCGGCTGAGGGAGCACGTCTGGACCGGGAGGGGGCGGCCGCAGGGTCGCCCCTTTTCGCGCTCCAATTCGCGCTCCAATGCGCGCTCGGCCCGCTGTGCGCTCCGACCGGTCGTCAGACGAGCGGCCAGGGGTAACGGCGGCCCGTGTGGTCGGCCGGGAGCACCGGATGCTCCACGATCCATTGCGCTCGCTCCTGGACGGCCAGCACCTCGTCGTCGGACAGCAGTGTCGCGATCGCCAACGGCACCGATGCGGCAACGTGCCGGACGGCGATCAACAGGTCGGGCTCCACGCTGTCTCCGGCGTACTCCCACACGACGGTTCGCAGCTTGAACTCCGCTGCGAAGCACAACCCGTGGTCGATGCCCCAGATGTGGTCGTCGCCGTCGATCAGCAGATGTCCGCTCTTCCGGTCGGTGTTGTTGGCGATGAGGTCGAACACGGCGACCCGTCGGAACACGTCGTGCAGGTCGTCGCGGCTCTCCTGCATCGTGAAGTAGTGCTGTTGGTGGTCGGCGTCGACGAACCACTGCACGCTTCCCTCGCCCAGCGGGCCGTCCCTGATCACGGTGGGGGGTACGAGATCGAGGCCCAGTGCTTCGCTGAGATGGTAGGCAGCGAGCTCGCGCCGGTGCAGGCCCGGTTCGAAGTCCCACAGCGGACGCTCGCCACGAAGCGGCTTGTAGATGCCCTGTGCGGTTCGCTGTCCGTCGGTGAGGTTGACGAGGAATGTGGCATTGCTGCTCCACGGCATGCGACCTTCGATGTCGATCTCGGCGGTGGCGAGCAGCTCCAGTTGGTCGCGGCGATCGGCAACCTCAGGCATCGGCCACCTCAGGCATCGGAAGGATCAATTCATCCTCGGGCAGATGTGCCCATCGGGATCGATCGGGAGACTGCACCACATGCACGGTGGCCGTCCCGCAGCCACGAGGGAGTCGGCCTGTTCGCAGAACGCGAGCACCTGGCCGCGAGTCAGGAAGACGCGGACACGGCTGCGGTCTTCCAACGCTTCCATCTCCGGCTCGCCGTCGTCGTCGACAGGGATGAACTCGTCGAGTTGCACCAGCACCCGATCGGTGGAGCGTTCGTAACCCAACCCGACCGCGCCGAGAACGAAGGCGGGCTCGACCGGGGCGGCGAGCTCCATCGCGGCGGGCATCGGACGATCGTCGGCAGGTGGCAGATCGCTCAACACCGTGCGCAGATGTTCGGCGATCGCGGCCGCCTGCAGCTTCTCGCACTTCACGGTGACCCGCTCGCGGCCGTGGCGAGCCTGGATGAGAAAGGTGCGCTGGCCAGGACGGCCCACGGTCCCGACGGTGAACGCGTCGACGTCGTCGAAGTCGAAGGAGGTGCCCATCGCCGTCAGCTCATGAAGGACGGAGCTCGGCGAGCGAACCGCCGGTCGAGTTGACGGTGAGCACGATGGGAGCGCCGCCGCCATACGCGATGGCCGACACCGAGCAGGTGCCGATGACGATGCGTTGGAACAGGTCGATGTGAGTGCCCATCGCATGAGCCACTGCGGCCTTGATCGGGTCGGCATGTGACACGAGCACGATCACGCCTCCGGCGTGCTTGGCGCGGAGCCGATCGATCGCGGTGACCATGCGGGTCTGCATGGCGATGAAGCTCTCCCCGCCGGGAAACGTGAAGGTGCTGGGAGCTCGCTGGACCGTGCTCCACTCGGGCAACTTCATCAGCTTCTTCAGTTCGGCGCCGGTCCACTGACCGAAGTCGCACTCCAGCAGACCCTTGTCGATGTGCACCTTGAGGCCGCGGGCCTTCATGGACGGGGCCAGACCGAGGAGGAGCGCGTAAGGGATGAGTGCTATGTCGAACCGCGGCTGATGGTCGAGCCAGTGGGAGAGATGCTCGACCTCCTTCTTCTGGTGCCCGGCCTCGCCCCGCAGCATCGAGACGGTCATCGGCCCGAGGGAGGCGGGATCGGTGCTGGTGTTCAGGAGGCCGACGGCGTACAGGGCGGCCTTCGAGTCCCAGAGGGCATCGAAGATTTTCGGCAACCGGCGCATGAACGGGACCGACTCCTCCAGGAAGACGCTGATTCCCCCGAAGAACACGTGGCCGGTGCTGGCGTTCTTCTCGTCCGTGCGGGTGGGGGTGTAGAGCGGGACCAGCGTCACATCGACGCCGAGCGCCGAGAGGTGAAGGGCCAGGGTGTTGCTGTGGAGACAGCTCCCGCAATACATGGCGCCGGCGCCTGCGGTGAACTGCAGAAGCCTCATCGGGGTAAACCGCTCAGGACGCCTTC
>JANNQK010000088.1:0-5924 GCA_031400715.1 Actinomycetes bacterium | reverse complement strand
AGCATCCGCCCGATCATGCGCGGCAAGAAGCTGAGCCAACCGAGGTAGGCCGTGAAGATCGCCAGGTCGCCCACCGCGAACTCGCCCGAGGCCATCGCCCCTGCGCTCACCAACAGCACCAGTCCCAGACCCACATCGGCCGCTCCCTGGCTGAAGGCCCACACGCTCTCGTCGAGCACACGGTCGCGCACGGCGGTGTGACGACGCGCATCGACCAATCCCTGCAGGCGGGCGATCGTCGTGTCGACCGCGTCGTTCACCTTCACCGTCGTCGCGGCCGCCATCACATCGCCGATCATGCCGCTCACCGATGATGCAGCTGCACGGTCGGCAGTGCGGAACTGCTTGATCTTCGAGTCGAGGGTGCGCGTCGCCAGTGCAACGCTGGCCAGCGGGATGAGCAGCACCCCAGCAGCCCGCGCGTCGATGGAACCGAGGATGAACGACGCGCCGATGGTGAAGACCAGTCCGGCGCTCACGTCGAGGATGCCGTCGACGAGCATCGCCACGTCCTCGGCATCGTCGCGGAAGTGCGTGATCGCCTCGCCGGCCGAGCCGACCGGTTGACCGGCTTCAGGTCCACCGCTGGCCATCTGCGCGACCAACATGTTGGCGCGCAGCAAGGTCTGGATGTGCACCCACGCCTGGGTCCACACCAGCGCTCCCGCATGGATGGTGGCCATGCGCGAGAACTCCAGCACGGCGATGCACCCCGCGATCACGTACACCTGACGACTGCGACCTTCGGAGAGCGCATCGAAGCCGGTGCCGAGCAGCCAACCGGTCGCCACCGGGAAGGTGAAGAACAGCACGAACAGGCCCCAGCCCAGCCAGAAGGTGCGCGGACGATGCTGCGACGCACGCCACGTCAGCCGCCAGACGTTCACACCGTCACCTCCGAACCGGCTGTCGCCGAGCCGGTGTCGCTCCGCCCCCCGGCGTCCTCATCGAGGGCGAGCGCGAGCAGGCGATGGAAACGGCTGCCGTCGTCGGCGACGAGATCGGCGCGGAGGCCGTGCTCGACCACCCTGCCATGGTCGAGCACGATGATCTCGTCGACGTGGCGCAGCGTCGACAGTCGATGGGCGATCACCAGCGACGTGCGGCCGCGCAGCAGTCGGGCGATCGCGGCTTCGAGCTTCGCCTCTGTCGCTGGGTCCACGCGGGCGGTCGCCTCGTCGAGCACGACGAGATCTGGATCGCGCAACCACACGCGCGCGAACGCGAGCAGCTGTGCTTCGCCTGCCGAGAGGCCGGCGCCGCCTGCACCGAGCTCGCGGTGGATCCCGCCATCCACGAGCGCCTGCAGGCCGGCCTGGCTCAGTGCCGCGGACACCGCGTCGTCGCTCGGTGCGGGATCGAACAGCGTCACGTTGTCGCGCACCGAACCCGTGAACAGCTCGACCTCTTGTGGGATCAGGGCAACGCGTCGACGGAGTTCGTGCCTCGGGATGTCCCTGATCGGCACACCGCCGAGCGACACCTCTCCCGCGCTTGCATCGACCAAGCGGAGGACCAATCGTGACAGCGTCGTCTTGCCGCTGCCGGTGCGACCCACCACGCCGACCGACCGGCCGGCAGAGATCGCGATGTCGATGTCGGCGAGCACCCGATCGGCGCCGGTGGACAGTCGGCGCGATGCATCCTCTTCGCCGAGGCTGGCATAGGAGCTGGCGGCGTCCGGTGCGTGGCTGTAGTCGAAGGTGACCCCGCGGAACCCGACCGACAGCGGCCCGGGAGCCGGGCATGTCGCGCCACCATCGTCGATCCCGGGCCGGACGGCGAGCAGGTCGATCACACGCACCATCGCCCCGTTCGCCTTCTGCACCGTCTCCAGTTGATCGACGACGTCCTCGAGCGGCCGGGACAGCAACAACACGTACTGGAACAGCAAGAACGCCGTGCCCACGCTGATCACGTCGCGCGCCACGAGCGCCGTGCCCACGAGCAACGACAAGATCGAACCGCCGGCCACGGAGGTCTGCACCATCCACCACATCCGCAGGAAGGCTCGCTCGCGCCTCACGGAGCTCGCCATGGCGTCGGTGCTGTCCTCCACGAAGCGCCACATCGCGTGGGTGGCTGCGCCGTTGGCGCGCAGGTCCTCCGCGGCGGTCAGTCGCTCTTCGATCCCGCCGTACAGGCGTGCGTACGAGCCCATCTCGTCCGACGATTCACCGACCGCTCGATGTCGGCTGCGCACCACCGCCCAACCGGAGAGGACGACGTAGCCGAGCGCTCCGAGAGCCAGCCGCCAATCCACCACGGCGAGGACGAGGATCATGCCGATCACCACGAACGCAGCGCCGGCGAAGCGTGGTACGACTCGCCCGAGGAACTCGCTGACCGACGTGACGTCTCCGTCGACCCGTTGGATCATCTCGCCTGGGGTGTGGGTGCGGTGGAACTCATGGTCGAGACCGAGGACGTGGCGGGTGAGATCGATGCGGATCTGATTCGTGGTGCGCCACGCCGTGACGGTGGCGAACCAGGTGACGGCGACGTTGATCATCTGTGCTGCGAGCGCCACCGCCAAGAAGACGAGCGAGAGCCGTACGAGTTGGGAACGGGCCGCACCGTCGACCGCCACGTCGACGATGTGGCGAACCACCAGAGGACCGGTCAGGGCCAGTGCCGAGCTGACGCCGATGAGCACGCCGAGACCGACCCAACGCGATGCGTCGGGTCGCAGCAGCGCGATGAGGGCGCGCCAACGGGAGGTGCTCGGTGTGGACACGGTGACAGTGTCGCCGCCTGCACTCACGCGCGTCGCCTGAATTAGGGCGCCCGCACGTCAGCGAACGGCGAAGGCTGCAGCTTCCACCGGCGCGTCGCGGCCGCGGATGCGGAGGAGCTCGGCCGGCTCGGTCGCTTCGGTGGCGCCGAGATCGACCCAGCTGACCGACGAAGCGCTCGCCTGGATGGCGGCCGACCCGTCGGCCGCGAGAGCGAGGACACGATCGTCGAGTCGCCGGTCGAGCCCCACCCCGGCGACCACGTCGGATGCGGTCGCGCCGGTCGCCCTGAACGCAGCGATGCAGCCGTCGTCGTTGTTGCTCACCAACGAGCCGTCGTCGAACGAGGTGACGATCACGCCGGTACGTGCATCGAGCAACGTGTACGGCCCGCCGGGCTCACCCACCGACAGGCACTGATCCGACGGCAGCGGATCGAGGAACACGGTCATCCGCTTCGCGACGTCGACCGAGCGAACGAGTGCGCCGGCCTGATCGACGAACGCGACGAACCGCTGTCCGAAGAGGGCGATTCGCGTGCGTCCGACGATGGCGACAGCGCCGTCGATGATCTCCGGATCGGTGGTCACGTCGGTTCCCGGAGGGAGAGGCAGCACGGTGGCCAGTCGAGTGACCTCGTCGACCGACGAGTCGTCGAAGTTCACGAGCGACACCACGCCGGACGTCGTGACCACGATGGCGCTCGAATCGTCGACCAGCATCGCCCCCACGATCGGTGCGGTCTCCACGGTGCCCACCCGCTCGCCGGCCACGTCGGACAGATCGAGCAGCACGGTGTCGCCGCGGTTGGTGGACGTGAGCACTCGATCGAAGGCCAGATCCACGAGCGCACCCGGCAACGAAACGCCCGTGCGCGCGGCCACATCGACGACCACGGTCTCGGCGCTGCGCAGTTCGGTGAATGCGACATGCGTGGCCTCGTCGTCGACGCGCACGCTGAGCGCGTCGACCAGCGGGTCGTCGCCGTCGGCAAGGTCGAGCAGGTCGATCGTGCTGGAGGCCGCAGAGTCGATGAGCTCGAGCCCGGTGCCCGCGGGGTCGTAGGAGACGAGCAGCGAGCTGCGACCCAACAGCCTGAACTGGTCGAACGCGACATCGATCTCATCGATCGAACCGTCGTCGAGCGACAACACGCCGATGCCGGTCGCGGCGGGGTCACCACCGAGTCCGAGAAGCACCTTGCCCGTCAGCCCGATGTCGGTGACCCCGACGAGATCCGTCGTCGCTTCGGCCAGCTCTTCACCGTCGCGGTCGACCACGGTGATCGAACCGTCCGTACGTTGGAGCACGACGGCGTCCCATGCTGGCGTGTCGCGACCTGACTCGCTCTCCGTGTCACCGTTCCTGCCGAGGACGAACCATCCGCCCACGGCGCCGACGACCACGATGCTGGCTAGGACCAGGGCGCGCCGCATGGCGTAGTTGGGGCGGCGACCAGCGCCGTAGGTGTGATCGTCGGCCGATGGCGGCGGCCAGGGGATGCCCATGTCGCCTCACGTTACGCGGCGGCTCGCCGGTGCGGAGGTGACCTCATCGGCTGCTGACGACCGCCGGCCGACTCTGCCCGCCGGAACGCTCATCGTGGCCCCGCGATCGATGCCGAACCGATACGGTGGCGCCGATGCGCCTGATCAGCAGGGGCCGCCCCGTCGCACGTGTGCGATGCGAAGGCGCTGAGGGGAAGTAAGGGGAACGTGATGCGACCGGTGCACGTCGCCGTGCTGGGTGGTGGTTCGTGGGGCACCACGGTGGCCTCGTTGGCAGCGTCCAATGCGTCATCGGTGCTCTGGGCGCGTGACGACGCGACGGTGGCTGATGTGAACGAACGGCATCGCAACAGCCGCTACCTCCCCGACCTCGACCTCCACCCCGGGCTGCGCGCGACCTCGTCCCTCGAAGAGGCGGTGTTCGATGCGGATGTCATCGTGATGGGCGTGCCTTCCCAGGCCGTGCGCTCCACGCTGGTGACGATCGCCCCGCTGATCCGTCACTGGGTCCCGATCGTGAGCTTGACGAAGGGTCTCGAACAGGGCACCCGGTTGCGCATGACCGAGGTGATCGAGCAAGAGCTCGCAGGGCACCCGGCCGGAGTGCTGGCGGGCCCGAACCTCGCACGCGAGGTGTTGGGCGGATTCGCCGCCGCTGCGGTGATCGCGATGCCCGACGCGAACATGGCGACCTCGCTGCAGAAGGTGTTCACCAGCCGCCGATTCCGCGTGTACACCAACCCGGACGTCATCGGTTGTGAGATGGGTGGCGCGTTGAAGAACGTCGTTGCGATCGCCGCCGGGATGGCCGAGGGACTGGGCGTGGGCGACAACACGAAGGCGATGGTGCTCACGCGGGGGCTCGCGGAGATCACCCGGCTCGGGGTCGCGATGGGCGGCGATGCTCGCACCTTCGCCGGACTCACCGGTCTGGGCGATCTGATGGCCACGTGTTCGAGCCCGCTCAGTCGCAACCGCACGGTCGGTGTGGAACTGGCCAAGGGCCGCACGATCGAGGAGATCACGACGAGCATGCGGATGGTGGCCGAGGGTGTGAAGACCAGCCGCGTCGTGGTCGAGCTGGCTCGCACGTACGGCGTCGAGGCACCGATCGCCGACGAGGTCGACGCGGTGGTGAACGAGGGGCGCAATCCGCTCCAGGCGTACGCCGGCCTGGGGCGCATCGCACCGAGTTCCGAGTTCGACGGCACCGCCTGATCTGATCAGCACCTCGTCGACCCGGCTCGATCGAGCCTGACCGACGCCCGGTCAGCGTCGCGTGATGGCGATGTCGACGGCGCCGACCGAGCCGGGCCGACGCACGGATGCGAGTTCGACGAGTTGCTCCTCGATCGCTTCGCGCACTGCAGCGGATTCGATCTGGGCGAGGTCGGGCTCGCCGAGCTCGGCGTCCACCCCGGCCTCCGCGATCAGACGCAGCGCGTGGGCCTGGTTGAACGGCGAGACGAACGAGACCACGGTCCCGACCGCACCGGCTCGACCGGTGCGGCCTGCTCGGTGCAGGTAGTCCTTGTGGTCGTCGGGGAGGTCGTACTGCACGACGCATGCCACGTCGTCGACGTGGATGCCGCGAGCGGCGACGTCGGTGGCCACGAGGGCGAACACCTCCCGCCGTCGAAACTGATCGAGTGCTGCCTCTCGTTTCAACTGGGAATTGCCG
>JANNQK010000087.1:0-16435 GCA_031400715.1 Actinomycetes bacterium | reverse complement strand
CGACGCCGAGTGGGGCCGGGGGTACCAGGCGATCGTCGACTTCGTACAGCCGGTTCTTCTCCCGATTGCGCCAGTCCTCGTCGGTGAGCTTCCACCGCTTCAACGGGTCGGCAGCCCGTGCGTTGAAGCGGGCCAACTGCTCGTGGTCTGAGACGTGCATCCAGAACTTCACGAGGATGACGCCTTCGGTGACCAGCGACTGTTCGAAGTCGACGATCGCCTCGTACCCCCGGCCCCACTCGGCGTCGGTTGCAAAGCCCTCGACGCGCTCGACCAGCACCCGCCCGTACCAACTGCGATCGAAGACCGCCATGCCGCCCAGGCCGGGAAGGTCGCTGTAGAACCTCCACAGGAAGTGGTGACGCTTCTCTCGCGGCGTGGGGGCCGCAAAGTTGGCGACCGTGTAGTGGCGCGGGTCGAGGTGGTTGACGATCACCTTGATCGCGCCACCCTTGCCGGCCGCATCCGGGCCCTCGAACAGCACGAGGAGGCCAGGGCCGGGACCGAAGGTGCCCATCTCGCCGCCGAGGTGCAATCGAAGTTGCAACAGGCGTCGTTGTTCTTCTGCGAGTCGCTTCTCGTACTGTTCGCGATCGAGCCGCAGCGTGAGGTCGAGTTTGCCGAGAATCGTCATGTCAGCTCCGCTTCTGGATGTTCGCCCACTCGTCGCGCAGTCCGACCGTGCGATGGAACAGCAGATGCTCGCGCACATCATGGGCGAAGTACCCAAGCCGCTCGAACTGGACCACCTGGCCGGGAGATGCATGCCCGAGCGCCGCTTCGAGCTTGCACCCGTCGAGCAACTCACGCGACCGTGGGTTGAGGTCGTCGAACGGGTCGCCCGTGGTCTCCCCGGGCACCTCGGCCGAGAACAACCGCTCGTACAGCGCCACTCGCGCGTCGATCGAGTGCTCCGCCGACACCCAGTGCATCGTCGACTTCACCTTGCGCCCATCCGGGGCGCTCCCACCCTTGGTCTCGGGGTCGTAGGTGCAGTGCACCTCGACGACGGTGCCGTCGGCGTCGGCGCGGTAGTCGGTGCAGGTGACGAAGTACGCCCCACGGAGGCGGACCTCGCGCCCCGGGGTGAGGCGGAAGTACTTCGGCGGCGCATCGACCATGAAGTCATCGCGTTCGATCCACAGCTCGCCGCTCATCGCGACGTCGCGCGATCCGTCGTCGGCGTTCTCCGGGTTGTTCTGGATGCTGAAGTGCTCGACCTGGCCCGCCGGCCAGTTGGTGATCACCAGCTTGAGCGGCCGAAGCACGGCCATGCGCCGGAGCGCGGCGCGATTCAGCTCGTCGCGCACGAAGCTCTCGAGCAGTTCGATCTGATGACGGCTGTTGGTCTTGCCGACGCCGATGAACGAGCAGAAGTCGCTGATCGCCGCTGAGGGGTAGCCGCGGCGGCGAAGTGCACGAATCGTCGGCAGACGAGGATCGTCCCACCCGTCCACCACCCCGTCGGCGACGAGCGTTGCCAGCCGTCGCTTCGACGTGACGGTGTGGGTGAGCTCGAGGCGTGCGAACTCGATCTGCCGGGGTTGCTCGAACGGGAGCGGCAGATGCTCGAGGTACCAGTCGTACAGCGGTCGATGGCTGTCGAACTCGAGCGAGCACAGCGAATGGGTGACTCCCTCGATCGCATCGCTCTGACCGTGCGCCCAGTCGTAGGTGGGGTAGATCACCCACGAGTCTCCCGTGCGGTGATGATGCCCGCGCCGGATGCGGTACATCACGGGGTCGCGCAGCTGCATGTTCTCGTGCTGCATGTCGGCCTTGGCCCTCAGCACGCGCGCTCCATCATCGAATTCGCCGGCACGCATCCGGCGGAACAGATCGAGGTTCTCGTCGACCGACCGTCCGCGGAAGGGGCTTTCGATGCCGGGCTGCCCGTAGCCGCCGCGCTGCAGTGAGATCGTCTCGCTGTCCTGGTCGTCGACGTAGGCACGACCCGCCTCGATCAAGAGCTCGGCCCACTCGTAGATCTGCTCGAAATAGTCGCTGGCGTACAGGATCTTGTCGACCGTGTAGCCGATCCAGGCCAGGTCGTCGACGATCGCGTCGACGTACTCGGTGTCTTCGGTGTCGGGGTTCGTATCGTCGAAACGCAGGTTGCAGATGCCGCCGAACTCGGCGGCGATGCCGAAGTCGACGTGGATCGCCTTGGCATGGCCGATGTGGAGGTAGCCGTTCGGCTCGGGCGGGAATCGGGTCTGCACCCGCCCGCCGAAGACACCCTGCTCGTTGTCGGCGCGCACGAGGTCGCGGACGAAGTTGGCAGCACCGGGGGACGGGGGGATCATGCGACCCGACGCTACCAAGTGCTCCTCGAGCCAGAAGCTGCTCTGCGTTGTTTGAACGAAGCGGGAACCAATCGCTAACCTGGACAGATGAGTGTGAGAGCCAGGGAGAGCGCTCGAACGACACTCGAATGGAAGTGCTACGGCCTCACCACGGCCGATCGTCCGGCTCGGCAGTCGCACCTCGGTGCGGAGCTGGAACGGCTGGCGTTGCCGTTCGAGGTGCTCGTGTCGCAACGTCCAACGGATGCAGGCGGCTTCAGCAGCATCGGCTTTCGAGGCTGCTTCGAGAGTCATCTGCGGGCGATGCGCACAGCGTTGGACGACGGCGTCGACGTCGCGGTCTTCGTGGAGGACGACGCGGTCATCGCCAGCAGATTCCTCGAACTGCTCCCCGAGATCCAACGCGAGTTGGTCGGGCTCGACTGGTCGGTGTTGTTGCTCGGTTACCTCGGCGACCAGTCGCCCGGGCGTCACTTCCCGATCGAGCAGGTGTCGACTCACATCGCCCGCGCCCACCACTGGGAGTTCACGGGATCGCACTTCGTCGCGGTCAACAGCAGATATCTCGATGCGCTCATCGAGCACTTCGAGAGCCGCCTGCAACCGGGAGGGCACCGGATCAGCGTCGATGGCGTCCTGAACGAGTTCCGCCACTCCTCCGGCCACCCGACGTTGCTCGCCGTGCCCAACCTGTCGCGACAGGGGCCGTCGCCGAGCGGCATCACGACCGTCACGGGAGTGCGGACCACGTTGCTGCACAACGAGGTGGTGCGCAGATCGGTCCAGATCGTCAAGCGGGCGCTGTGGGATGTGGAAGCAATGCTGCCGCCGGCCTGTTCGTTCATGACGTGGAACCTTCGGGCTCGGCTCACTGCGAGGAAGCGAGCGACGTACCTGCCCGTCCCGCCGATGACCTGATGCCCGGCGCCGTCATCCATGTCGCGGTCGCTGCCGACGACCTGTTCTCGATGCCCCTCACGGCAGCAGCACGATCTGCGATCCTGCGATCCGACAGCCCGGCGACGGTGCGCATCACGGTGATCGACTGCGGCATCTCCAGGCGAAACAGGCAACGCATCCAACGCTCGCTCGCGGTCGACGGCGCTGAGGTGCGCATCGTCCCGTTCACCCACGTCATCCCCGACAGCGCGCTGCAGGGCGGTGTGATCCCTTCGGCGGCGACCTTTGCCCGCTTGTTCGCCGCCGACTACCTGCCCGACGCCGATCGCGCCGTGTATCTCGACTCCGACACGATCGCGCTCACCGATCTCGCCGCGCTCGTCGACCTGCTCGAACCGGGGATGCTGGTGGCAGGGGTCGTCGATGGGCAAGGCGACGGGCAGGTTCGGAACATCGAACGGTTGGTGCCGCTGCTGCCCACGGCGGGAGTCGGTTCCGGCGACAGCCCGTACATCAACGCAGGGGTGCTCGTGATGGACCTTGCCGCCTGGCGGCGAGAGGGTGTGACCGACCGGTTCCGAGCACTCGTCGACACCACTCCGTTGCGCTTCGCCGACCAAGATGCGATCAACGTCGTCTGTGCAGGTCGGGTACAGACGCTGCCGCCGATGTGGAACACCCAGACACACCTGCTGTCATCAGAGGCGGCATCAGAGGCGGCATCGACGATGGACCTCGGCGCCGACGCGAGGATCGTCCACTACACCAGTCGGCCGAAGCCGTGGCACCTCCACGGCGACAACGGCCTCGCCGCACCATGGTTCGACGCGGTGGATCACACGGCGTGGCGCGGATGGCGCCCCACCCAACGCCGTCTCATCGTGCCGAAGCTCCGTCGTGGGTGGCGCATGGCCCGCACACGACCACGGCAACTGCTGGCGAAGTACTGGCCGGGCGGCAACCGAACCGGCCACTGAAACCGGCCACTGAGCCCATCGACGAACGAGCTCAGCCGTTCGTCGGACCTTGCGCAGTGCTCGCGAACCAGCCGGTGATGTCGACCACGAGGTGCGACGAACCCGAACTGTTGTACAGCTCGATCGTGCCACCCGGCCCGACGCCGATGATCGCCGCGTTCGGCACGGTCTGGCCGGCCACGAAGTTCAGGTTCGACGCGAGCGGCCGGCGTCGGCCGGACGGCCACGCCGTGACGAAGCCGGCGCCTGTCGGGTCGGTGACGGTGATGTTCGCGGCGACGGCATCGACCCCGAAGGCGGGCACGCCACCGACTCCGACCACCTGCAGGCGGCGAGTCTCCTGTGGACCCAGGACGATCCCGCCGAGGCCGGCTCTCGTGTCCATCACACGGGCGGGCACCACGGGCACGAAGCCGGCGCGGTACCAGCCAGCAACGTCCACCACGATGTTGCTGGCCGCCGAACTGTTGTAGACGCTGATCCTGCCGTTGGCACCGACCCCCACCACGACCGCGTTGGCGATCGTCTGACCGGTGGCGAAGTTCAGGTTCGATGCCACAGGACGAGCCGCACCCGAGGGCCATACCGTCAGGTAGCCCGGCCCCCACGCGCCCACTGCCGTGACGTTGAGAGCGACGGCTGTGGCACCCGACGGCGGGACACCACCGCGACCGGCGACGTCGATCTCGCGGGTCTCGCCGGCGAGCAAGATGACGCCCGCCGACCCTTCGCGGGTGTCGGCCAGGCGGGCCGGTTGCGTGGGGACGAAGCCCGACGCATACCAGCCGACCACGTCGATGACGGCGTGCGCCCACTGGCTGGAGAACACGTCGACACCACCGTCGGTACCGAGGCCCACGGTGACCAGGTTGGGCACCGTCGATCCCGCCGTGAAGTTGAGATTCGAGGCGATGGGCCGTGAGCCGCCCGGCCACACCGTGGCGAAACCCGAGCCGCGGGACTCGGTGATCGTCACGTTGAGCACGACTGCGCTGGCACCCGTTGCGGGCACCCCGCCGCGTCCGGCGACGACAACTCGACGATTCACACCTGGAACCAGGATCTCGCCCCCGAGACCCTCGCGGGTGTCGACCAACCGGTTCGGTGTCACCGGGATCATGACTGCGTCGCTGAAGGCAGCGGCGAGCAGCGTGTCGTCGGCGCCGACCGTGATGTCGTGCTGCAGGGCGCCGCCGTCCGACCATCCCAGGAACTGAGCGCCATCTTGGACGGCGCCGATCGACACGGTTCGCACCGCGCCCACCGGGACATCGGCCGCGAACGGTGTCTGCACGGGGTTGCCGTCGTAGAGGATCGTTCGACCCGACGGCACGGTGTCGAGGCGGAGCTGTGACGTTCGGTACTCCAGCCGACGCGACACGGTGGTGCTGAGCCCCACGGCATCGGTGGCGGTGAGATCGAGGGTGAGGTACGTGTCGTCACCGTGATCGGGCAGGACGAACGAGCCAGCCGCGCCCGTCGCGCTCGTCAGGAAATGGGTGTGGCAGTTCCCGGACGGACAGTGGTGGACCACGACCTGCCAGGCGAGCCGACCAGCGGGGATCACGCCATCTTCGGGATCGGTGGCCGATCCGGTGAACGAGACCACTTGGCCGACATCCAAACGGTCGTCGGCCGTCGGCGTGGCGATCGTCGGTACCGGCGCCCCCTGGGTGCCGCACACGAACCTCGCGCCTCCCCAGCTCGCATGGTCGTTGACGTTCCCGTTGCCCGCATCGGTGACCACCAGTCGCGCTTGCGACACACCGGTGAGGGCGACATCGATCGCAACACCGGCGTCGCTTCCGGTGCGGATGCCCGATGTGTAGAGCCGAGTGGAGGTGCCGTTCCACACCTCGAAGATCACCGAGCCGGTGTTGCCGACCTCGTCGTCGACGCCGACGGTGGCCTGCAAGCGACACGGCTTGTCGAGCGCGTAGCGCACCTCGCTCGCCGCGTGGACTCCGAGACCCTTGGTGAAGGGAACGCTGCCGATGCTGATCGGGACGCCATCTCCGGCGGGCGACGATCCGTTGGACCGATCGCGTTCGTACGGGCCGAAGCCGTTGACCGGGGTGCCGAAGGGCGTCAGGTCCGACAGGAAGCTCACCCCGAACGGTGGTGGCGTGGGCGGGTCGGCACCCACCGCGATGCGTCTGACCTGACCGGCCATGATCGAGACGTAGTACAGGCCACCGTCGGGACCGACCTTGAGGTCGACAGGCGAGTCGAGCGCGGTGGCGAAGTCGACAGGTGAGCCACTGACATTGCCGGCTGCGTCGAGCGGGAGATACCGAATCCATCCGTTCGCGTAGTCACCGAAGAACACGCCGCGATTCCATGGACTGGGGAAGTTGGTCAACGACGCCGATGGACCACCGATCGCAGCTGCACCGCCGATCGAGGTCCAGTCGACCGCGGCGCGCCGCACCGCTCCGACGCCTCGTGCGTACAGCTCCCGGCAGACGCTGAAGCTGGCGTAGCCCGGCTGTTGATTGGGGCCCTCGTAGCACGGCCAGCCGAGGTTGTCCCCGGCCGACACGATGTTGAGCTCCTCGCGCGTCAGCCACCCGACGTCGCCGACGTGCAAGGTGGACGTACCGGGTCGGAGCGCAAAGCGGAACGGATTGCGCAGACCGGTGGCGAACACCCGAGACCGGATCGAGCGGGCATTGCCGTTCCAGAACGGGTTGGAGGCAACCCCGTTGCCGTCGCGGTCGATCCGGAGGATCTTGCCCGGATACTGGTCGATGTCGAGGGCGCGCAACGCACGGGGATCGACCTCGTCCCACGAGGCGCCGTCGCCCATCGACACGAACAAGGTGCGGTCGGGTGCGAACACGAGCGAGCCCGGACCGTGGCCGTACCAGTCGTTGGGCACGCAGTCGGGGCTGCCCAGGTTGGCCGTGCAGCCGGGGCTGGGGAGCGAGCCGAGGATCACGACCTCCGATGCCATCGACGCGGTGTTACCCGTGACGGTGAACCGACTGAGCCGCAGGCTCTTGATGCCGGGGTCGTCGCGGCCGGTGGGGTCGTAGGGGTAGAGCAGATAGACGAACGGTCGGGTGGTGGTGAACTCCGGGTCGACGGCGATGCCGAGCAGTCCGCGGTCCCAGTAGCTGCTCACCCGCGACGACAGGTCGATCAACGGAGTGGGCAGCACCGCGCCGTTCTGCACGACTCGCACCACACCGGACTTCTCGGTCACCAGGATGCGACCGTCGGGCATGAACTCCATACCGGTGGGCAGCGTGAGTCCGGAGGCGACGACACCGTCTCCGAAGCCACCGGGCACCGCAGCAGATGCCGTCGGCACGCCGATCGGCGCTCCCACGCCGACGACGCTCGCGACGACGCTCGCGACAATCAGCGCCCACGCCAACGCCATGGTGATCAACCGCCCGCCGCGCCTCGCCCGCACGTCACGACCTCCTGTATGCCATCGACGTTAGCGAGCGGGAGCGATTCCGGAACAATGGTCGTGGGGTTTCTCGACGGTCCCGGGCGAATCGTGGACACATGGCACACGCCGATCGCGCGAGACGTGTTCGGGCTCGCGCTCAGTGTCAGGTCAGCCGACGCAACACCGTCATCGCGCCGCCATGCCAGTTCGCGGTCACGAGGTCGAGCAGCCCATCGGCGTTCACGTCCGCGGCGATCACCGCGAACGGGGTGCCGGGGTCGGCGAGGTGGGCCGGTGCGCGCAGTGAGCCGTCGCCGTTGCCCAGCAGGATCGAGACCGCGTTGCCGTCGGCGTTGACCACCGTGGGGTAGTTACCGTTGATGTTGGCCGTGATGACGTCGAGGTCGCCGTCGCCGTTCAGGTCGGCGATCGCCACCGACTTCGGCGTCGGGCCGGTGGCGAAATCGGTACGGGTGTACGACAGCAGACCGACGTTGCGGCGAAGCACCGACACCGAGTTGCCGGCTTGGTTCGCCGTCACGAGATCGGCATCGCCGTCGTCGTCGAGGTCGGCGCTGCGGATCGAGTGCGGCGCATCGCCGACGGGGATCGGCAGCTGCGGCACGAAGGCCATGCCCGTGTCGTTGCGCATGATCGTGACGGTGTCGTCGTCGAGGTTCGCGACCGCGAGATCGCGATCGCCGTCATTGTCGGCATCGAAGGCGACGATCGAGTGAGGCCGCGCTCCTGAGAGCGGTGTCGCCGCCGAAGAGAACGTGCCGGAGCCGTTGTTCCGGAGCACGCGGATGGTCGAGCTGCCCCAACATGCGACCGCGATGTCGATGTCGCTGTCGCCGTCGAGATCGGCGAGCGCCGGCTCGTGCGCACCGGGGCAGGCCGGGTACGGCACCGCGGCCGCGAAGCCACCGCTGCCGTTGCCCATCAGGACCGAGATGTCACCGCTGCCTTGATTCGCGGTCACGAGGTCGAGCACACCGCCAGCGTTGAGCTGGCCGGCCATCACCGCCTTCGGTTCATCACCGACGAGGTAGGTCGCGGACGGGTTCGCCGGGAATGCGCCGGAGCCGTCACCTTGGAGCACCGTTACGTTGTCGACGCCGGCGTTCGCGACGACCACGTCGACAGCAGCGTTGCCCATGACATTGACGGCAGCCACGCCGTGGGAGTGCATCCCACTCGCGAAGGCAACCGCCGGTGCGAAGCTCAGCGCACCGGACGACGTGGTGAACGTCGCGTCAGCGGAGACCCGCTCGTTTCCTGCAGCGTCGATGCTGCGCACCCGGTAGTGGTAGGTGGTGGCCGGCTGCAGCCCCGAGACCGCTCGCGTGTGCGAGATCGTGAGCCCCGAGGCCAGCGCCGTGCTGGAGCCGTAGGCCGCCGTGGTGCCGTAGTCGACGCGGCCGGTCGCCGGTTCGTCGGTGGCCCAGCCGATGTTGGCCGAGGTGGATGTGATGCTCCCCACAGAGATCGAGGAGATGGCCGGCGCGGCAACGTCGCCGACCGAGGGAGTCGGATACCAACCGGTGACGTCGACCACGAGATGCGTGGTGCCCGCGCTGTTGAACAGGCTGATCCTGCCGTCGGCGCCGACGCCCACCACGACCGCGTTGGGGACGGTGCGGCCGGCGACGACGTTGAGGTTCGACGCCTTCGGCCGAGGGATGCCGGCAGGCCACACCGTGATGAACGGTGAGCTGGAGGGCTCCGTGGCGGTGACGTTCAATGCCACCGCCGCCACGCCCGTGGCCGGCACCCCATGGTGACCGAGCACCTCGAGATCGCGTGTCTCGCCGGGGCCGAACACCGGTCCACCGAGCCCCTCGCGTGTGTCCATCAACCGATCGGGCACCGCAGACGAGAACCCGCTGTCGAACCAACCGGCCACATCGACGACCACGTCGGTCGTGCCCGAGCTGTTGAAGATCCGCACCTTGCCGTCGGGTCCGAGGCCGACGAGCACCGAGTTGGCGATCGTCTGCCGACTGACGAAGTTCAGGTTCGATGCCGTGGGCCTGGCCGCCGACGGCCAGACGGTGAGGAATCCGGCTCCGGTGGGATCGACGACGGTGACGTTGAGCGCGACGGCGATCGCGCCGGCAGCCGGCACGCCCTCACGACCCGCGACCTGCAACTCCCGCGTCTCACCCGCACCGAGCACGAGTCCGCCCAGCCCCTCACGGGTGTCCATCAACCGACCGGGCGTGACGGGCACCAGACCCGACGAGTACCACCCCACGACATCGACCACGAGATGTGCGTCGGCCGACGAGAAGAGGTCGACCTGTCCACCGGTGCCGAGTCCGACCGTGACCAGATTGGGAACCGTCGCGCCGGCGGTCATGTTCAGGTTCGATGCCAGCGGTCGGGTGACGCCGGACGGCCACACCGTGACGAAACCGGCAGTTGCTGGTTGCGTGACCGTCACGTTCAGGACGACGGCGATGGCTCCCACGGCCGGGACGCCGCCCCGCCCTGCGACCTGCAGCGAACGGGGCGTGACGGGCACCAGCAGGGGTCCGCCGAGGTTCTCCCGAGTGTCCATCAGGCGTTCGGGGGTGACGGCTGTGTAGCCGGGGGCGACGGCAGCCCCGACGGGCGACGTGCCGACGGGTGCGATCACCATCGCGCCGATGCCGAGGAGGGCCGCCATCACCGCGGGCAGCAATCCTCGACCGCGTCTGCGCGTGTCTCTGGACGTGTTTCTGGGCGTGCCGTGCATCTGCGCTCCCACTCGTACGTCCTGCCGCCGCAGGACTGAGCACGAGCGTAGCGCAGCGTCGTGCGCGCGATCTCGCGCAGGCGCGCTGGCTCTCCATCGATCGGCTCGCGCAGTTGCCCCACGTGGAGACGCTCACCTCGCAGAGCGCGATGAAGGTGGTGAAGCGCACCAACGCGCTGCCGACCTCTGAGCGCTGACCCACGGTGGCTGCACCGCCGACCGTGTCCGGCCGGTCAGCCGCAGAGATCGGGGCGGTCGATGCGACAGGCGAGGTCGAGCGAGATCGATCGGTCGATCGTCGCGGTCGTCCAGTCGCCGTGTCGACCGTCGTTGCTGAGCACGAACGCGTTGGCGCGGTTCGGGTCGCCGGCGACGGCGATCAGCAGCTCGCTCGGGTCGGTCACGATCGGCACGAGGCGATCGGGATCGTCGCTCGTCGCGAACAGCTCGGGCACGACGCCCGCCGCGACCAGATCGACCAACGTTCGCCGGCCTGCGGTGAGATTGGTCCAGGCGCCGATGAACGACTCGAACGTCGCTGCGGGAATGCGGGCGCGTTCGAACAGGCCGCGCTGCACGTCCATCTTCGACCAACCATGGCGGGCGAACATGCGGGCGATCATCGGAGACAGGATCAGCAGCGGTCGGTACGAGCGGTGCCCCAGCCCGAACACATGGGTCAGTTCCCACCCCGTGGCACGCACGAGGCCATTGGCGAGGTAGGGCAACACCTCGCCGGGAGAGCTCCCGAACACGCTGCCGATGATCAGGCCGTTGTTCATCCGTGCCATGGTCACCGTGTCGACACCGGCCGGCGCGCCGAGGTCGACGGCGAGCGCCGGCCAGCCGATGTCGGCCAACGTGGCTGCATGCTCGGCCAGCACCACCCGTGCGCTGTTGCCGAACGTTGCCTTGTCGTGTTCGCCGACGGTGAAGCCACACACGTTGCGGAGGTACAACCGCAGCCATCGCGCGACGGCGGTGTTGGCGTGCGTGCCTTCGCGCAGTGCGCCGCCCTCGCTGTTGAAGCCGAGCTCGGCGATCGATGGTCCACTCACCACCACGAGCGCGTCGGCACCGGTGGTGTTGCCGGAGTGCTCGACGCCGTACGCCGGGTCGGCCAGCACCTCGGCCATCGCCAGCACGACGGGGAGGTGCTGCTGGTGGAGCCCGGCCATCACCGCGTTCACCGCCACGGACCACACGGTCATGTCGCGACCCGACGGGCGAGCATGACCGATCACACGGAACGGGTCGTGGCCCGTGCCATCGAGGAACGCCTGGACACGATCCAGTGTCGGCGGCACGACGGGCGACCCGTCGGTCCAGCCTCGGTCGCTGAAGATCCGCTGCACGTCGTCGAGCGAGCCGCTCGCCACGATGTCGAACGCGGATGGCTCCGCAGACCCGTCATCGCCGGCGTCGAGGCTCGACTCGGTGAGGCCTCGAACGATCTGCTCGACGGTGTGCTCGAAGAACAGGGCCAGCATCTCGTCGAGGGACTGGGAGTCGACATGGCCGCGGAGCACCGCGAGCGGGAGGTCGTCGAGACCCAGTCCACGCCCCGTTGCGAGCGCCTGACGTTGGAAGCCTTCGCACACGATCGAGACCGTGGGCACGCCGGCCTTCTCGGCGATGACCGATGCCCGCATCACGGCGGGCGTACAGCTGCCTCAACACCCGACGCCGCTCACCGCCGCGTCGGCGCGCCAGTCGCGCAGCTTCTGTGGCAGTTCGGCCAGCACCGCGGCCTCGTCGGGTCCGTGGGTGTTGCCGAAGACCTCATGGCCGATCACCTCGACGTCGTACGTGTCGCGCAGGTACTGCCCGAGTACAGGGAACAGCTCGTCGCCGCGGAACATGTACTCCCACACGAACGCGACCCGCTTGCCACGGAGACTGTCGATCCGGCTGGCGTGCGGCCGGCGTTGCACACCCAGCGGTGCCTGCGGCCACACGACGTCATAGCGAGGTTCGGATCGAGGTTCGGAGCGAGGTTCGTTCACGTCGCCCATTGTGCAGCACCGGTCGCGCAATCCGAGTGCGCGGTCGACGGGCTGCCGTCCCAGGCGTGAGCGATCCTGCTGCGGACGGTCGACTCGGCGCCGACCGCTGCTGCGGTCGCGGATACGTGCGCGTCTCCGGGGATCGGCCGACCCCGATCGTCACCTGTCGCACCCGTAGGATTCGATCAACCCCACGACCACCACCCCACGACCAACCCGACGACACGGCACAGCCGGGTCGACCGATGGAGGAGACGACCATGACCCAGATCGACACGTGGCAGACGCCATTCCTCCAAGGGTTGATGGCGCCGGTGTTCGACGAGCGCGACGACCGCGATCTCGACGTGATCGGTGAGATCCCGCCCGCGTTGCGGGGCATGTTCGTGCGTACCGGACCGAACCAGCAGTTCGCCCCGATGGGTGCGTACCATCCGTTCGACGGCGACGGCATGCTGCACGCGGTGTACCTGGAAGACGGAAAGGCCAGGTATCGGAACCGTTGGGTGGAGTCGAAGGCCTTGCTGGCCGAGCGTGCTCGCGGTCGGGCGTGCTATGGCGGCATGAGCAACTTCCAGTTCCCCGAACCCGACGTGATGCACGAAGGGGGGATGATGAAGAACACGGCCAACACCGCAACGGTGCGCCACGCCGGCCGTTACTTCACCATGGTCGAGGCGTGCGCACCCACCGAGTTCGACCGCGACCTCAACACCCTCGGTGAGCACGACTTCGACGGCCTCTTACAGGGTCCGTTCACCGCGCATCCCAAGGTCGATCCCGTCACCGGCGACATGCTCTTCTTCGGCTACAGCCCGATGGCCCCGTACCTTCGCTACTCCGAGGTCAACGCCGCAGGCGAGTTGACGAACACCACTGAGATCGACATCCCCGCCCCGGTGATGATGCACGACTTCGTGGTGACGCAGAACTACGCGATCTTCTTCGATGCCCCTGCGGTGTTCAACCTCGAGCGGATCCTCGCGGGTGGAGAGCCGATGAGATGGATGCCCGAGAACGGCACGCGTGTGGGCATCATCCCCCGTGGCGGCTCTGGCGACGACGTGCGCTGGTTCGAGATGGCCAACTGCTACGTCGTCCACTTCTTCAATGCATGGGAGACGGGCAACACGATCGAGATCCGTGCGCCGCGCATGTCCGACATGCCCGGCGGGTTCAACTTCGAGAACCCCGGCGCCGCGCGCGAGCCGATGCCATGGCGATGGGTGATCGATCTCGACACCGGCAAGGTGACCGACGAGCAGATCTCCGACATCGCGGCCGAGTTCCCTCGCGTCAGCGAGCGCCGTACCGGCCTGCCCACCCGGTTCGGGTACGCCTGCCCGCAACGCACGTGGGACTTCGAGTTCGACTTCGAGGGAGTCGTGAAGTTCGACTTCGAAACCGGCTCTTCGCAGTCGCACTACTACGGCGCGACTGAAGTCTCCGGTGAGCACGCGTTCGCCGCCGACCCCAACGGCACCGCCGAGGACGATGGTTGGTTGATGAGCTTCGTGAGCGACAAGGCGACCGAGACGTCGGAGTTGGTGATCCTCGACGCCCGCGACGTCGGTGCCGGTCCCGTGGCTCGGGTGAAGATGGCTGCACGAGTACCGATCGGTTTCCACGGCAACTGGTTCGCCGACTGAGTATCGCTGGCAACCGGATCAGAAGCCTCGGGTCTGGTTGGCGACCTGGATGGCGATTGGTAGTGTGCTTCCGCTACTCGGCCCCATCGTCTAGTGGCCTAGGACACCACCCTCTCAAGGTGGCGGCACGGGTTCGAATCCCGTTGGGGCTGCTAAGAAATGCCAGGTCAGGGCCGCTCTTCGGAGCGGCCCTTTGGTTTTTCTTCCCAGTTCGCCAATCACGTGCCAATCTACGGATTGGAGAAACAGCATGAAGGGCTTCATTCGGCGGCGGGGTGAGGCATGGGAACTGCGCGTCTTCCTCGGCGTGGATCCTGTGACCGGACGGAAGCGGTACGCGAACAAGAGCGTCCGCACCGGCAAGCGCGAGGCGCAACGGATGCTCGCCGAGATGATCGTCGAGGCCGAGCGTGGAACGCTGGCGCGGACGTCGGCGACGGTGGGTGATCTGCTCGATACGTGGTTCGAGTTCGCCGCGCAGGAGTTCTCGCCGAAGACGGTGAGGGAAACCCGCGGCTTCATGGATCGGAACCTGCTGCCGCACCTGGCGACGGTGCCGCTGTCGAAGCTGCGGGCCAGCGAGATCGATGCGCTCTATCGCCGGCTCCAGTCCGGCGGTGCGGGCGTCCGACCGCTCGCTCCGGCCACGATCCGGCGGATCCACGGCATCCTCCGGCGAGCGCTGGTGCAGGGCGTGAAGTGGGGATGGATCGGCACGAACCCGGCAGCCGCTGCGACGCCGCCCAGGGTGGCGCCGCCGGACATCAAGCCGCCGAGCGGGAGCGAGCTCGCTCGGCTGCTCCAGCGTGCGCTCGAGGCCTCGCCCGAACTCGCCTGCTATCTCGTCCTGGCGGCCGCCACCGGAGCTCGTCGCTCGGAGGTGATCGCGTTGCGATGGATCGATCTCGATCTCGACGGCCGCACCGTCGACATCCATCGGGGCATCGTGTTCGGGCCGAAGGGTCTGGTCGAGAAGGACACCAAGACGCACGCGGCCCGTCGCGTGTCGCTCGATGCGCGGACGATCGAGCTGCTGTCCGAGCATCACCAACGGATGGTGGAGCGTGCTGCCATGTGCCGGTTGGTGTTGGCGAGTGATGCCTTCATCTTCAGCGACGCCGCCGACGGTTCCGAGTCGTGGTTCCCCGACTCTGTGTCGCGGAGCTTCAAGCGTCTCTGCCGCCGTGAGGGCCTCGGCCACGTGCGGCTGCACGACCTCCGTCACTTCGTAGCGACCCAGCTGTTGGGCGCTGGCGTCGACGTGCGGACCGTGGCCGGCAGGCTCGGTCACCGCAACGCAGCAACCACGCTGAACGTGTACGCGCACTTCCTCGAGCAGACCGATCGAGCCGCCGCGGACATCATGGGCGACGTCATTTCGATGACCGCCTGACACACGTCACAGCCCAGAAAATCAACAAACCCGTCGTTCGCCGTCCAGTTGGTAAGGGAAGGCGCGCATCAGATCGCGCGCCGCCGAAGGGGACGGGGCGTGGACGAGGACGAGATCCGGGACAGAGGCGCGGTGGCGCCGGACTTCTTGACGCTGGCGGAGGTCGCCGCGATCCTGCGCATCGGGCGCTCGGCCGTGTACGACCTCGCGACCGCCGCACTGCGATCGGGTGACGACAGCCAGCTCCCGGTCCGACGTGTGGGTCGGCAGCTGCGTGTGCCGCGAGCGTTGCTCGAAGCGTGGATCGGTGCGCCGATCACGTGGCCGATCGTGACGCCCACCACGACCCTGGTCCGGCTCGACCCTGTCCCGTCCGAGAGTCGCAACCCGAAGCCCCATCGTCGGTCATCGCAGCCTCCGCTGCCGTTCGCGGGCTGAGCGCCATGTCGACTCACATCTTCCCGACTCGGCAACCCAGGTGGACAGACGAGTGCACAGCGGCGGCGGTGATGTTCCCGTGACGGTTCGTGTGACGACGTTGAAGGGCGCTGCGGCTGGCGCGTACTACGTGGAGGCGTTGCCGAACTACTACCTCGATGCGGACGAGCCGAGGGGCGTGTGGCACGGCCGGGCCGCGGGGATGCTCGGCCTCTCGGGGACGGTGGAGGACGAGGCGTTCCTCGCGTTGATGGCTGGGCTGGATCCTCGCGACCCGGACCGGCTGTTGGGCAACGGGTACTCGGAGACGTCGGTGCGCGGGTTCGATGTGACGGCGTCGTCGCCGAAGTCGGTGTCGGTGTTGTGGGCGGTCGGCGATGACTGGGTCCGTGCCGAGGTCCTCGCCGCGCACGACGCGGCGGTGGCGGCGTTGGCGGGGTGGATCGAGGCGCATGCGCATACCCGGTTTCGCATGGGTGGCGAGGTCGTGGTGGTGGATGCGGAGGGGGTCGTGGCGGCGGGGTTCCGTCAGCACACGTCGCGTGCGTTGGATCCGCAGTTGCACACGCATCTGGTGGTGGCGAACCGGGTGAAGTCACCCGACGGCCGCTGGCTCGCCCTGG
>JANNQK010000086.1:0-2084 GCA_031400715.1 Actinomycetes bacterium | reverse complement strand
GGAGCGCTTCGACATGGAGTCGTGGAACCGCATCGTCGCGGTCGACCTGAACGGCGTGTTCATGTACATGCGCGAAGTCGGTCGGCACATGCTCGAGACGGGCGGAGGTTCCATCGTCAACATCGCGTCGATCATGGGAAGCGGCGCCAACGAGATGAGCGTGATCGCCTACAACGCCGCCAAGGGCGCCGTCCGCAGCATCACCCAGCAACTCGGCTGTGAGTGGGCCGATCGTGGCGTGCGTGTCAACGCCGTGTCGCCGGGCTTCATCATCACCGAGATGGTTCGACCTGCTCTCGAGGGCATGGGCATGGACAAGTGGATCGCCAGCCGCACGCCCATGCGTCGCGTCGGCGAGTTGGAGGAGATCGTCGGACCGGTGATGTTCCTCTGCTCCAGCCACGCCGCCTACATCACCGGTCACGACCTGTGCGTCGACGGCGGCACCAACGCCTCGAACGGCACCTATCAGATCCCCCCGATCCACCATGAGTGGAACGCGGACACCAGCCCCCGGGTCGGAACGGGGTACCCGGGCGTCGTTCCTCGGCCCGACTGGTATCAGGTCATGGCCCCTGGGATCCCGGGCGTCCACTACCCGCTGCCCGAGGGCTGACCCGAACTCGGATCGAGTCGATTGCAGTGAGGCCGCGATCGCGTCGTCCACAGCAGGACGGCATGATCGCGGCCTCGCCGCGTTTCGCACAGGCTTGCGCACAGCAATCGGGGGTTCCACACAAGGACCTCACAGGTAGTCGGCACTGACGTTCCACAACACCCCTCTGTCAGAGTGACCCACATGTCGATGGTCATGCCCTCCTCGCAGCGTCACTCAGCTCCCACCGACCAGGCTCGCCGCACGCGCCGAGCGCGCCAGCACGGCGAGATCGTCGAACAGACCGACCGACGCGTGCTCGAGCGCGCCGGATGGCGCACCTTCCTGTCGTACCGCGAGAACCACGTCCGCGGCTGGGACGGCACCTTGCTCGCCGTCACACCCGTCTGGGTTGCCGAGGCCGAACGCGCTGATCGGGCGGCGTCCGCTCGTGCTGGGGCGCTGCAGGTCAGCGCCTGCTCGATCGACCAGGCGTGGGCGTTGTTGCGAGCCAAGGCTGTCGACGCCGACCGTCGCGCCGCAGCCGCGAGGCCGCGGGCGGTGCGGCAGCGAGCCGCCTGACCCCGCGTCACCGACGATCGCGAACCTCAACGGCTGACGGTCGTACGGACATGTGGCCCGAAAAACGGCGATGCCGACCGGCGAACCGGTCGGCATCGTGTGGACTCGGACGTCGGATCAGGAGATCCGACACGCGATCAGGCTTCGGCTTCGGCCTCTGCGGCCTCGGCCTCGGCCTCGGGTTCAGCAACCCCTGCGGCTGCGGCGGCAGATGCGGCTTCGGCAGCATCGGCTGCCATCTGCGCCGGCGGCTCGCCCTCAGGGGCTTCACCACCTTCTGAGTAGTACTCGGCCCAAGCAGCCTCGCGCTCGGCATCGTCGGGACCGGCGGTCCAGTTGCCCTGCTCGTCGACGGCGAAGTGCTGGCGGTACTCCTCGGCCAGCTCGCCACCCTCTGCGGCCTGCTTGATGGACAGGCTGATACGGCGACGGGCGAGGTCGAGATCGATGATCTTGACCCACAGCTCCTCGCCCGGGGTGACGACCTGCTCGGGCGAGTCGACGTGATGAGCCGACATCTCCGAGATGTGTACCAGACCCTCGATGCCGTCGCCGACCTGCACGAATCCACCGAACTGCACCAGCTTGGTGACACGGCCGTAGACGAGCTGGCCGACCTCGTGGGTGCCGGCGAACTCCTGCCACGGGTCCTGCTGGGTGGCCTTGAGCGACAGGCTGATCCGCTCGCGGTCGAAGTCGACGTCGAGCACCTGGACGGTGACCGGGTCGCCGACGGCGACGACGGCGCCCGGGTGATCGACGTGCTTCCACGACAGCTCGCTGACGTGGATGAGGCCGTCCATGCCGCCGAGGTCGACGAACGCACCGAACGACACGACGCTCGACACCACACCCTGGCGGATCTCGCCCGGCTTGAGGTTGGTGAGGAAGCTGTCCCGGCTCTCCT
>JANNQK010000085.1:0-51092 GCA_031400715.1 Actinomycetes bacterium | reverse complement strand
GGTTGAGGCGAGGAATGGGTATCAGCTGTTCCATTCGAAGATGCCCAAGATGAAGGTGGCTTTGGCCATTCCGCCGCCCTCGCACATCACCTGCAGGCCATAGCGGCCACCGGTGCGCTCGAGCTCGTTGAGTAGCGTCGCCATCAGCTTCGTGCCCGAGCCGCCGAGGGGATGGCCGAGGGCGATGGCTCCGCCGTTCACGTTCACCTTCGACATGTCGGCGTCGAACTCCTTCTGCCATGCCAGCACCACCGAGGCGAACGCTTCGTTGATCTCGACGAGGTCGATGTCGGCCATGGTGAGGCCGCTCTTCTCGAGGATCTTCCGCGTCGCGGGGATGGGGCCCTTCAGCATCGTGACCGGGTCGGTGCCGGCCACGGCGAAGCTGTGGAATCGAGCGCGGGGCGTGAGGCCGAGCTCTTTGGCCTTGGTCGCGCTCATGATCAAGACCGCAGACGCGCCATCGGAGATCTGCGACGAGTTGCCCGCGGTGATCTTGCCGTCGGGCTTGAACGCCGGCTTGAGGTTCGCCAGGGTCTCGGCGGTGGTTCCCTCGCGAATGCCTTCGTCGGTGGTCAACATGTGCGTGGTGCCATCGAGGTCGTACGGCACGGGGATGATCTCTCGCTCGAACCGACCTTCAGCGGTCGCCTGTGCAGCGCGCTGCTGGCTGAGTGCACCGAACGCGTCGAGGTCTTCGCGGCTGAGGCCGTACTCGTCGGCGATCATGTCGGCGCCGATGCCCTGCGGGGGCAGGCCCGTCTCGGCATAGCGGTCCATCTGCTGCTTCGGGAACGGGAAACCCATGTCCTTCACGATCGACGAACCCATCGGGGTGCGGGTCATGATCTCGACGCCGGCAGCGATGACGATGTCGTAGGCGCCCGCCATCACGCCTTGCGCGCCGAAGTGCATCGACTGCTGGCTCGAACCACACTGACGGTCGACGGTGGTGGCGGGCACGCTCTCGGGCCAGCCCGCGGCCAACACGGCGTTGCGGCCGATGTTGAGCGACTGCTCACCCACCTGCATCACGCACCCCATGATCACGTCGTCGACCATCACGGGGTCGAGACCGTTGCGCTCTTCGATGGCCTTCAGCACGTGGGCCGCGAGCGCTGCCGGGTGCCAGTCCTTGAGCTTGCCGTTGCGCTTGCCGCCGGGGGTGCGGACGGCGTCGATGATGACTGCATCTTCCATGGTGGGTTTTCTCCTGTGTCGGAACTTCGTTGATCCGCTGGTGGGTCGGGTGGGTCGGGTGGGTCGGGTGGGTCGGCGACGAGATCGAGCGATCCGCGAGTCAGGCGAGCGGGCCCATCGCTCGGCGGAGGTTGGCTTGCAACTGCTGGGTGACCGCGGCGAGTGCGTGTCGATCCTCGCGGGAGATGCCGGTGCGCAACTCGGTGCGCAACGTCTCGTCGATCGCCGTGATGCGATCGATGAGCGCGCTGCCTGCAGCCGTGAGATGGATCTGCCACACTCGCCGATCGTCCGAGTCGGGTTGGCGTGACACGAGGCCTCGCTCCTGCAGGCGATCGAGCGTCGACCCGGTTGCGGCGCGACCCTGGCCGAGGTGATCGGCGATCTTGGTCTGGGTGACCGGGCCGAAGTCGGCGACGTACATCAGGATGCTCGCCTGGGTGAGGTTGAGGTCGACGGATGCAAAGCGAAGGTCGTACGCCTCGCGGATGAGACGCGCCGTGGCCATCAGCGTGGTCTCGACCCGCAGCCACGGGGGCGCATCGAGCTCGTGTGTACCTCGACCAGACGACCCTGACTGCATGGTGCCATACAATATGGCACAGGCAGTTCGATGGTCGAATCCGAGGGAAGGTGCGCGGTGCCGTGGATCGATCAGCGACGGTGGTCGACGACGAGTTGATCGCGGCCGGCTTGTTTGGCCTGGTACATCAACAGGTCGGAGCGGCGGAGGAACTCGTCGACGCTCTCATCGGCCGTCGCCCATGCCAGACCGATCGATGCCGTGACCGTCACGGTGTCGCCTTCGGGCATCTGCCGAGGGAAGTTCAGCTGGCGGATCAGTCGGTCGGCGATCGAGCGCATCTCCATGTCGCCCACGTCGGAGACGATGATCGCGAACTCGTCTCCGCCGAGGCGAGCGACGACGTCTCCCGTTCGCAGAGCGGCGGTGAGCACGCCCGCGACCTCGATCAGCACCTCGTCGCCGGCATCGTGGCCCAAGCGGTCGTTGATCGCCTTGAATCGGTCGAGGTCGATGAACAGCAACGCGATGCGGGCGTCGCGCTCGCGACGCGACTCACATGCTCGTTCGAGCCGGTCGATGAAGCTGCGCCTGTTGGGGAGGCCGGTGAGCGGATCGGTGAAGGCGAACCTCTCCACCTGTTCCCGGGCGGCCTTCGCCTCGGTGATGTCGGTCACCTGTGACACGACGAACTTGGCAGCTCCATTCGCGTCGCGAACCACAGATCGGGTGAGCGACACCCAGATCTCGTCGCCGTCGGCGCGCGTCATCTCGAGCTCCATGTGATGTGTCGCGATCTCGCCATCGATCAGCCGCTGGCGAGTGCCGAGCACCTCATCGAGGTAGATCGGGTTGGTGTGATCGAGCAGATTGAGACCCGGGACCAAGTCCTTGTCGATACCGAGGATCTGACCGTAGGCAGCGTTGCACCTCACCACCTTCACCTTGTCGGAGGTGACGTCGGTGAGCACCATGCCGGTCGGCGCGTCGTCGAAGGCCGTGCGGAAAAGTTCGCTCGCCTCGAACTGTGCCCGTTCCAGCGTGAGGCGCTCGGTGATGTCGGTCACGGTGCCGAGGAACAGCTCGGTGTCACCCGTGTCGCCCTTCACCGGGACAGCATGGATGTCGGCCCACACCACGTCGCCCGTCGGCGTCAGGAAGCGGAACTGCCCGACGAACGGTTGGTCGGTCTTGATCGAGGTCGCCCATCGCGAGCCGACGGCGCCGGCATCGTCGGGATGCAACACCTTGCCCCATCCGAACCCGAGCGCATCGTTGGGGTCGACGATGCGGGTGATCGAGCAGAACTCGGGGTTCACGTACGTGCATGAGCCCCACGGGTTGGTCTCGAAGATCCCGATCGGTGCGGAGTCGACGAGGGTTCGCATCCGTCGTTCGGAATCGGCAAGGGCGACTTCGGTGAGCTTGGATTCGGTGATGTCGCGGGCGATCCCGGAGAAGTAGCGGGGGTACCCCGACGCGTCGAAGTGAGCGGTGGTGGCGAACGACAAGGGAAAGGTGCTGCCGTCGGAGTAGCGGCCTTCGACCTCGCCCACCCACGCGCCCTCCGACCACAGCTGTGGCACGGCCTCGTCGATGAAGCGTCGGGCGCTCTCCGGGCTGAACAGCGAAAACAGGCTGAGCTGTCGCTGCTCCAACTCGTCGGTCGACTCGATGCCGAGCAGCGACCGTGTGGCGGCGTTGGCCCACAGGATCACACCAGCCGTGTCGGTCGTCGCCACGTGATCGGGACTGACCTCCAGAACCTGCACGAGCTGGTCGAGCCGGGCCTCGGTCATTCGTCGGTCGCTGATGTCGTCGATGATGCACAGGTGTTCTGGTTCGCCGTCGGGGCCCGCGCCGAGCGGTGCGATCGACATCTCGATGTGGACCGTCGAGCCGTCGGGTCGCACATAGCGCTTCGGCAGCCGGTACGGCGGTGACGAGCCGTCGTCGCTGGCGGCATGAGCCAGATCGGCTTCCACGTCGTCGGGGTGGGTCAGATCCACCCAATCGAACCCGATCAGCTCGTCGACCGATCGCCCCGTGATCTCGGCGAACCGTTCGTTGGCCACCACGATCGTACGGCTCCGCGACCTGGTGATCGACAGGCCGAGCGGGGCACGGTCGAAGAACGCCTCGAACGGGCCCTCGACGCGTGTTCCGGGGGAGCGCACTCGCGTGGAGACGTGCTCGGAGCTGTCCATGCTGCTGTGAACGTCCGGCAACGAACCGTTCGCGCCACCAGGGTCGACAGCGGCCACAATGTCGAGGTGCCCTCGGATCACGAACCGTCAGCCATCGCGCCACCGGACGATCCGGGCGTTGTTCCGAGCCGGCGCAGGGTCGGACGCAGCCTGGCGCTCGGCACAGTGGTCGCGATCTCGGCTGCGGTGGCGGTCACGCTGCATCGAACCGGTCACACCCAGGGCGACGACTTCGCGCTGTATCTCCGCCAGGCCCGTGGCATCTTCGACGGCGACATCGCCGACGTGGTGGCCGACAATCGGTTCACGGTCACCAACTCTGCGAGTGGTTTCAGTCCGTTTGCGTACCCGTGGGGCTGGCCGCTGCTGTTGTCGCCGTTCGTCAAGCTCTGGGGTTTCGACTACGACCGGCTGAAGCTGTTGGAGGTGGCGTCGTTCTGCCTGTGGATGGTGCTGGTGCACGGGGTGGTGCGACGCCGTGTCGGCCGTGGGGTGGCGTTGGCGGTGACCACGGTCGTTGCGACCGCTCCGGCACTGCTCGCTCACACCGATCAGCTGCTCGCGGAGTACCCACACGCTGCGGCGGTCGGGGCCTTCATCTGGTGGATGGACCACCTGCGCGCGGGCGGCCGGTTGATCGATGCGTCGGTGCGACACCTGTGGATCCTCGGCGCGCTCATCACGCTGACGTTCAGCTTCCGTCGCGAAACGATCGTCTTCGTCGGTGTGGTCGGGATGGTCCAGCTGTTCGAACTGGTACGAGATGCACGAGGTGAGCGCTCGCTGGCCGGCGTGTGGGCGCGGTTCCCGTGGCGCCGGGTCGTCACGCCGTACGTGTCGGTGATCGCCACGGTCGCGGGCTTCCAACTGCTGCTGCCATCGATGTTGTTCCCCGACAACGGCAACAGCCGGACGTTCGTCGACAATCGCATCGGCGACTACGCCGGGTGGCTGAGCCGCCATCTCGGCCTGGGCTGGCATCCGGCGGTCGGGGTGATCGTGCTGGTGCTCATGGTCGTGGGCATGGTGATCGCCGTGCGCGGTCGGCCCGGCCTCGACGGCCATCTGGTGCTGATCACGCTCGCGACGATGTTCGCGTCGAGCACTCACTTCCGCATGGTCGATCGCTATTACTTCCAGGTGCTGCCCTGGGTGGTCTACTTCGCGACCGTTGCCATCGGCGCCGGAGTGCGCCCGCTGATCGCACGTGCGATGTCGGGTCGCGGCGGCCGAAACGATCGCCGGGACCCACGCGTGGAACACCGAATCGGGATCGCCCGAACGGCAGCGACGGTGCTGCCCCTGTTGTTCCTGGTGAGCGTGCACGCCGTTGTGCTGCCGGGCGACATCCGCGATGCCCGTCGATTCGACGACGCCGGTCGCGTGCAGATCGGCCCCACCCATCCCGACTTCGTGCCCATCTACGCGGCCGTCACGAAGTACACACGGCCGACCGATGTGGTCGCCTTCTTCCGGGCGCGGACGATGACGCTGCTCACCGACCGCTCGACGGTGCAGACGTCGCGGATCGAACGGATCATCGCCAGCGCCGACTTCTTCGCGCAACGCCGCAACTCCGACTACGTCCAACCCGAGTTCAGCGAAGCGGAGGGCGCGGCGCTGGGCCTCGAGATCGTGTGGTCCGACAGGACGTGGGTGCTCTGGCGGATTCCTGAGCAGGTCAGGCTCGACCAGTGGCAGGAGATGGCTGCCGATGCCCGCAGCGGCGGGACGTCATCTGCCGTGGCGACGACAGGGACTCCGGAGAGCGGTGGATAGCTTGTGGCCGTGAACGGCCCCGACTCCCGAAGCCCCGACGACCGAAGTCAGGGTTCGGATCACCCCGCGACGACCGAGACCGGACTGGCCAGGCTCGCGAGTGGCGTGGACAGCACCTGCGATGTCAGCGTGGTGCTGCCGGTGTACAACGAACGCGGCCACCTGCGAACCGAGATCGATCGAGTGCGAGCGGCGCTCGAAGCATCTGCCTACTCCTACGAGATCATCGTCATCGACGACGGCTCCGACGACGGCTCCGAGGTGGATCTGCCGCTGATCGAGGGCATCCGGCTCATTCGGCACAGCTTCAACCGGGGGTCTGGCGCAGCGCGGCGCACGGGTACCACCGCCGCCCGAGGGCGCGTGGTGGTGTGGACCGATGTCGACATGACCTACCCGAACGATCGCATCCCTGAACTGGTCGACTCGATGATGGGCTACGACCACGTGGTCGGAGCGCGGCGCACCGAAGCGGGCACACTGCGGATGTTCCGGGTTCCGGCGAAGTGGTTCATCCGCCGGCTCGCGTGCTATCTGTCGGGCACCGACATCCCCGACCTCAACTCCGGCTTGCGTGCGTTCCGTCGCGACGTGGCCATGCAGTACGTGCACCATCTGCCCAAGGGGTTCAGCTGCGTGACCACGCTCACGATGTCGTTCCTGTCGAACGGGTACAGCGTGCGTTACGTGCCGATCGACTACTTCCCGCGCGCCGGCCGCTCGAAGTTCCACTGGTGGAAGGACACACGTCGCTACCTGCTGCAGGTGGTGCGCATGTCGTTGTCGTACGAGCCGTTGAAGATCTTCCTTCCGGTCGGTGGTGGCTTGTTCGCCCTCGGCCTGGTGAAGCTCGGGTACGACTGGGTCGACAAGGACTTCCGGCTGGCCGCGAACACCCTGTTGATCCTGCTGGGTTCCCTGCAGGCCATCTCGGTGGGTCTCCTCGCCGACCTGGTGGTGCGATCGACCAAACCCTCGTCCCAGGTGCCGCCGGCGTGAGCGACGAACCGCTCTCGTCGAGTACGACGCCCACCGGGAACACCTACGACAAGTACGGCAGCACCAACCCGATCGAGCAGAAGCTGATGGCCGGTTTCATGGGCTCGCTCGAGTCGATGCTCGACGGCCTGGCACCCGCGCGGATTCTCGAGATCGGGGTGGGTGAGGGTCATGTGATGACTCGGGTCCGCGACCGGTTCCCGTTGGCCACCCTGGTCGGCCTCGATCTGCCCGACCCCGAACTCGCGGGTCACTGGCGGAACCACGAGCTGGCCTGCATGTTCGGCGATGCCACGCGGCTTCCCTTCGCCGATGACACGTTCGACCTGGTGATGGCGATCGAGGTGCTCGAACACGTGCCCGGTCCCGAGGCTGCTCTGGTGGAGTTGGCGCGCGTGTGCCGCCCGGCGGGCACGATGATCGCCTCGGTGCCGTTCGAGCCCATCTGGCGCGCGGGGAACATGGCGCGTCGTCGCTACGTGCGCAGTTGGGGGAACACCCCGGGCCACGTGAACCACTGGACCAGGTGGGGCTTCGCGAGGTTCGTCGGTCGTCGATTCGTCGTCGACGAGGTGGCGAGCCCGCTGCCGTGGACGATGGTGCGCGCCACCGGCCCGAGCAAGCGGTGACGGTCGGCGATCAACGAGTTTCGGGCGAACGAGCCACGGTGAAGCCGTACGTGGCGCCGATCGCATCCTGGTCGTGAGGAGCGATCACGTGAACATGCCCGATCGAACGTGCCACGAACGTGACCTGCGCGATCCACTCCACCTGCTGAGCGACCGTGTAGGCCGCGTCGAGCGAGGCCCCGATCGTGAGCGGGCCGTGGTTGGCGAGCAGGCAGGCCCGCGAGCCCGGCTGGCGCCGCAACGTGGCCACCGCAGCGTCGGCGAGGGCGGTGGTCCCCGGTGGAGCGTACGGATCGGTGACCAGGATTCGTTCGCCGGCGGGTCCGATGTTCTCGTTGCAGACGAAGTCGAGGTCGAGCCGCGCCACCGACCAGCCGGCGGCATGCGGAGAATGCGTGTGCACCACCGCGTTCACATCGGGGAAGGCGCGCATCACCGCCAGATGCAGTGCCAGCTCGCTCGTCGGCGGCAGGCCGTTGCGCACCTCGCCGGAACCGAGGTCGATCAGCGGATGATCGGTCGGCGAGAGGTGGCGATACAGGCGACCCCCGGCCGACACGACGAGGGAGCCATCGCCCACGCGGACGCTGGCATTTCCGGCGGAACCGACGACCAATCGGTCGTCGACCATCCGCAAGAGCGTCTCGTGCAGATCACGTCGTGCTGCGGCGAGTCCCACGCCATCGACTGTACTGTCGACTCGTGGCCGCCGACCGGACGAACGACCTGAACGACCTGAACGACCTGAACGATCGGGGCGATCGGGGCGATCGGGGCGAGGTGCCGCGCACGATCGACTGGGCCGGCGATCACCTCGTCGCGATCGACCAGACGATGCTGCCCGACCGGTTGACGCTCGTCGAGCTCCGAACCGTCGACGACGTGATCGACGCGCTGGCGCGCCTCGTCGTGCGCGGAGCACCGGCGATCGGCGTGACCGGAGGGCTCGCTGTTGCGCTGGCTGCGGTGATCGCACGACGTGACGGCCACGACGACAACTGGGTTCGCGCCGAAGCGGCGCGGGTGCGGGCTGCCCGTCCCACCGCGGTGAATCTCTCGTGGGGGGTCGACCGGGTGCTCGATCGCTTCCACGCCGATCCGAGCAACGTCGATGGCGCAGGCGGCGTGGTCGCCTTCGCTCGGTCGATGGTCGACGACGATGTGGCCACCAACCGATCTCTGGCCGCTCGTGGCGCCGACCACGTGCGCTCGCTCCTGACCGATCCCGACCGGGTTCGTGTGCTGACGCACTGCAACGCAGGTGGCCTGGCGTGCGTCGAGTGGGGTACGGCGCTGGGCATCGTCCGCGCGCTCCACGAAGGCGGCCACCTGCACGAGGTGTTCGCCGACGAGACCCGTCCGTTGCTGCAGGGCGCTCGTCTGACCGCGTGGGAACTGGCCCGGATGGGAATCGATCATCGCATGGTGGTGGATGGCGCGGGCGCCTCGGTCATCTCTCGCGGCCTGGTCGACGTGGTCATCGTGGGTGCCGACAGGGTTGCTGCCAACGGCGATGTCGCCAACAAGATCGGCACCTATCCCCTCGCGCTTGCCGCCGCGAGGGCGGGTACACCGTTCATCGTCGCGGCACCGGAGTCGACCGTGGATCCGTCGACTCAGTCGGGTGGCGACATCGACATCGAGGCCCGAGACCCCGAGGAGGTGTTGGTGTGGCACGGCCGCCGTCTTGCGCCGCTCGCGTCGGAAGCGCTCAACCTTGCGTTCGACATCACGCCGTTCGATCTCGTGACGGCGCTCGTCACCGAATCGCGAGTGGTGCGCCTGGCGGCAGGGGAGCGGGTCACGGGCTGATCCGCGGGCGTCAGACCCTCGACGCAACCCCCGCTGCGGCCCACCGATCACGCCCTTCGCGCTTGGCCCGGTACAGCGCCTCGTCGGCGATGTGGATCACCGACTCGGGGGTGGTGCCATGCTCGGGATACACCGCGATGCCGACGGAGGTGGTCTGGCGGAGCGCGGCCGGCAAGATCTCGTCGAAGCTGCCGGGACACTGTTCGAGCACGCGTTGGCTGATCGCCACGGCACCCGCGACATCGCAGTCCGGACACAGGAGCATGAACTCCTCGCCGCCCCAACGGGCCACCGTGTCGAAGGGACGTACGTTCGCTTGCAACACCTCGGCGAAGCGGATCAGGACCTGGTCACCCACGGTGTGGCCGAGCTGGTCGTTCACCGACTTGAAGTGGTCGAGATCGAACAGGAGCACGGCGAACGGTTCGTGGCGTCGATCGGACATCGCCCGCGCCGCGGCGAGCGACTTGCCGATGCGTCGACGGTTCGAGACTCCCGTGAGCTGGTCGGTCTCTGCCTCCGAGGTCAGGCGGATGATCTGCTCGATCCGAGACAGGTTGGCCGCGAGCGTGGTCAGCACCTCATCCAGCACATCGAGCTGGTCGAACGTCGGTTCATCGGCGTAGGCGACCGACAGGTCGGCCTGCACACGCTCGTCGATCGTGAACGACCGTTCCACGACATGGCCGTCCAGCGTGCCGGAACGTGCATCGAGCACACCTGCGAGACGGGTGGCGCCGACGCTCAGACTTGCGGCGTGTACGCCCGGCAACACCGCCATCGCGGAGGTGAGCGACTCGAGTTCGGCATGGCTCCAGAGCTCGTTGAGCGAAGCGATCAGCGCCAACGTGTTGGCGACGGCGGCACGCCGGCGGAGACGTTCGGCCTCGATGATCTGGCGGAGACCGGTACCGATGTGTTCGGCCGCGATCGAGAGGAAGTCGGCCTCGTGAAGTGCTGGAGCGAGGTCCATCGCCGACAGCACCACAACACCGACACCGGGGACCTCGGTCCGCGCCGAGATGTGCAGTTCGAGCGAGTCGTCCGCTGTTCGAGCGTCGGCGCCACCACCCGCGATGGTCATCCCGACGGTGGCGACGACCGTGGGGAGATCCTCCGGCTCCAACCGCAGACGAACGCAGTCGATCGGCGCGTACTGAGTGATGGTCTCGGCAGCGGCGCGGGCGTACTCCTCGAGTCGGAGCTCAGCGTTGTTCAGGGCCGACAGCTCGAGCATGGTCGACGTCGTGAGAAACCCGACCAGGAACGCGGTGTGGTCGCCCGCACGGATCTGTTCGACGGCCGCGCGGTGCATCTCGGAGAGACCGGAGATGACCCCCATCATGCCGCCCTGAGCAGCGTGGTTCGGCGGGTGACTTCGTCATCGATCGCGGACATCACGTCGTCGGGTCGGGAGGTGCACTGCAGCATGCGCATCGCTTCCGACGGCGACATCGTGCGTTCCGGTCCGGGGGCACCCATCTCGGCGGCGAACGCGCTCGCGGTGACCACGAGTCGCTCCAACAAGCCGACCAGCCCGTTGGCGGAGGCGCGGTGAAAGCGGACGCCGGCGACAACCCGATCGGGCAGGTTCCACCGACGCAGCAGATCGGCACCGGCGGCGACCTGGGCAGCTCCGAGATCGCCCGCATCACCGGACACCGCGTCGGTCGCGTTGGTTGCGGCCAAGAGCGAGCCCACATCGTGGAGCAGGCCGGTGGTGTACGCGTCGTCGGCGTTCTCGCCCATGTACGTGGCCAGGACGGCAGCGCCGCTGGCGACCACCAGCGAGTGCTGCCACAGCCATTCGGGGTAGTCGGGCTGCGCGACATCGAACACGAGGTCGGCCACCCGACTCGCAGCGAGCGATGCGACGAGCGAGCCTCCGAGCAACACCGTGGCGTGACGGATTCCTGCGATGCGGCCCGAATATCCGAGGTGGGTGGAGTTCGCGGTGCGCAGCACCGCAGCTGCGAGTGCGGGGTCGATCTCGACCAACGAGCACAGCTCGGCATGGGTCGTTCCGGCTCGGTTCAGGAGCTCGAGCACGCGCTGAGCCGCCATTGGATGGACGAGCAGGCGATCGCGCACGAGGACCGGTGGGTTGGTTGCCGGAAAGACCACGGAACAGACCGTTCCGGGAAGCGAACGAGAGGCACGGAGGTGCTACGAATGGTTGTGTCGCCTGACCGTCAGGGTGACCTGGAACCCGAGGAGCCCGCCGATGAGCAGCACCCCCTTTCGTTTCGCCATCCAGAGCGCGACTGCCGACTCCGGTCACACATGGCGCGAACTCGCACGGCGCGCCGAGGGGTCGGGCTACAGCACGCTGTTCGTCGCTGACCACTACGTCGATTCGGCCTCGAACGGCGGTCAGGTCCTGGCCGCTGTGCCGGCGATCGCGACGGCTGCCGCCGTGACCGACACCCTTCGCGTTGGCGCTCGCGTGCTGTGCATCGACTACCACCATCCCGTCGTGTTGGCCAAGCAGGCAGCCACGCTCGATCTCTTGTCCGACGGGCGTTTCGATCTGGGTCTCGGAGCTGGATGGGTGGGCTCGGAGTACGAGGCGATGGGCCTGGTGATGGACGGCCCGTCCGAACGCATCGCCCGGCTGGCCGACACCGTCGACTTCATGCGCCGCTTCTTCGCGGGGGAGACGCTGGAACCGGGTTCGTCCGGAGTTCGGTCGAGCGGATTCAAGGGCCAGCCGCTGCCGGTCCAGCCGGGTGGGCCGCCGATCATGATCGGAGGAGGGGCGCGCAAGGTGCTCACCCTGGCCGGCCGCGTGGCCGACATCGTGAGCTTCAACTTCGACAACCGTGCTGGGGTCGTGGGCCCGGCGAGCGTTCAATCGGCCGCCGCGTCGGTGATGGAGCAACGGATCGGATGGGTCCGCGAGGGAGCTGGAGATCGATTCGATCAGATCGAACTCGAGGTCGGCGCCTACTTCACGGTGGTCACACCCGACACGGCATCGGGGTCTGCGACGGCCGAGAAGATGGGTGGGATGTTCGGGATGACCGGCGACGACATGGCCGCACACCCGAACGCTCTGATCGGGACGGTGGACGAGATCTGCGATCGCCTGACCGAACGTCGAGAGCGATTCGGCATCAGCTTCGTGACGGTGGGCGACCGCCTGCTCGACGCCTTCGCCCCGATCGTTGCTCGCCTCGCCGGCACCTGACCCGCTGTGTTCCGGGGCGGGAGTGGTCAGGAGAGGTAGACGTTGCGGATGACTTCGTCGTCCCGTCTCCGCAACGTCGGGTGCGCGGGGCGGGAGTGGTCAGGAGAGGTAGACGTTGCGGATGACTTCGTCGATGGTGGTGATGTCGTTGGCGACGGCGGTCATCGCTTCTCGACCCATGGTGCGCATGCCCTGCTTCATCGCCTGCTCACGCACGGCGTGGGGGCTCGCCCCGGCGACCAGCAGCTGACCGATCTCTTCGGTCACCTCCAGCACCTCGTACACGCCGAGGCGATCGCGGTAGCCGCTGTTGCTGCAGAAGTTGCACCCCGTGCCCCGCATGAACCGATCCTTCTCCGGGCCACCGAGGGAGTGGTAACACGTGAGCTCGGCTGCCGTGGGCTCGTAGGGGGCGGCACAGGCATCGCACACGCGGCGTACGAGGCGTTGGCCCACCACGCCCACGAGCGACGACGACACCAAGAAGGGCTCGATGCCCATGTCGAGCAGTCGATAGAGCGCCGAACTGGCGTCGGTGGCGTGCAGTGACGACATCACCAGGTGACCGGTCAGCGCCGATTGCACCGCGATGCGAGCTGTCTCCTGGTCGCGGATCTCTCCGACGAGGATCACGTCAGGGTCCTGTCGCAGGATCGACTTGAGACCGGCCGCGAAGGTGACCTCGGCCTGCAGGTTGATCTGCATCTGGTTCACTGCGGGGAACACGTACTCCACCGGATCCTCGATGGTCATCACGTTCAGTTCGCTGCGGCTGATCTCGGCGAGGGTGGCGTACAGCGTGGTGGTCTTGCCCGAGCCGGTCGGGCCGCTGCAGATGATCATGCCGTACGGCTTGTGCACGATCGTCACGTAGCGCTCGTAGCTGTCGGGTGGCATGCCGAGGTCCGACAGTTGCTTCATCGAACGGCGCTTGTCGAGGAGTCGCAACACCGCCGTCTCGCCCCAGATCGTCGACGCGGTCGCGACGCGCACGTCCAACCCGGTGCCATCGATCTGCATCTGGAACTGTCCGTCCTGCGGACGCCGCCGTTCGACGATGTCCATCTCGGCCATGATCTTGATCCGGCTCACGAGCTCCGGCCCGGCGGACGCGGGAAGGCTGAGCACCTCGCGCAGGGCACCGTCGACGCGGTAGCGGATGCGCATCCGACCCTCGGTCGGCTCGACGTGGATGTCGGAGGCTCGGTCGCGAAGCGCCTGCGCCACGATCTTGTTGACGAGCTGGATGATCGGTGCGTCGTTGCTCGTGACCTCGACGATGGAGTCGATGGGTGCGGCGTCGGCCCAGAACCGCTGCACTTGGTCGTCCACGGACGACAGCACGCGATAGTGGGTGTTGAGCGCGAACTGGACGTCCTGCTTCGGGGCGAGGTAGATGTTCACCGCGCTCACCGGGAGCCGTTCCAGCGCCTCGCGCACCGCAGGGTCCGAGCCATTGGCGATGGCGACGTCGAGCACGTCGTCGACCAGCCGCATCGGGACGATGTCGAACTCGCGGGCCGTCGCCTCCGGCACCACCTCGAGCGCCTCGTCCGTCGGCCGTTCCACTCGGAGGTCGATCGTCGGGAGACCCAACTGGCGAGCGAGCGCCTGGGTGAGCACGCGCTGGTCGAGCAGACCCTGCTCCACCAGGATCGCACCGAGCTGACGCCCTGACTCCTGCTGCAGGTTGAGCGCGGCAGACAGCTCTTCGGGCATCACCAGGTTCTCGGAGACGAGCACATCTCCCAGACGGGCGCGCTGGCCGGCCTCGATCATTGCGGTCACTTGAGCCGCGTGCGCGATGGCGTCGCCGGGAACACCGAGATCTGGTTGAGGCTTGCGATGACGCTTCACTCCCTCGACGGTCCCCCGAAGCGGCGAATGCGCCAGTGGGTGGGCGATCCGGCATGTCACCTCGGGTGAACGTCGACGACATTGTTGACGCAACGGGTGACCCTCGGACGATCCATCGCAGGACCGCTGTTCAGCCAGGGCACGCGGCGATGAGGAGGTCGGCGATCGTGGGTGTACGGGAGGAAGGTGAGCCGTCGCGTCGGGAGCCTTCAGCGGCGGCGCGCCCCGCGCCGCTGACGTCACTCACATCGGTGACGACGCTGGACGACATGCCTGGTCACCCCGATCAGGCGGCGCCGGATCGCAGATGGTTCACCCGCCGGCGAGAGCAGTCGCCCGTGTCGACCGAGCATCGCTCGACGACGCGCCGCAGTGGCGAGTCGGCCCCGCAGACGCGCGCCGCGGCATCGGACCCGCAGGATCCGAAGGACGCTCCGTGGTGGCGCCGTCAATACGGCCGCACGGTGACCCCCGACGTGGTGATGGCGTTCTCGCGGCAGATGGCATCGTTCGTCGAGGCCGGAATCTCGGTGTTGGAAGCCCTCGAGATCGTGGGCGAGGAGGCGGGCGACCCGGCGATGAAGTCGGTGGTGGACTCGATGCATGCCACGCTGCAACGAGGGGGCAGCTTCTCGGAGGCGGTCGGGGCGCACCCGTCGGTGTTCCCGCCCTACTACCGAGCCATGGTTCGCTCGGCAGAGTTCACCGGCAAGCTCGACGAGGTGTTGGAACAGCTCGCGATCTACCTCGATCGCGATCTCACCGCCAAACGGCAGGTGCGCAGCGCGCTGACCTACCCCACGGTCGTGCTCATCGTCACCACGATCGGGCTCGTGGTGATGACGCTGTTCGTGTTGCCCAAGTTCGCCAGCCTGTACCGAAGCCTCGGGGCCGACCTGCCGCTTCCCACGCGAATGCTGCTCGCGTCGACCGACTTCTTCACCGGCAATCTCCCGTTCCTCGTCGTCGGCGCGCTGCTCACCTTCGGCGCAGCGTTCGCCGTGATCGGCGGCGTTCGCGGAAAGCGTCGCCGCGACCGGCTGATGATGAGTCTTCCGGTGATCGGACACCTCTTCCACATCATCTCGCTCGAACGCTTCTGCCGCGTCCTCGCCGCTCTCGCGAAATCGGGGGTGCCATTGCCCGACGCGATCGAGATGTCGGCGGCAAGCACCAACAACACGATGTTCATCGAACGGATGGGTGAGGTGCGCGAGACGCTGGTTCGTGGTGGCGGCTTGTCCGGTCCACTCGTCGACACCGAGCTGTTCCCGACTGCTGCACGTCAGATGGTTCGGGTCGGTGAGAAGACAGGCACGCTCTCGACGCAACTCGGCAAGGCCGCGGCCTACTACGAGCGCGAGGTCGCGTTCCACATGAAGAAGGCCACCGAGCTGTTCCAGCCCGCCGTCATCATGTTCGTCGGGGGCATCGTCGGCTTCGTCGCGATCGCCCAGGTATCCGCGATGTACAGCATCTTCGGACAGGTGCAGACGCCATGAACCTCGGCGCGAACCTCGGCGCGAACCTCGGCGCGGACGTCACCGCCACGAGAATCCCGACCGACCTCCATGCGCCTCCGGCGCTCGGGCGGACGTTTCACCAGTGCGATCCCCTGGGTGTCACCACCGATCCCTCGACCCGCGCCTCGACCACACCCGAGCGTCATCACCAGTCAACCAACACACCGGCCGCAGGGCGGCGATCCACGCGAAAGAAGAGCCACACAATGAAGACCATCGACAACCACACCATCGCCGCTTCGGGCACGGGGTCGGCAGCGACCGTCGTCGCTCCGCGGCGTCGCCGCACCGACGAAGGTTTCACCCTCGTCGAGATCCTGATCGCGATCGTGCTCGTCGGCATCTTGTCGGCAGTCGTCGTGGTGGGCGTCGGCAACCTCACCAGCAAGGGCACGGCCTCGGCGTGTGCTGCCTCCGCCGACGCGGCTCGTTCGGGCTCGGTCGTCTTCTACGGCTCGAACAACAACGCGTGGCCGGCCACGATGCTCGCCATGACCAGCACCACCCCGCCGGCGCTGTCGCTGCCCACCGGTGTCACGTTGAACACCGCCGCGGTCGGATCCAATGCGATCGGCACCGTGGCCACGGGCTCGGGCTGGACGCTCACCATGACGCCGAGTGTCGGTGGCGCCCAACCGACGTTCGTCTGCGCCTGACTCATCGATCTGGTGTCGCCGCTCTGAGACGCCCGCCGGGTCACCCCGGCGGGCTCGTCGGTTGCGGGCGATGTCCTCTGCATGAGGCATGAGGCATGAGGCATGAGGCATGAGGCATGAGGCATGAGGCATGAGGCATGAGGCATGAGGCATGAGGCAGGTGACCATGCGATCCCCCGACAACCCACGACGACGGCGCCACGACGGGTACGAACGCCGACGGCGACACCATCGGCTCCGGTGTCGTGAGTCCCGCGTGCGCACGGATCTCGGCGAGTCGCTGGTGGAGATCGTCATCACCGTCGTCATCATCGGGATCACGGTGACCGCCCTCCTGTCGGGCCTCGGCAGCGCCGCTGCGGCAGGCAATGCCCACAAGGTGGGCGTGCAAGCGGACACGGCGATGCGCAACTACGCCGAGGCGGTGAAGTCCGCAGTGCGCGGATGTCGTGAGGGGCAGTCGTGGACACCTGACTTCTCGCCGGCCGCCGGCTTTCGTGTGTCGATGTCGCCCGCCGACACATCGTGTCCGAGCGTGAAGGAGTCCCGGCGCCTCGATCTGACCGTCGACTCGCCCACGGGGACCCGACAGGTGTTGACCATCGTCGTGAGAACACCGTGAGGAGGGCCCTCGCCGACCGGCGGCGGCGCGAACGCGACGACGCGAGAGACGATGGAGCGTCGCTGATCATGGCGATCGGGTTCATGGTGCTGATCGGCGCGATCGCGGCGGGGCTGTCGACCCTGGTGATGTCGAGCAACTTCAATCGGGTGACGCTCGACATCGTTCGCGACCGCCAGTACGCCGCCGACGGAGCGATCGAAGAAGCGGTCACGGCCGTCCGGATGCTGGATCGCTCCGGTAAGGGCTCGTGCGAGGTGGCGGCAGGGAGCAGCACATCGGAGCTCAACGAGCTTCGGATCAGAGTCGACTGGGAGAACGTGTGCGGTGTGGTTCGCACGGCTGCAGGCGATCTGGTGGCCCAGCGCAACGTCGTCTTCTCGGCATGTCAGGACACGGGAGACGTGTGTCAGGACGACGAGGTGATCGTTCGAGCGCAGGTGAACTTCGAGCAGGCCGAAACCGGCGAAGTCACCCGTACGTGGGTTCAGTCGTGGAGCGTGCTCTAGCGAGAACGCTCAGTCGCGGACCGGGCCGGACAGAGGCCTCGCCGGCAGGGCCGGTGGCCGCACCTTCGGATCGGCAGCGCCTCTCGTGCGCGATGTCAGGAACTCCATGTAGTCCTTGCCCGCCAGTGGGCGCGTGATCACGTACCCCTGGCCGACGTCGACGCCCGCCCGTCGCACCTCGGCCAGCACCTGTGGGTTCTCGATTCCCTCGGCCACGACCTGCAACCCGAGCGCCGCAGCGAGTTCGACCGTTGAACGAATGATGGCGATCGCTCGCACGTCGTCGCCGATGGCGAAGACGAAGGACTTGTCGATCTTCACCTCGTCGACGGCGAGATCAAGCAGCCGCGCCATCGATGAGTACCCGACACCGAAGTCGTCGATCGAGATCCGCATGCCGGCGGCGCGCAGGGTTGCGATCGATCGGGAGGCCCTGTCGGGATCATGGGCGAGCTCGGTCTCGGTGATCTCGAGCGTCAGCTTCTGAGGCGGGTAGTCGTAGATCTTCAAGAGGTCGGCGATGTACTCGGCAAGGTTGTCGTCGACGACATCGCGATGCGAGATGTTCACGCTCACACCCACGTGTGGACAGCGCTCGGCATGGAACGCGATGGCTTGCGCGAGCACCGCTCGGGTGAGACCCGGCACCAGCCCGGCCCGTTCGGCGAGAGGGACGAAGTCGTCCGGGAGCATCAGCCCTCGGGTGGGATGCTGCCACCTCACGAGAGCTTCCGAGCTCGTGATCCGGCCGTCGCGGAGATCGACTTTCGGTTGGTAGTACAACGACAGCCCGCGGTGTTCGATCGCCTGTCGGAGGTCGTCGAGGAGCTGCAGCTTCTCCCGCGTCTGGAAGTCGCTGGCCGAGTGGTACATCTCGACGCCCGTCCGACGGTGCTTCGCGTCGTACATGGCCACGTCGGCGCTGCGCAGCACGCCCGAGCGGGTGTTGCTGTGACTCGGGTAGAGCGCCACGCCGATCGCCGCCCCGACCCGCACGCTGATGCCATCGACCATGAACGCCTCGTCGAGCGCTCGTTGCAGGAGGGCTGCGCCCTCGAGCGCGGCCCGATCGTCGGGCACGATGATCACCACGCCGAATTCGTCGCCGCCCAAACGGGCCAGCAGACCGGCGTCGCCGACGACGGGACGGAACCGATCGGCCACGAGGCGGAGCAACTCGTCGCCTGCGTGGTGACCGAGCGAGTCGTTCACCTCCTTGAACCCGTTGAGGTCGATGATCATCACGGCGACGGTGCCCGGAGCCACTTCGATCAGCCGGTCCATGCCTTCCAGGAAGCCGCGTCGATTCGTGAGCGACGTCAACTCGTCCGTGCGCGCCAACCGGAAGCTCTCGCTGCCGGTGTGCAGCTCGTGGACCGCGAGCGCAGTCCGCAGGATGACGGCTGCGACGGCGCCGAGCGCGAGCACGGCCGACCAGATGCTCACCGTGGCGACGATCTCCGCGCCGAGGATGCCGAGCGCAACGATGCTGAACGCGATCGGCATCACGCTGAGTTGTGACGGCCGTTCCTGGGTCGATCGCCGCGCCGACAGCGGGAACCATGCCGACAAGGTGATGAGCACGGTCGCCACGAGACGGATGTCGTGCGTCCAACCCGGGACCACGAGCACACCCGAGCGGAACTCGTTCGCATCGGTTGCCCAGTGCAGTTGGCCGAGGTCGGCGACGAGCAACAGGCTCGCCGCGCCGGCGAACAGCGCGATCGATGTGCTCGGGCGGTAGCGCATCGCCGAGATCGATGACGCCACGACGGCGATGACGATCAGATCGAGCAGGATGGCGAACAGCGTGATCCGAACCTCGTAGTCGTTGCCGATATCGGCGAGCTGGTCCGGCCACAGCATCGAGAGCGCTGCACCGCCGCCGAGAACGAGGATGATCCCGTCGATTCGGTCGCTACGAAGCGCCGAGGGGTTCGCCATGTGCACGATCATGGCGGCTGCCGCGGCCAGCACCCCGGTCCCGAACAGCCGGATGAGATCGGAGACCCTCGGGGTGGACAGCGAATCGAGGTAGCTGGCCCAGATCTGCGCGAGTGGGCCGGCAGCGACCGCAACGGTGAGCAGCACCCACCTGCGGCGGCGGTGGACATCGGCTCGTGCGACCAGGGCGACGAGGGCGACGGGCATGGCCCCCGCCACCAGGTCGAGTCCACCCAGCCCTCGACCCGTCTCGGTCGTGAAGCGAGATCGACCGACGATCGCGACGAGGGCGGCCAGCACCGACGCGACGAACAACACCCGCGCGAGCGACGTGCCTGAGCGGGTGGGCAGCACGATCGCATCCGTCGACCGTCGCGACCGTTGTATGTGACCCGTGCGACTCGTGCGACTCGTCGGCGGACCGTCCCTGCGGGAGCTTCGGGTGGTGGAGTGTTTCATCGGTGCGTTGGTGGCGGTTGGTCAGCTCGGAGATCGAGTCGCGGTGCACAACCGAGAGCGCTCCGGTTGCAAGGCACCGACCGGCAATTGTCGGCCCAACAGTTGTCGGCCCAACAGTTGTCGGCATCGCGAACCCGCAGCTTGAACGCAGAGTGCCGTCAACGTGACCGAGAGATTCCTACTCAGAGTGGTCGACCGATCTCGTATGGCGGCGGCGCGACGACCGATCGACCCGCTGTCTGCGTAGGCTGCTCGCTGTCGGGCTGTGTCTTCGCGGCCTCGGTCCCGTGATGGTCGTGCTCCGAGGGGTGCGGACTCGCGATTCCTCAACCCTTGGGAGGCCTCATCCTGTTCGGTGCGTCACTCACACACCAGCCAACCTGGAAGCGGCGATCCCGAGCGAACGGCCAGGCCCGCCGACTGCGCGCTCGGCCCGTGCCGTCGGTGGTCGCGGTGCTGATCATCGTCGCAGCCGCCGTTTCGTCGGTGCTCGTCCAGCCGGCCGTCGGTGTGAGCGCGGCACCCGGCGATCCAGGCATCGGTCCGTCGGGCCCTCCGGTCGACACATGGGCGTGGTGCGGGGTGCACCCCGACGACCCCGCCGCCGCCGGCGCAGCGCGGTCGATGGCCGTGACCAGCGGCATCGATGTCACGTTCGGCCCGTGCAACGTGCCCACCCCCGACTACACGCCGGCGTTCACTGCCAACCGCTACGTCTCGCCGGATCAGTATCGACGCCTGGTCGACATCAATGCCGCAGCCGGCATGAAGACCGTGGTGTACGACGCGCGGCTGTGGTCGGCGAACCAGTCGGTGCGCATCGACGCAGCCCAGTTCTGGGCACCGGTGTACGAGCACATCGCAGCGTGGGACATGGGTGACGAGTTCGATCCGGCCGGCAGCGAGTGGCCCCTGCTGATCGAACGATGGAACCGCGTGCTCGCCGACGTCACGACCGTGTCGGGCATTCGTCCCTTTTCGAACCATCTCTTCTTCGCCACCGACGAAGCGCTCGACGATCTGCCAGGTACCCAGTCGCTGCTGTCGTTCACCATGTACGCAGGCGATCTGGGGGCGTCGGTCGCCCGCGCCCACGACGCAGAGGTGGCCACCCTGATGTGCGGTGTGAACGCCTTCGACCACTTCGGGCTCACGCCGTCACCCGACAAGATCCGCGCCGACATGGCAGCACTTCGGACGGCGGGCTGTGACCAGTTCCTCGTCTTCGGAGGCCAACGCGTGTACGGCTCGAACGCCTTCGGCGTCTCATCGCTGGTGGATGGAGCGGGTGCGCCGACGACGTGGGCGCCTGCGGTCCAGGAAGGGTCGGGACGGTCGAGCTTTCTCGGTCTCGGTCCGGCACGACTGTTGGAGACCCGGGTGGGCCCAGGGCTCGGCACCGTCGACGGCCAGCAGACCGGTGTCGGTCGTCGCGGTGAGGGTTCGCTGAGCGGCGTGCAGGTCGCCAATCGAGCTGGCATCCCGGGCGAAGTTGCGGCCGTCTCGCTCAACGTCACCGTGATCGGTCCGAATCGTGCCGGCTTCGTCACCGTGTACCCGTGCGGCGAGGCGCAACCCAATGCAGCACAACTCAATCATGCTCGCGACGCGACGGTGTCGACGGCGGTGATCGTGAAGCCAGGTGCCGATGGTCGCGTGTGCGTCTTCACCATGGCCGACACCGACCTCGTCGTCGACGTGAACGGCTATGTCCCGCTCGGAGCGGCCTTCACCGCCGACGTGCCGGCCCGTCTGCTCGAGACCCGAATGGGCGAGGGATTGTCCACAGTGGATGGTCGCGACAACGGCATCGGGCCACGCGTCGGTGGTTCGGTGACCGAGCTGCAGATCGCTGGCCGGTCGCGCGTGCCGGGTCGCGTGAACGCTGTGGTGCTGAGCGTCACCGCGACCGATGCTCGGGCACCCGGCTTCGTGACGGTGTTCCCATGTGGCGGGTCGATTCCGAGTTCCGCAACGTTGAACTACTCCGTCGGTGGCACGGTCACCAACGCCGCGGTCACGGGACTCGACCCGACGGGCCGGGTGTGCATCTACACCTCGGCCACCGTCGACATGGTGGTCGATCTCGGAGGGTACCTGCCGTCTGCTGCGCCGGTCTCGGCGTCCGTGCCCGTGCGCATGCTCGACACCCGCTCCGGTCCCGGTCTGTCCACCGTCGACAGCCTCCAGTTCTCGATCGGCGCTCGTTCGGCAGACACGGTGACCGTGCTGCCGGTCGCCGGGCGCGGCGGCATTCCCCGAGGCGTGGGCGCCGCCGTCCTGACCGTCACCGTCACCGAACCGGTGCGCAATGGTTTCGTGACGGTGTTCCCCTGCGGCACCGATCGACCGAACGCCGCCCATGTGAACTTCGTCGCGGGGCAGACGGTCTCGAACATGGTGGTGGCCGACGTGGCCGTCGACGGCACCGTGTGCGTGTACACGATGGCGAGAACCCACCTCGTGGTCGACGTCTCCAGCTACTTGCCGTAGTGCTGCCGTAGCACGGCGGGAGCAGCGGTCACCCGAGCTCGAGGCGGATCGCCGCTGATGGTGCCTTGGGTTTGCGACGTACGAACCTGCCGATCGCCGATGCCGAGTTGATCAGCGTGAACATGAATCCGTACTTGGCGGCGATCGCCGCCTCGACGGGCGCTGCGTCGGCGTCCGTGAGCACGGTGGCCGTGGCCGGGACCGCAGTCGTACCGTCCTTGAGCGCCCCTCGTGAGTTGCATGCCTGCAGCGTGACGTCGGCGAAGTTGCGAATGCGCTTGACCTTTCCACTCGCGAGCTCGGTCGTGAACCCGAGGGCGCCGTCGGGGAGCGCGGCGATCCACACCGGTGTCGAGACCGGGTGGCCGTTCTTCTTCCGGGTCGCGAGCGAGACGTACTTCTCGTTGGCGAGCGCTGCTGGGTCTGCCGATGCGGGAGATGTCATGCGCGATGGTGTCACGTCGGTGGCCCATCTCGCGCCGAGCGGACCGTGCTGCAGTGCGCCGTGTTTGCGTCAGCGACCAGATGGCGATAAACATGATCGGTATAGTCAACAATCGAGGAGAGGGGGTGGGGTGCATGCTCGAGCGGGTCAGCGGTCACGGTTCGATGTCGATCGCCAACGGCTCGCGTTCCCCGGTCGCAGCCCTTCCTCGGGTGGCCGTCGTGCGCGCCGGCGTGGTGCTTGCCGTCGCGGTCGCTGTCGTCGCGGCATGCGGCGGATCACCCACATCCACGACGACCATGAACCTCGGGTACTTCCCGAACGTCTCGCACGCGCCGGCGCTCGTCGGCGTCGAGAGCGGCCTGTTCGCTGCCGCGCTCGGCACCGACGTGCAGCTCAACACCTTCGTCTTCGACGCCGGACCACCGACCATCGAGGCCCTGTTCTCCGCGGCCGTCGACATCGCGTTCATCGGGCCCAGTCCCACGATCAATGCCTTTGCGCAGAGCGACGGAGCGGCCGTCCGCATCATCAGCGGTTGCACCTCCGGAGGGGCGTTCCTAGTGGTGAAGCCCGAGATCACGTCGGTCGATCAGCTGTTCGGTCGCACCCTCGCAACCCCTTCGCTCGGCAACACCCAAGATGTCGCGCTCCGATCGTGGCTGCTGGCCAATGGTCTGACGACCACGATCGACGGGGGCGGCGACGTGTCGTTGCTGCCTCAATCGAATGCGACGACGCTCGACGCGTTCGTGGCAGGCACCATCGACGGTGCCTGGGTTCCCGAGCCGTGGGCGACTCGGCTCGTCGAACGAGGTGGCGGGTTCGTGCTGGTCGACGAGCGCGATCTCTGGCCGGACACGGGCGGTCGGTTCGTCACCACCCACGTCGTTGTGCGGACTGCGTATCTCGAGGAACACCCCGACATCGTGGCGGCGTTCCTCTCCGGGCTGCTCGACTCGTTCGAGCTCATCGCCACCGATTCTGCGACGGCACAGGCCGACGTCGTCGACCAGATCGACTCGATCACCGGTCGTCCGACCGATCCGCGGGTGATCGAGCTGAGCCTCGCCAACCTCTCGTTCGGTCCCGACCCCGTCGCGGCGTCGCTGCAGCGTTCGGCTGCCGACGCTGTCGAGGTCGGCCTGCTCGAGCCGGTCGACCTCACCGGCATCTATGACATCTCGCTGTTGAACGAACTCCTCGCCACGCGAGGCATCACTGCTGTGGAGGGCTTGTGACGATCGTGAACCCAGAGGGCCGCGCCTCACCCGCCGCGATCGTGGCACCTCGTCGGCCGGATACATCCGACGCGCTCTGTGCGACGGCGGAGGCCGCCGCGCCGGCGGTGCGGATCGATGCCGTGTCGAAGCGTTTCGGCGCCGGCCCATCCGCGACGCTGGCCCTCGACGGCATCTCGCTCGACGTGGAACGAGGCGAGTTCCTGTGCATCGTCGGAGCGTCGGGGTGCGGCAAATCGACCTTGTTGAACCTGGTGGCCGGGCTCGACACCCCCACGATCGGCACGGTCGAGACGCACGGTCGGGTGGCGCTCATGTTCCAGGAGGCGGCCCTGCTGCCCTGGCGCACTGCGGTACAGAACGTCGAGCTTGCGCTGAAGCTTCGGCGGGTGCCGCGTCCCGAGCGGAGAGAACAAGCACTCGCGCTGCTCGAGCTGGTTCGGCTGCAGGGGTTCGCCGACGCACGCCCGCACGAGTTGTCGGGTGGCATGCGTCAGCGGGTCGCTCTTGCCCGTGCCCTCGGTCAGGGAGCGGACGTGTTGTTGATGGACGAGCCGTTCGGGGCGCTCGACGCCATCACCCGCGACGTGCTGCACGACGAGGTGGAACGGGTGGCCGCTGAGCAGCGACTCACGACGATCTTCGTCACCCACAACGTGCGTGAGGCGGCCCGCCTCGGTGACCGGATCGTGTTGTTGTCGAGCCGTCCCGGCCGAGTGGCCGCCGAGTTCGGGGTGCCCGTCGAGCGCCCACGGCGCATCGAATCGCCCGAGGTGTCGGCCATCGCGGCCGAGGTGATGGTGCGCCTACGCGAGGAGGTGCGCAGGCATGCCTGACCGTGCGAGCGCGTTGTCGTCCGCCAACGAGACCCTCGATCAAGAGCTCGCCGGCCTCGACCACCTCGATGTGAACCTCGCCGTCCGGCGGCCGATGAGCGCACGGGTCTGGTCGGCGACCTGGCCGAAGCTGCTGGCGGTCGTGATCTCGCTCGCGGCGTGGCAGTTCATCGTCTGGAGGGAGTGGAAGCCACAGTTCGTGCTGCCGTCGCCGACCGATGTCGGCTCGGTGCTGTGGGACGACCTGTTCACGGTCCCGTTGTGGCAAGCGGTCGCGACCACGATGCGCCGTGCCGTCACCGGATTCGGACTGTCGCTGCTGATCGGTGGTGCGGTCGGCATCGCGGTCACTCGCTCGCGGGTGCTGCGCCTCGGAATCGGCTCACTGATCACCGGGTTGCAGACAATGCCGTCGATCGCGTGGTTCCCGCTCGCGATCCTGCTGTTCAAGATCAGCGAGGGCGCGATCCTGTTCGTCGTGGTGCTGGGAGCAGCGCCGTCGATTGCGAACGGCATCATCGCCGGGGTCGACGGTGTGCCTCCCACCTTGCGCCGCGTCGGCCACACACTGGGGGCTCGGGGGCTCGGCCTGTATCGCGAGATCGTGATCCCGGCAGCGATGCCGATGGTGCTCACGGGTCTGAAGCAGGGTTGGGCGTTCAGTTGGCGCAGTCTGATGGCCGGCGAGCTGCTGGTGGTCATCCCGGGGACGACGTCGCTCGGGGCGCGCCTGCAGTTCGCTCGCGAGTTGTCCGACACCGAAGGGCTCATCGCGGCGATGATCGTGGTGTTGGTGATCGGCGTGCTGGTCGATGCATTGGTGTTCGGCCGGATCGAGCGTCGAGTGTTGGCCAGGCGGGGCCTGCGACCCGAGCCGCCGACGTCGTCGTCGACATCGTCGTCGAAGCGTCGACGTCACGTCGTGACCGCCGCCGTGTGACCGCGGCCGTGTCCTCCGATGAGATCACCCGTGGCTCGGTCACGGTTGTGGCCGCGGCGATGCTCGAGACGTGGTCAGCCTCGGTGTTGGGGGCGCTCCAACCGCGTCGATCTGGCAGCCGGGTCCTGCCTGAACACCTCGCGCATCACCCCGTAGAGCTCGGGTGACTGCATCGCCAGATCGACGGGTCGGGTGAAGAACGTCTCGGTGGCGACCGCGAAGAACTCGCCCGTGTCGGTCGCGGCGTATGGGCGCAACACACCCTCGTCACCGCGGCGCATCGCCCGGAACTCCGAGGTGCAGACGGCCACCCAACGTGCTCTGAGTTCACGATCGGTGATCGGAGGGGTGCCGTCGATCATCCCGTCGACCATGTCGAGTTGGTGCGCGAACTCGTGCATGACGACGTTCTGACCGCGTTCGTGGTGTCGGGCCTCGAACGCGACGGCACTCCACGACAGCACCACGGGGCCACGGTGGTGAGCTTGGCCGGCGAGGGTCTGGTCGGCATCGCTGACCAGGTGGTTTCCGACGTGATGCACGCCCGTCAGCACCACCGTCCGGGGATGCACGATGACGGAGGTGACCTGGCGATAGAGGTCGAGGTCGAGGCCGAGCACCACGAGGCACGCCTGGGCGGCGATCAGCACGCGCATCTCGTCGGTGACCGTGAAGCCCTGTGCAGCCTCGAATCGCACGCGACTGAGGAACAGCTTCACCAGATCCTCGAGCTGAGCCCGTTCGTCGTCGTCGAGGGTGACGAACAGCGGCCACCGGTAGGCCAGTCGGTCGCGCCAGGCCTGGGGGAACGGTTCATCGAGGATGGCCTGTTCCCGCTTGGCCCGGCGGAAGAACACCGGTTCAGCTCGCAGGCCGCGGGGTGGAACCGGGTTTCAGATCTTGGCTGCGCAGCTCGGCGATCCGCTCCTGCAGGTACGACAACGCTGTCCGTTGCTCGGCCAGCACCACGTCGTCGGCCGGATGGAGGAACAAGGGCAGGCTGAGCCGGGAGCGGCGCGCGCCGTCGCCGGTGGGGTTCATGACCCGGTGGGTCGTCGACGGGTAGTACCCGCCGCTGGCCAGTTGCAACATGTCGCCGGCGTTGATCGCGATGCTGCCGAAGTCGCACGGGACGTCGTGCCAGTTGCCGAGCCGATCGCGCACCTGGAGCCCGGGCTCGTTCGAGGCCGGCAACAAGGTGAGCAGGTTGATGTCCTCGTGCGCCGCGGCTCGCACCGCGTCGGCTGGCTCGTCGCCCGTCAGCGGTGGGTACCGGAGCACGCGCAACAAGCTGCGGGTACTTCCGTCCATCATTCGCGGCAACGGCATCGAGAACGTGTTCCGCACCTGATCAGGCGTGTTGTCCTGCACCCAGCCGAGCAGGGTCTCGGCGATCTGCTTGGCGATGCCCGCGTAGCGGACGGCGGCGTCGCTCACCTCGTTTGGATACTGACCCCACGGGTACACGTGGAAGAACTCCTTGAGGTCCTTCACGGTGTTGCCCTTGGCGGTCTCGGACACGTCGGGGCCGAAGTAGCCGTCCTGGTCGCCGTCGCTGAACCGATACGCGTGCTTCGCGTCGGTCTCGAAGAACGCCAGCCACTCGTCGTAGATCTGCTGCACCAGCGGCTGGGGCAGGGGGTGGTTGACGATGACTGCGAACCCGGTGTGGCGCAGCGACCTGGTGAAGGCCTCCGGTGCGTCCGGTGCCTGGAAATCCACGACCTCGACGTTCATGTGCCCACGCTACCGATCCCGCGACGGCAGATGAGTGCGGGCAGATCCGGAGGCGGGGGCGGTCAGGAACCGAGACCCGGGTACCCCGCGTAGGCCGACAGCGCCGGCTGGCCGCCGAGGTGGCAGTAGAGCACCTTCGAGCCGGCCGGGATCTCGCCCGAGTGGATCATGCCGATCATGCCCGCCATCGACTTGCCCTCGTAGACCGGGTCGGTGAGCATGCCCTCGGTGCGTGCGGCCAGGTGGATGGCATCCACCGTGACCTGGTCGGGGATGCCGTAGGCAGGGCCCTCGTAGCCAGCGACCACGGTGATCTCGTCGTCGCGCAGCTCGCGACAGAGCTCGATCGTGGCGGCCGTGTTGCGGGCGATGCGAGTGAGCTGCTCGACGGTCTTGTCGAGGGTCGCGGAGGCGTCGATGCCGATGACCCGACGCCTCGACCCCTCGCCCTGCGGATCCTCCAGTGCGAAACCGGCGATCATGCCGCCGTGGCTGGATCCGGTCACCGTGCACACGATGATCTGGTCGAAGAAGACGTCGCGCTCTGCCTCCTGGGCGGCCACCTCGAGGGCCCAGTTGGCGAACCCGAGCCCGCCGAGCGGGTGGTCGGAGGCGCCGGCCGGGATGGGATAGGGCTTCCCGCCGGCGGCGACGACGGAGTCGAGCGCCTGCTTCCAGCTGTCACGGATGCCGATGTCGAACCCGGACGCGTCGATGCGGACGTCGCCACCCATGATCCGGGTGAGCTGCAGGTTGCCGACCTTGTCGTAGACCATGTCGGGCCAGTCGACCCAGTGCTCCTGCACCGTGACGACGTTCAGGCCCAGGTGGCGGGCCACGCCGGTGACGGCGCGGGTGTGGTTCGACTGGATGCCGCCGATCGACACGAGCGTGTCGCAACCCTGCGCGAGGGCGTCGGCCACCAGGTACTCGAGTTTGCGGACCTTGTTGCCGCCGTAGGCGATGCCCGAGTTGCAGTCCTCGCGCTTGGCCCAGATCTCCACCTCACCGCCGAGCGCCTCGCTGAGCCGGGGCAGAGGATGGATGGGGGAGGAACCGAACAGCAGCGGGGTGCGGGCGAAGGCGGCGAGACGCATGACCGCCGATGCTAGGCGTGCGCGCCCGATCAGGCAGCCAGCGCCTCGTCGACGGTGGTCGTCAGTTCGTCCATCGGCAGTTCGCCGCGCCGGGCGGGTCTGGGAGAAGTCGCCGTTGTCGGCGCCGCCCGTGGACGACACGATCGACACGATCCCGGCGATCGAACACGATGAGGGTCGCCCCGACTCCCCCTGGGGTTCCAGTGGTCGAAGGTCACGTGCTACACGACGATGTTCACCGTGCGGCCGGGGACGACGACGACCTTCTTCGGTGTCGCGCCGGCGAGGCTGGCCTGCACCTTCGTGTCGGCGAGGGCGACGGCCTCGACCGTGGCCGCGTCAGCGTCGGCCGACACCGTGATCCGCGACCGCACCTTGCCGTTGACCTGCACGGGGATCTCGATGGTGTCGTCGACCAGCTTGGCCGGATCGGCCACCGGGAACGGCTCGTAGGTGATGGTGTCGGCGTGGCCCAGCATCCGCCACAGCTCCTCGGCCATGTGTGGCGCCAGCGGGGACAGCATCAGCACCAACCGTTCGGCGGTCTCGCTCGGGCAGCCACCCAGCTTGGTGAGGTGGTTGTTCAGTTCGATCAGCTTCGCGATCGCCGTGTTGAAGCGCATCGCGCCCATGTCGGCGCGCACCCCGTCGATCGTGCGGTGCAGCAGCCGGTCGGTGTCGTCGTCGAACACGGGCAGATCAGCGCGCAGGTGCCCGGTGTCTTCGTCGACCAGGTTGCGCCACAGACGCTGCAGGAACCGGTACATGCCCACGACGTCGCGGGTCTCCCACGGACGAGACGCATCGAGGGGCCCCATCGCCATCTCGTACAACCGCAGCGTGTCGGCGCCGTAGGCCTCGTAGATGTCGTCGGGGGCGACGGCGTTCTTCAGGCTCTTGCCCATCTTGCCCCACTCGCGCGTGACCGGCTTGCCCTCGTAGGTGAACCGCCCGTCGCGTTCTTCCACGCTGAACGCGTCGACGTAGATCTCGCGCTCGTCCTTGAACGCCGCAGCGAGGATGTAGCCCTGGTTGAACAGGCGGTGGTACGGCTCTTTCGAGCTCAGGTGACCGAGGTCGAACAGCACCTTGTGCCAGAACCGGGCGTACAGCAGGTGCAACACGGCGTGCTCGACCCCGCCCACGTACAGATCGACCCCGCCGGGATGCCCGTCGAAGCGCGGGCCCATCCAGTACTCCTCGACGTCGCGGTCGATGAACGCGTTCTCGTTGGTGGGGTCGCAGTAGCGCAGTTCGTACCAGCAACTGCCTGCCCACTGGGGCATCACGTTGGTGTCGCGGCGGTAGCGCTTCGGGCCGTCGCCCAGGTCGAGTTCGACCGTGGTCCACCAGTCGAGCCGATCGAGCGGGCTCTCCGGGTTGCTCATCGCGTCATCGGGGTCGAAGGTGCGCGGGCTGAAGCTGTCGGTTGGCGGCAGCACCAACGGCAGCAACTCGTCGGGCAGGGCATGGGCGTTGCCGTGCTCGTCGTAGACGATGGGGAACGGCTCACCCCAGTAGCGCTGGCGGCTGAACAGCCAGTCGCGCAGCTTGTAGCTGATCGTGGCCTCGCCACACCCGTGGGCCGTGATCCATTCGTTGGTGCGACGCTTCGCCTCGGCGATGCTGTCCAGCCCGTTCAAGTCGAGTGGCAGGTCGAGTGAATCGTTGGCGCTGTTCACGTACGGCGCGTCGCCGACGAACGCCAGCGGCCACACGCTGGTGTCGAGCGCGTCACCCGTCTGAGGCTCGACGCCGTGCTGGTCGAACCAACTCGTCGGCGGCTGCTGGATGGGCGGGATGGGCAAGCCGAACTGGCGGGCGAACTCGAAGTCGCGCTCGTCGCCGCACGGCACGGCCATGATCGCACCCGTTCCGTACCCCATCATCACGTAGTCGGCGATCCACACCGGCACCTGGGCACCATTGATCGGGTTGGTGGCGTAGGAGCCGGTGAACACACCGGTCTTCGTCTTGTCCTCCACCTGACGGGCGACGTCGCTCTTGGTGCCCGCCACGCGGCGGTACTCGGCGATCGCGGCCGCGTGATCGGACGTGGTGAGCGCGTCGACCAGGGGATGCTCGGGCGCCAACACCATGAACGACGCACCGAACAGGGTGTCGGGTCGGGTGGTGAACACGCTGATCGGACCGGCAGGGGACTCGAAGTCGACCTGGGCACCTTCGCTGCGGCCGATCCAGTTCCGCTGCATCGCCTTGATCGAATCGGTCCAGTCGAGCAGCTCGAGATCATCGATCAGGCGGTCGGCGTAGGCGGTGATGCGCATCATCCACTGGCGCATGCTGCGCTTGAACACGGGGAAGTTCCCCCGGTCGCTGCGGCCGTCGGCGGTGACCTCTTCGTTGGCCACCACGGTGCCCAGACCGGGGCACCAGTTGACCGGCGCCTCGCTGATGTAGGCCAACCGGTACCCGTCGAGGACGTCGGCCTGCTCGGGCGCGGTCAACGATTGCCACGCGCGCCCGTCGGGCGTGGGCCGAGTCCCGGCGATGAACTCGTCGATCAGTTCGCTGATCGGGCGGGCCGTGTTCCGATCGGTGTCGTACCAGGCGTTGAAGATCTGGCTGAAGATCCACTGGGTCCATCGGTAGTAGGCCGGGTCGGTGGTGTCGATGCTGCGGCGAGGGTCGTGGCTGAGCCCGATGCGTCGCAGTTGGCGACGCATGTTGGCCACGTTCTGGGCGGTGGTGATGGCGGGGTGCTGCCCGGTCTGGACGGCGAACTGCTCGGCCGGCAGGCCGAAGGCGTCGAACCCCATTGTGTACAGCACGTTGTGGCCGGTCATCCGCTGGTAGCGGCTGTAGACGTCGGTGCCGATGAACCCCAGGGGATGCCCGACGTGCAGGCCGGTGCCGCTGGGATAGGGGAACATGTCGAGCACGAACAGCTTCGGCTGGTCCTTCACCGCCGGGTCGCCGAGTGGCCCCGACGGGTTGGCCGTGTGGAACGTGCCGTGCAGGTCCCACCAGTCCTGCCAGCGCGGTTCGATCTCCTGTGCGAGCGCGCCCGAGTACCGGAAGGCGTGTTGTGGCTCGCTGGAGGGGATGTCGCTCGCGGTACTCATAGAGGCGTTGATTCTATGGACTCGCACCGTCGGGCCCCGTGGTCATTCCCGGCGGTGCATCGACCCGGTGCGGTCGGGTGCGGTCGGGTGCCTGCAGGCACCGCTACGGTTTCCACTCATGTCTTCGGGCGAGCACCAGCAGGCTCCAACAGCCACATCCTCGACGAGTCCGACGTCGCTCTCGATCGTCGAGCGCCTGATCGAGGCGGCCGATCGTCCGACCGGGGTGCGGTTCGTCGGCAACTCGATCGCCCCCGTCGACGCAGACGGGTTCGTGCCATGGGCCGAGATCCACGACGACGCTCGCGTCGTGGGTGCGGCGCTGCAGGCGCGCGGCCTGGTGCCGGGCGACCACGTCGCCATCCTCGGGCCCACGAGCAGGCCGTTGATCACCATCGTCCAGGGCTGCTGGTTGGCCGGGTGTGCATCGATGGTGCTGCCCTTGCCGATGCGCATGGGTTCGCTCGATGCGTTCATCGAATCGACGCGGGGTCGGATCCGTCACGGCGACGCCAAGCTGGTCCTGATCGACGACCTGCTCGCCGACTTCTACGCCGCCGCGCCGGGTGACCCGCCGATCGAACCGATGAAGAACGTGCTGCCGGGCATCGCCGGCCAGGTGAGCGGCGAGCGGTTGGAGATCCCGGCCAACGACCCGGAGCGCCTGGTGATCCTGCAGTACACGAGCGGTTCGACCAGCGAGCCAAAGGGCGTGATGATCCCCGACCGGGTGCTCACCGCCAACATCGACGCATGCTGCACCGCTGCCGAGCTCACCCTCGACGAGGTGATGGTGTCGTGGTTGCCGCTCTATCACGACATGGGCCTCGTCGGTTTCCTGTCGATCCCGATGACGCGTGGCGTGCAGCTCGTGCAGGCGGCGCCGCAGGACTTCCTCGCCCACCCGGGCAACTGGATGCAGTGGATCAGCGACTGGGGCGGCACGGCGACGGCCGGGCCGAACTTCAGCTGGGTGCTCGCCACCCGCGCGCTGAAGCGGGCGAAGGAACTCGATCTCTCCACGCTCACGCTTGCTCTCAGCGGCGCCGAACCCGTCGACCCGGCCGCAGTCGAGGCGTTCGTCGCTGCAGCCGAACCGTTCGGGTTCCGGCCCGGCAGCGTGTTCCCGGCCTTCGGCATGGCAGAGGTGGCCATCGGAGGGTCGTTCCCGAAGCGCCACATGGGCCTGCAGACCGACTCGGTCGATCGCGTGGTGCTCGAACGCGACCGCATCGCCAAGCCGCTCCTCATCGGCGACGCCGAAGAAGAGCTCGACGTCCGTCGCCTGCCGCTGCTCGGCACCGCAGTCCCGGGGCTGGAGTTGAAGGTCGTCGACCCGGAGACATACGCGGAGCTCCCGGAACGTCATGTCGGAGAGCTGTTGCTGCGCGGCACGTCGGTCACCCCCGGCTACTACAAGCGCGCCGACGCGACTGCTGCACTGTTCCGCGACGGCTGGCTGTGCACCGGCGACCTCGCCTACGTGATCGACGGCCAACTCGTGTTGTGCGGGCGGATCAAGGACGTGATCATCGTCGGCGGCCGCAACGTGTTCCCCGAGGACATCGAGCGAGCCTGTGGAACTCTCGACGGGGTGCGCGCCGGCAACGTGATCGCATTCGGTGTCGACGGGTACAAGGGCAAGGAGACGGTGGTCGTCGTGGCGGAGGTGCGCCCGAGCGATGCCGATGGTGCGCTCGACGAGGTGCGCCACTCGATCCACCATCGCACGCTCGAGGTGTGTGGTTTGCCGGCGCGCGACGTGATGTTGGTGAAGCCGGGCACCCTGCCCAAGACCAGCAGCGGCAAGCTGCAGCGGGCCAAGTGCCGCGAGCTCTATCTCGACGAGTCGCTCGAACTGGTCTGATCGGGCGCGATCGACATCGTTCTGGTCGCGATTCCCTTCGCCATTCGAAAGAAGGCGCGACCAGAACGATGTCGGGTGGGTGAGTCAGTTGGGCTGGGCGACGTCAGCGAGCGTTGCCAGGAAGCGGGTGTTCTGCTCGACGTTGCCGATGGTGACGCGGATGCCCTCGTTGCTGAACGGGCGAGTGACCACACCTCGCTTTTCGAGCCCGAGGTAGATCACGTCGGTGCGTTCTCCGAGCGGCAGGTACACGAAGTTGGCCTGTGCGTCGGGGAGTGACCATCCGTCGGAGACGAGCGACGCGATCACACGGGCGCGCTCCCCGAGGATGCGTTCGACCCGCGCCTGGATCAGATCGATCGAGTCGATCGCCGCCATCGCGGCTGCCTGGGCCAACCCGTTGACCGCAAACGGGAACAGCGTCTTGTCGATCGACGCGATCACGTCGGGGTGGCCGACCGCATACCCGACTCGAACGCCGGCCAGACCGTGCGCCTTCGAGAACGTTCTCGTCACCACCACGTTCGGGAACTCTGGCACCAACTCCTGTACCGGGTCGCCGAAGCTCGGATCGAGGAACTCGCGGTACGCCTCGTCGATCACGACGACGGTGCTGGGCGAGATGCCGGCGAGGAGGGCGCGCAGGTCGTCGGTGCGCAGCGCTGTTCCGGTCGGGTTGTTCGGCGTGGCGAGCAGCACCATGCGCGTCGACGGCGTGATCGCCGCTGCCAGCGCGTCGAGGTCGAAGGCATGGTCGGCCGTGAGCGGTGTCGTGACCTCGATGCCACCCATCAGCCTCGTGTACACCGGGTAGACCTCGAACGATCGCCACGGGTAGACCACCTCGTCGCCTGCATCGACGAAGGTGAGGAACAACTGTTGCAACAGCCCGACCGATCCGGCGCCGATGGTCACGCTCGCCGGATCGACCTGCAACCACGAGCCGATGCGCTCGCGCAGTGCGGTGGCGCGATGGTCGGCATAGCGGTTGGCCCCTGCCGCTGCTGCGCTCACGGCTGCCACGATCTCGTCGAGCGGTGGATCGGGGTTCTCGTTCGAGGCCAGCTTGATCGCATTGGTGATGCCGTGCTCGGCCTCGGCTTGCGCAGCTCCCTTGCCAGGGCGATACGCGGGGAGGTGGTCGACGGCGGGACGGGCGCGGGGGAGTGACGACGACTCGGGTGATGCTGACAGTTCGGGCACGCGCCGACGGTAGCAACGACGGGCCTGTGCCGGCATGGCCGGATCTGCCACGATGCAGACGTGCATGTCGTCTACACGCCCGCTCACCTGCGTCATGATCCCCACGTCGAGTTCGAGACGTCCACGGCGCACAGCCCGTTCGAACACATCGGCCGGGCCGAAGCGATCCGAGAGCGCCTGGAGGCCGACGGTTCGTTCGCGCTCGTCGAGCCGACGGCGTGGGGCACGACCCCGATCGAGGCCGTTCACGACCCTGGGTTGCTGCGTTTCCTCACCACCGCCTGGGCCGAGTACCAAGCCGTCAACGGGCATCACCGCGAAGTGACACCCGACGTCTTCTACAGCGCAGATCTGCGCAACAAGATGAGCGCGGCCCGCGAACCCGAATCGATCAACGGGCGCATGGGCTACTGGTGCTTCGAGACCACGACACCGCTCACCGAAGGCACCTACGACGCCGCCCGCGGCGCGGTCGACACGGCGCTCACCACCACCCAACTCGTGCTCGGCGGCGAGGCGCATGCCTACGGCTTGTGCCGGCCGCCGGGGCATCACGCCACGTCGAAGCGCTACGGCGGCTACTGCTTCTTCAACAATGCGGCGATCGCCGCGCACCACGTTGCCAGCACGACCGGCACGAAGGTGACGATCCTCGATGTCGACTACCACCACGGCAACGGCACCCAGGAGATCTTCTACGACCGCGACGACGTGCAATACGTGTCGCTGCATGGCGACCCCGCTCGTGCGTACCCGTACTCGATCGGCTACGCCGACGAGACCGGCACGGGCCGGGGGCTCGGTCTGAACCTCAACCTGCCGATGCCGCTGCGCGCCGACGACACCGCCTACCTGGCCGGCCTGGCCACTGCGTGCGACGCGATCGCCGCCTTCGGCCCGTCCACGCTGATCGTCTCGCTCGGGCTCGACACGTTCTTCACCGACCCGATCAGCGACCTCGCCGTCACCACCGACGGTTTCGAACGGTGCGGTGCGATGGTGGCCGAACTGGGCCTGCCGACCGTGGTGCTCCAGGAAGGCGGCTACGACGTGAGTGCCCTCGGCGAGAACGTTCGTCGCTGGCTGATCGGACTGCGCGGGCACTGAGCGTCATCGATCAGCGATCGATCGGGGTCGCCGCCGGCCAGTCGGCGATGACCTTCACGAACGCGTCGCCGTAGGCGGCGAGTTTGGCCGGGCCGACGCCCTTGGTGCGCCCGAGCTCGGCGAGCGATGCCGGTCGGGTGAGCACGATCTGTTCGAGCGTGGCGTCGGCGAACACGGTGTAGGCCGGCTTTCCGGATGCGAGATGCAGGCGCAGCTCCTTCAGCGATGCGAACAACGCCGCATCGTCGCCCGACAAGCCGTGTCCGGGACGTGCGTCGCGGGGCGGGGTGGTCGGCGGTTTCGGCGCTGGCGCGGTGGAGGCGGCACGTCGCGGCGCAGGGGCTTCGGACATGTTGGCGATGAAGGGCGACGGTGACGAGTCGGGCACGATGTGCAGTCGCCGGCTGGCCCGTGTGATCGCCACATGGAACACGCGTCGTTCTTCGGCCACATCGTCGGACAAGCGGTGGGGGAACTGGTCGGCGTCGGCCTGGTGCACGATCACCAGCGGCCATTCCTGACCCTTCACACGGTGCACCGTCGCGAGCGTGACCCCTCCCGTGGACCATGGCGCGCTGACGCCTGCCCGGAGCCAGCGCTCGAACTGACGCGGATCGGGTTGGAGGTCGGCCAACTGGGCGATGGCGGTGAGGTCGTCGTTCTGCGCGGCGCGGTTCATACCGTGACGGTGCACGTCGAGGGTGGCGATGCTGGACGCCAGACCCATCGCATCGCGCAGGGCGCCCAGGATCGAACCGGTCGTCCCGGCTGTGCCTCGGGTTGCCGCCAGCCGTCGGAGCCGTTCGATGTCGGCTGCGAACTCCTCGATCCGCATCGCATCGCGCTCACCGTTCACGCGGCCGGCCAGTCGCCTGAGCCCGTCGACGGAGGTCTGCTCGCCGACCCACGTGGCGACGCTCGGGTGCAGCGAACGAGTCGGCCGGCGCAGTGCCTCGGCCATGTCGTCGGCCTCGAAGCGTTCGTCGGCGGTGGCGAGACGCAGCCAGGCCAGCGCGGCGCGCACCGCGGTTCGGTCGACGAACTCACGACCGACGCCTCCGGTGACCGGCACGCCTGCCGCGCCGAGCGCGACCTGCACGGGAGCCAGCAGCGAGTTGACCCGGGTGAGAACGGCGATGTCGGTGGGTGGGACGCCATCGGCGATTGCGCGGCTGACGATCTCGACCGTGGTCTCGACCGGCGAGTCGCCGGGCTCGACGGATAGTCCCCGCGGGGTGGCGGCGGCCCCGGCCCGGATCGTCTTCGGCACTCGAACCGCATTGTGGCGCAGCAACATGTCGGCTGCGGCCACCACATCGGCCGGGCACCGGTAGTTCACCTCGAGCGGGTGTTCGCCGGCGCCGGGGAACAGTTCGGCGAAGTCGATCAACCATGACGGGTCGGCGCCGTTGTAGCCGTAGATGGTCTGGTCGTCGTCGCCCACCCCGAACACCGCGCCGTCGGGTCCGGCCAGTAGTCGCACCATCAACAGATGCGCGGGGGTGAGGTCCTGGAACTCGTCGACGAGCATCAATCGACAGGCCCGTTGGGCCGCAATGCGCGCGTCGGTGTCGGCGAGCAGGATCTCGAGCGCGCGCTGGATCTGTTCGTCGAAGTCGAGGCGCCCGGCCCGCTCGAGCTCGCGTCGATACCGCGGGAACACGTCGGCGAAGCCCTCGATGTCGCCGTCGTACAGCTGCTCGACGCGTTCGGGCGACTTCAACCCGAGCCGGGCGAGCGACAGCGCCTCGATCCAGGTGGCGACGGGGTCGGCGTTGCGTTTGCGCGGGAACTTCACGAGACGGCCGATGATGCGGCGCACCTCGCCCTCGTCGATGGTCTCGAACCGCTTCGGTTGCGGCGCGAACGGTGCGGCACCGTTGACGATCGCGAGCGCGATGGCGTTGAGGGTGCGCACGTGCAGGCCGCGCAGGTCGGGCGTGCGCTCGCGCATCTCCTCCTGGGCGCGTTTGTTGAACGCGACGAGGCTGATCGCCGACGCGGGCACGTGCCACTGGCGAATCAGATGACGGGCCCGCTCGGTGAGCACGCGGGTCTTGCCGGAGCCGGCCGGGGCGATGATGCGTGCCGCTCCGCCGTCGTGGACCACGGCGGCGAGCTGGTCGGGCGCCAGCTCGACAGCCGTCGCGGCCATCTGGTCGTTGGGGCCGAACGGGACGAGGGACCCGTGCTCGATCGCGATGCGGTGCAGCACCGCGCAGCCGACGATCGGGGGGCTCCAACGCGGCGGCCCACCATCGAGCCAGGCCAGGGTGCCGTCGGGCAGCAGCACGTCGCTCGATTCGCCATCGCCCGGCTGTGCGCCGAGCGCGACCGCTCGATCGAGCACCCACCACCCGGCGCTGCCGGTGGGTTCCCCGGTGGCATCGACCGCGTTCGAGCGCACCAGGTGCTGGAGCATGGCGAGCTGCAGTTCGAAGCGCGGGCCGACCTCATGGGGGGCGAGCTCGGTGCGCTGGGGCGCCGCCAACGCTGCATCGGTGGTCTCGTCGAGCTCGATCACCAGGGCGACGCGAGCGAGTGCAACCGTGCGCAGCCGATCGATGGCCGTGTGGGGATGGTGAACGTCGTCGGCGCCGATGGCGACGCGTTCGCACGGGAGCCAGGCAGCCGGGACTGTCTGACCCGGCCGGATGATGACGTGACGGCCGAGGTTCGGGTGCCCCCGGTGAGCAGGCGCCCGGGTGAGGGTCGGATCAGCCCTGACATCGGCCCTGACATCGAACCCGGGATCGAACCCGGCATCGGGCGGGCCCGTCGCTGGGGCTGTCGAAGGGGCTGTCGAAGGGGCTGTCGAAGGAGCGTCGGTGCCGTCGTTGCGCTCCCAGCACGCGCGCACACCTCGGGCGTCGGCATGGCTGCCGCCGCAGTAGACGCACGAGATGGGCATTCCAGCGTTGTAGCCGATGGATGTGACACCGGCGCGCCCGGTACGGGGAGAACCAGCTCAGCGAGGGTCAGGGGTGCTGGAAGAACCGGTTTCCGGAGAACAGCAGCACATCGTCGGCCAACGGCGCGGCGACCAGGCGAGCCCCCGACGGGCGGCACCGAAGGTCGAGCATCGCCGACCAGAACGGTCCGAGCTCGCGGTACGCCTCGAGTTCGCGATGTTGTGCGAGCTTGAACAGCCCGACCGGTTCGCTCACCCGCGCCCGAGATCGAAACGCCTGTTCGACCAGCCGTTGGTGGGAGAGCACGAGGCGAGCCGGGTATGCATCGCGGACCACGTTGACCACCAAGTCGTCGGTGGGTGGGATGAGCAAGGCACTGGAGATGAGCACCCGGAATCCGGGGAGCTCGGTGAGCACGGTGACACTGCCGTCTGTGCGGTCGGCAGCGACGACGATCCGGTCGCCGTCGGTGAACAGGTCGATCGTCCTGCCGAGTCGGTCGGCACGGACGGTGGCCACAGGAGACAAGCCCAACTCGCTCAGCGCGGCCGCGATCGCAACGCGTCGCTCGGGGTTGAGATCGTCATCGGTGGCCGCGACCACGACCGTTGGCATCGTGGAGGCAGTCGTGGGGTCGAAGGGGACGAGATCGGTGGACGGGCACGGAGGCTCGTGATCCGGGTCGAGGTCCCACAAGTCGGCAGGTCCGTGGGCGGCGATCTCCACCGGGTGCGTGCCGAGCACCGATGTTGCGTGGACCAGGGAGTACTCGGGCGGTGCTGCGGTGAACCTCTCGAGGTAGGTGAATCCGAGTGGGCCCGCGACGAGCACGATGCCGATGTGGCAGAGGGTTGTGACCAGCGCTGCGGTGCAGCCGATCGCGATCGCCGGCGCGGCCGAACCGGACCGCCACCAGGTCAGCGGCACGACCACCGCGAGCACCACAGCCGCGTTGCCGACGAGGCGCCATGCGACCAGACGGCGCACCTCGTGGCGACACCACTCGATCGCCGGCTCCATCGTGCGCGGTGGATCGAGGGGCACCCTGGTGAGGGGCCGGCGCGCGTCGTCCGACGTCTCGTCGCCCACGGCGCGCGGGGCCGCGTCGGAGGGACCTGTGCCCTGATCCATCCCGGTTTCCATCCCGGCTTCCATCCCGGTTTCCATCGGCTCGTCAGTCTGGTTCTTGAGTCAGAACCCCACAATCGGAATCTGTACAGCCTCGAATCAACCGCGCCCGCTGTTAGCGTCGGCCGACATGACGGCAGCCGCTGCGGGCGACGGGCCCGCCAGGTAGGAACGACCTTCCCGATGTTCGCCGTCTTCCTCGCGACCCTCTCGAGCGTCTCGTACGGCGCGTCCGATTTCGCCGGCGCAGTGTCGAGCAGACGCACCGATCCACTCGTCGTCACCCTGGTCGCCCAGCTGGTCAGCGCGGTGACGTTGGCCGTGGTGCTGCTCGTGGTGCCAGCGGAGTCGTGGTCGGCGCGTGATCTCGCGTGGGGCGCGGGCGCTGGCCTGTGCGCGGCGTTGGCGCTGGTCTGCCTCTATCGGGCGCTCGCGATCGGGCCGCTGTCGACCGCTACCGCGACGATGGCGCTGGTTGCAGCGCTCGTGCCGTTGGTTGCCGGCCTGATGCTCGGTGAACGTCCTCGAGCGATCACGCTCGTCGGGGTCGCGATCTCCGTTCCCGCGACGGTGCTGGTGTCGGTCGGCGGCGCTGGGCGTCGGACATCGCTGCGGCTCACGCCACGAGAGCGCTGGGTCGTCCGCGAGCGGGAGGCACGCACGATGGCCGTGGCGGTGTTGGCCGGTCTGGGGTTCGGTCTGTTCTTCGTCCTGTTGTCGCGGACGTCGGCCGAGGCCGGCTTGTTCCCGTTGGTGGGAGTTCGTGTCGCATCGATCACGGTGCTCGCGTTCGTGGTGTGGGGCGGCCGAACGTGGGGCGCGCCGCACCGCTCGTCGTGGATGTTGATCGTCCTCGCCGGGGTGCTCGACTTCGCAGCCAACGCGTTCTTCGTGACGGCGCTCGACCGGGGACAGCTCACCTGGGTCGCTGCGATCACCTCGCTGTACCCGGTGACGACGATCGTGCTGGCGGCCGTCGTGCTGGGCGACAAGATCGAAACGATGCAGCGGCTCGGCCTGTCGCTGGCCGGCGTCTCGCTGACGTTGGTCGCCATCGGCCACTGAGCGACGACGCGCTCAGGCAGTGTCGCGGTCAGGCGCGCATGCGGGCGTTCGTCGGGTCGTAGAGGGGTTCGGCCCCCACGGTCGCGGCCACGCGGGTGCCGAACACCCCGATCTCGAGGGTGGTGCCGGCGACAGCGCACGCCGGTTCCACGTAGGCGAGGGCGATGCTGGCGCCCAACGTGAAGCTCCAGCCGCCGCTCGTGACGATGCCGACCCGGCGACCTGCCTGGAAGACCGACGCGCAGAACGGAGCGTCGGCCTCGCCCGGGGCATCGAGCGTGAGCGGAACGAATCGCCACGGTGACCCCGATGCGTGCTCGGCCACGAGCGCGTCCTTGCCCACGAAGTCGGGCTTGGTGAGGTCGACGAACCGGTCGAGCGAGGCGTCGAAGGGTGAGAACCCGATCTCCAGATCGCCCTTCCAGCCGCGGTAGCACTTGTCGAGGCGCAGGCTGTCGACGGCATAGATGCCGATGTCGCGGATTCCGTGAGCCTCGCCCGCAGCCCAGATCGCGGCGTACAGGGCGGGGAGCTGTTCGGTGGTGGCATGCAGCTCCCAACCGAGCTCGCCCACGTAGTTCACGCGCAGCGCTCGCACAGAACCGACGGCGGTGTCGATGTCGCGGACGCTGAGCCATGGGAACGATGCGTTGTCGAGCGGCGACGTGGTGACCGCGGCCAGCACGTCGCGCGATCGCGGCCCCATCACGATCAGCGAGCCGCGGTCGTGGGTGACGTTGCGAAGACGGACCGAGCCGTCGGCAGGCAATGCGTGCTCGAGCACGTCGAGGTCGTGCCACTCGGCGCTCGCCGCACCGCACAGGTAGAAGTGGTCGTCTGCCAACCGGGTCACCGTCAACTCGCTCAGCACCTTGCCGTCGGGCAGCAGGGCGTAGGCGAGCGTGAGCCGACCGACCTTGGGCAGCTTGGTGCACAGGAGATGATCGAGGTACGCCGCCGCGCCCGGACCCTCGACCTCGACCTTCGTGAAACCCGGCAGGTCGAGCACGCCCACCTGTTCGCGCACGGCCGCACATTCGGCGGCGACCAACGGCCGCCACGGGTTGTCGCGGAACAGCGACAACGGCTCGTCGGTCACCGTGCCCTCGGGGTCGAACCAGGTGGGCCGCTCCCAGCCGCCGCGGGCGCCGAAGTGGCCGCCCTTCGCGCTCAGCGTGTCGTACAGCGGCGACGTGTACGACGGCCGGCCGGCCGGCCGCTCTTCGAACGGGAAGCCGATCGCGTACTCGTTCTGATACACCTCGATCGCCTTGTCGATCGTGTACTCGGTGGTGGCGTAGTCCTTGTAGCGACGGCGGTCGATGCTCCACAGGTCGAACTCGGGGCGACCGTCGAGGATCCACTCGGCTAGCGCCTTGCCTGCCCCTCCGCCCTGGGCGATGCCGAAGCTGAAGGTGTTGCAGTGCCAGAAGTTGCGCAGGCCACGCTCGGGGCCGAGGTACGGATAGCCGTCGGGTGCATAGGGGATCGGGCCGTTCACGATGTTGGCGATGCCGGCATCGGCCAACACCGGCACGCGCTCGCCGGCGTCGAGGATCTGCTTCTCGAGGCGTTCGATGTCGTCGGACCACAACATGTTGGCGAACTGCTCGGGGATGCCGTCGCGCCACATCGCGGTCGCCTGCCACTCGTACGGGCCGAGGATGAAGCCGTTGCGTTCCTGGCGGAGGTAGTAGCTGGTGTCGGGATCGCGCAGCAAGGGCAGCTTGTCGGGGAGGGCGGCGAGGGCGGGGATCTCCTCGGTCACGAGGTACTGGTGCGACATCTGGGCGATCGGGAGATGACGTCCGATCAGCTCCATCACCTCTCCCGCGCGGTAGCCGGCAGCGTTGACCACGATCTCGCAGTCGATGACGTGCTCGGCACCGTCGCTGGTGCGCGACGTGACGGTCCAGCTGTGGTTCGCGTGTTGCGCCAGGCCGACCACGCGCTCGAACCGACGCACGCGCGCACCCTTGGCACGTGCGGCCCGAGCGAGCGCCTGGGTCACCTGCGAGGGGTCGATGTCGCCATCGAGCGGGTCCCACAACGCACCCACCAGGTCGTGGGTCTCGATCAACGGATAGCGATCGACGAGCTGTTGGGGTGTCAGCACGTCGTAGCCCATCCCGTTCGCGTTGGCCATCGACGTGACATGCATGAACTCGGCCATGCGCTCGCGGCTGTGGGCCAGCCGCACCGAACCGGTGACGTGGTAACTGATCGGGAAGTCGGGGTCGGCCGCGAGCTCGCGATAGAGCTGAGCCGAGTACGCCTGCACCTTCATCACGCTCCAGCTCGTCGAGTAGGTGGGCACGTTGCCGGCGGCATGCCAGGTGGAACCCGACGTCAGCTCGTCGCGCTCGAGCAGGAGCACATCGGTGCAGCCCATCTCGGCCAGGTGGTACAACGTGGCGCACCCCGCGATGCCACCGCCGATGATGACGATCCGTGCCTGCTCGCTCATGTGGTCCCCTCGATCGTGTGTGCCCAAGCGCTGTGCAATAATACGCAGAATTTCACAGCGGCTCCGCCCCGAGCGGAGCACCTTTCTGGAGTGCACATGGCCGATCTGCCCAGCAACGCACGAGTCGTCATCGTCGGCGGCGGCATCGTCGGCGCCAGCGTGGCGTATCACCTCGCCGAGCGCGGCGTGACCGACGTCGTGCTGCTCGAGCGCAAGCAACTCACCTGCGGCACCACATGGCATGCGGCAGGCCTGGTGGGGCAGCTGCGGGCGACGCTCAACCTCACCCGGCTGGCGCAGTACACCACCAACCTGTTCGCCACGCTCGAGGAACAGACCGGCCAGGCGACCGGATTCCAGCAGCGAGGGTCGGTGGCGGTCGCGACGAACCTCGAGCGCTTCGAAGAGCTCAAGCGTGGTGCGTCGATGGCTCGTTGCTTCGGCCTGCCGGTCAACATCATCACGCCGGGCGACGTGAAGGAGATGCTGCCGCTCGCCAACGTCGACGACGTGGTGGGCGCGGTGCACCTGCCGGGCGACGGCGTGACCAATCCGATCGACACCACCATGGCGCTGGTCAAGGGAGCGCGCAGCAAGGGCGTGCGCATCGTCGAGCACGCGCGCGTCGATCGCATCGTGGTCGAGAACGGCCGTGCCGTGGGCGTGGAGTACACCATCGATGGTCAGGTGGGTCAGATCCGCGCCGATGCCGTGGTGAACGCGGCGGGCATGTGGGCCCGCGACCTCGGCGACGCGATCGCTGTGACGGTGCCGCTGCACGCGGCCGAGCACTTCTACATCGTGACCGAGGCGGTCGAGGGCATCTCTCCCACCATGCCGGTGCTGCGCGACCAGGACGGCTGCGGGTACTTCAAGGAGGACGCCGGCAAGTTGCTCGTCGGCTGGTTCGAGCCGGTCGCCAAGCCGTGGGGCATGCGCGGCATCCCCGACGAGTTCTGCTTCGACTCGCTGCCGGAGGACTTCGAACACATCGCGCCGTTGGTCGAGGCGGCCACCAAGCGCATGCCGTTGCTGGCCGAGACCGGTATCCGCCTGTTCTTCAACGGTCCCGAGGCGTTCACGCCCGACGACCGCTACCTGCTGGGTGAGACCCCCGAGGTCGCCGGGCTGTATCTCGCGTGCGGCTTCAACTCGATCGGCATCCAGAGCTCGGGCGGCGCCGGCAAGGTGCTCGCCGACTGGATCATCGACGGCCATCCGCCGATGGACCTGTGGGACGTCGACGCCCGACGGGTGATGCCCTTCCAGCGCAACCGGCGCTACCTCCACGACCGCACGGTCGAGTCGCTCGGGCTGTTGTACGCGATGCACTGGCCGTTCCGTCAGCCGGAGACGGCCCGCGGTGTGCGCACCAGCACGCTGCACGATCGTCTGACCGCCGCCGGTGCATGCTTCGGTGAGACGTCGGGTTGGGAGCGTGCCAACTGGTTCGCACCTCCCGGTGTCGACCCGGTGTACGAGTACTCGTACGGTCGCCAGAACTGGTTCGAGCACTCTGCCGCCGAGCATGCGGCGGTGCGCGAGGGCGTGGCCGTGTTCGACCAGTCGTCGTTCGGCAAGTACCTCGTGCAAGGCCCTGATTCCTGCGCCGTGCTGAATCGCATCTGCGCCAACGACGTCGACGTGGCCGTCGGCAAGCTCGTGTACACGCAGTGGCTCAACGATCGCGGCGGCATCGAGGCCGACCTCACCGTCACCCGCGAGGCAGCCGATCGATACCTCGTCGTCACGGCTGCTGCCACCCAGGTCCGCGATCTGGCGTGGCTCACCCAGCACGTCCCGACCGATGCCCGCGCGATCGTCACCGACATCACGTCGGCGCACGCCGTGCTGAGCGTGATGGGGCCCCGGTCGCGCGAGTTGCTGTCCACGCTCACGCCGGCCGACCTGTCGAACGATGCGTTCGGGTTCGGCACGTCGCAGATCATCGACCTCGGCTACGCCAGGGTGCGCGCCAGCCGGGTCACCTTCGTCGGCGAGCTCGGATGGGAGCTGTACATCCCCACCGAGTTCGCCCAGGGCGTGTACGACTCGCTCGTGGCTGCGGGCGCTGCGTTCGGGTTGCGTCATGCCGGGTATCACGCTCTGAACTCGTTGCGGATGGAGAAGGGCTACCGCCACTGGGGACACGACATCTCGCCCGACGAGTCCCCGCTCGAGGCCGGCCTGGGGTTCTGCGTGGCGTGGGACAAGCCGGGCGGCTTCATCGGCCGTGAGGCGCTGCTCGACCAGCGTGAGCACGGTCTGCACCAGCGGCTGGCCCAGTTCCGTCTCGTCGACCCGCAGCCGTTGCTCTACCACAACGAACCCGTGTTCCGGGATGGCGTCCTCGTCGGGCGGATCACGTCGGGCATGTTCGGGCACACCGTCGGCCGGTCGATCGGCATGTCGTACGTCGCGAACCCCGATGGCGAGGCGACTCGCGACCACGTGCTCGCCGGCAGCTACGAGATCGAGGTGGCGGGAGAGCGATTCGCCGCCGAGGTGTCGCTCGCTCCGTGGTACGACCCCACCAGCGCCCGGGTCAAGGCCTGAGCATGCCAACATCGGGCCATGGCGATCCGAGCGGTCAGCGCATCACGAGAAGCGACCACGGGCGGTGGTGGCGACGCCTACGCCGCCGACTCCTACGACGAGCAGGCGTTCATCGGTGGGCGAGTTCGCGAGCTGCGCAAGGCGCAGGGTCGCACGCTGGCCGACGTCGCAGCCGGTGTGGGCATCTCGGTCAGCTACCTCAGCCAGATCGAACGCGATGTCTCGCGCCTGCCGATCGCCGTGCTGAAGCGCATTGCCGACGAGCTCGGTGTGCACATGAACTGGTTCTTCCGCACGGGGGTGCAGGGCCCGGCCGACGAACGCGATGTGATCGTGCGTGCGTCGAACCGCCGCAACCTCACCTTCACCGGGCTCGGCATCACCGAGGAGTTGCTCTCGCCGAACCTGGCCGGCCCGCTCGAGCTGCTGATCTCCACGATCGATGCCGGCGCCGACAGCGAGCTCTACAGCCACGACGGGGCAGAGGCCGGGCTCGTGATGCAGGGCACGATGCAGCTGTGGGTGGGGGACCGTCATTTCGAGCTGGCCGTGGGCGACAGCTTCGCCTTTCCCAGCACTGAGCAGCATCGCTGCGCCAACCGGGGCACCACGCCCGTGAAGGTGCTGTGGGTCATCACACCACCGCACTACTAGTCCAAAGCACGGAAAGTCCAATGCACGGAAAGTCCAATGCACAGCGAGTCAACGACGAGAACGTCACCTTGGGGGAACGAATCGATGAACGACACCAGAAATGCCGGCCGCCGCGGCGGTCGCGAGGCACGGCGTGCGCTGCGCGCCGCACCACTCGCCGACGACATTCGGCCGGTCAATCCGGGCATGACCTCCGGTCGGTACCACGCGCTCACCGACGCCGAGGTGCAGAAGGTCCATCTGGCGGCGCTCGACGTGCTCGAACAGATCGGCCTCGCCGATGCGATCCCGTCGTGTCTCGAACTGCTCGAACCGCTGGGCTGCACGGTCGACGAACGCGGTCGGTTGCGCTTTCCCCGTGCACTGGTGGAAGACACCCTCGCCATCGCCGGACGAAACTTCGTGCTCCACGGCCAGGATCCGCGTCACGACATGGAGCCGTGGGGAAAGCGGGTGTACTTCGGTACGGCGGGGGCTGCGGTGTACATCGTCAATGCCGAGACGGGTGAGTACCGCGAATCCACGTCGCAGGACGCCTACGACATCGCCCGTCTGGTCGACACGATGGAGCACATCCACTTCTACCAGCGGTCGGTGGTTCCTCGCGACCTGCCCGATCCGGCCGAGATGGACATCAACACCGCGTATCTGAGCGTGATGGGCACCACCAAGCACGTCGGGACGTCGTGGGTTCATCCGGATCACCTCGAAGCGTCGCTGCAGATGTTCCACGCCATGGCCGGCGGCGAGAAGCAGTGGCGCGAGCGCCCGTTCGTCAGTCAGTCGAACTGCTTCGTCGTGCCGCCGCTCAAGTTCGCTCAAGACGCCTGTCGCTGTCTCGAGGTGGCGGTGCGCGGCGGCATGCCGGTGCTGTTGCTGTCGGCCGGCCAGGCCGGTGCCACGGCGCCGGCGGCGCTCGCCGGCGCACTGGTGCAAGAGGTGGCCGAGGTGCTGGCCGGCCTCGTCTACGTCAACGCGATCAAGCCCGGCGCTCCGGCGATCTTCGGGCTGTGGCCCTTCGTCAGCGACCTGCGGTCGGGGGCGATGTCCGGCGGCAGCCCCGAGCAAGCGTTGCTCTCGGCCGCGTGCGGGCAGATGGCTCACTTCTACGATCTCACCGGCGGCACATCGTCGGGCATCAGCGACTCGAAGGTGCCCGACTTCCAGTCAGGGGCCGAGAAGGGTTACAACCACGCACTCGTGGGCAACGCCGGCGCCAACCTGATCTACGAAGCCGCCGGCATGCACGGCAGCCTGCTCGGCTTCTCGCTCGAAGGCGTGGTGCTCGACAACGACGTCGTCGGAGCGGTGCAGCGCACGATCAAGGGCATCGACGTGAGCGATGAGGCGATGTCGATCGACACCATCCGCGCTGCCGTGGTCGATGGGCCCGGTCACTACCTCGGTTCGCCACAGACACTGGAGTTGATGCAGACGGAGTACATCTATCCGGCCATCGGTGATCGTCTGAGTCCGAAGGAGTGGAACGAGGTGGGTCGCCCGTCGCTCGTGCGTCGCGCGACCGAGAAGGTCGCCGAGGTGCTCGGGTCGCACTTCCCGAGCCACGTCTCCGACGAGGTCGACGCCGCGATCCGCGCCGAACTGCCCATCCGCTTCGATCGCGCCAAGATGCGGCCACCGACCGACTGACGCCGGCGCACTCGGGCAGGGTGCGCGGGGCGACCGGTGCGAGGCTTCCGCAGAAGGTCGCCACACGCACGCCGTCACACTACGACGGCCGGCGAACGGTTCACCGGTCGGTCGCCCGGCGACGCGGTCCAACCGCTGGGCATCGACATGGGGGCTCCTCGAGGGGTGCCGGTCTGGCCGGTTCCGCGCATCACCTGGCGGTTCATCGCGGAGCCCGTTGCTGGCGGCGTGCGAGCTCGATGGGCAGGACGGATGTGAGCGCGGTGACGACGAGCGCGCCGCTGGATCCGAACACGGTGTACTGGGCTTCGACATCGACGCCGGCGGCGGTGGTGATGGTCCACCCGAGTGCCCACAGCATGGCGACCATCGCGGGCCACACAGCCACGATTCGGCCGAGTCGGCGGTGGAGAACCAGTGCTTGGGCGATGCCGATGGCGAGTCCGCTGATGGCGCCCTGGGTGGCGAGGGCAGCGAGGTCGGTGCGGTAGCCGACGGCGGATGCGCCGGCCCCGAGTCCGATGGCGAGGCCGGCAGCTGTGGCGCCGATCCACCGTTCGGGCGACACGCCGGTGCGACGCATGCCGAGCCATTGGGCGAGGCCGATGAACGCTCCGGTGATGGCGCCGCCGGCGACGGCCGCGCCGAGGTGGTCGACGCGGCCGATGATCAGTTTGGCGGCGAGGCCGCCGGCCGGGAAGCCGAGGAAGGTGGGCATCCAGCGCAGCACTCGGTTCGGCAAGGTGGCGGGTCGGGTGGCCGCGGCGGTCGTGGTGGTGTTCATGTCGAGAGCTCCTGTGGAAGAGGTGAGAAGTGGGCCGTGCTGACCGGTGGGGCGAATTGCTTCGCCCCACCGGTCAGCAGGCGGGTCAGACGTTGGCGAAATCAGGCTGAGGCTCGACGACTGGCGTGACTGCCGGTTCGATCGTCGCTTCGGGGTGGGCGTGCGAGCCTTCGACGTCGAGGGTGGGGATGATCCGGTCGAGCCAGGCTGGCATCCACCAGTTCTTGTCGCCGAGCAGTTCCATCGTCGAGGGCACCAGGACGAGGCGGATGATGGTGGCGTCGATGATGACTGCGGCGGCCATGCCGATGCCGATGATCTTGAGGAAGATCTGTGGATCGAGGATGAACGCTCCGAACACTGCGGTCATGATCAGCGCGGCTGCGGTGATCACCTTGGCGGTGGCGGCGAGACCGTCGGCGACGGCGGTGGCGTTGTCGCCGGTTCGCAGGTACTCCTCGCGGACTCGGGAGAGGAGGAACACCTCGTAGTCCATCGAGAGCCCGAACAGGATCGCGAACATCATCATCGGGATGAACGCCGGGATCGGGGTCGGGGTGGTGATGCCGAACAGTTGGCCGAACCATTCGCCTTGGGCGGCGTAGGCGACCACGCCGTAGGCGGCGATGATCGACAGCAGGTTCAGGATCGCTGCTTTGAGGGCCACGAGGACGGAGCGGAACACTGCGAGCAGCAGCAGGAACGACAGCACGATCACGGCGCCGATGAAGAGTGGGAGCCGGGACGAGATGCTCTCGGTCTGGTCGGCGTTGGCTGCGGTGATGCCGCCGATCACCACGTTGACATCGGTGCCGACAAGTGCGGCGGGGACCACGTCGTTGCGGAGCGCGTCGAGCAGGTCGGTGGTCGCTTCGTCCTGCGGACTTGCTGTCGGGGTGAGGGCGATCACTGCTGCGTCGGCGTTGGGGCCGGCGATGGGGGGTGAGACCGCGGCGACGCCAGGGGTGGTGAGGAGCGTGTCGTGGAGGTCGTCCAGCGTCGCCATGGTGGCAGCGTCGCCTTGGTCGGCGACCAGCACGAAGGTGCCGTTGAAACCGGCGCCGAAGCCGTCGGTCATCAGGTCGTAGGCCCGTCGTGTGGTGAGGTCGGTGGGGTCGTTGCCGGCATCGGGGTAGCCCAGGCGCATTCCGGTGATCGGCGCGATCAGGATGGCGAGTGCAGCTGCACCGAGCAGCCCGGTGATGACGGGATGGTGCTGCACGGTGCGGCTCCACCGATACCAGAAGCTGTGGGTGTTCGTCGCGGGGCTCGTCGCTGGGCGCCGGAAGGGGAGCGACAGGCGGTCGATGTTGCGGCCGGTGAAGCCGAGCAGAGCGGGCAGCAGGGTGAGGGCTGCGGACATGACTGCCAGCACGGCGATCACGGCGGAGAACGCAACGCCGGGCACGAACGGTTGGTTCATGGTGAGCATGCCGAGCAGTGAGATGACGACGGTGATGCCGGCGAACACGACGGATCGACCTGCGGTGGCCATGGCGATCGAGACGGCGGCTGTCGGGTTGGCGCCGTTGGCGAGTTCGGTGCGGTAGCGGGTGACGATCAGCAGGGCGTAGTCGATGCCGACGCCGAGACCGATCATGGTCGCAACCGAGCTGGCCCAGTCGGGCACGTCGATCAGCAGGGTGAGCAGTTGCCCGCCTGCGAGGGCGATGCCGACGCCGAACAGCGCGGTTGCCAGCGGCAGGCCCATCGCAACGAGCGAACCGAACGCGATCAGCAACACCAGCGCGGCGACGAGCAGGCCGATGCCTTCGGATCCGATGCTGCCCTGCTGGGCGTTGTCGATCGCCTGGCCGGCGAGCTCGATGTTGACGCCGCCCTGGCGGGCGTCTGCTGCGAGGTCGATCATGTCGGTTACCTCCTCGACGGGGAAGCGGGCGCTCGTGCTGCTGAG
>JANNQK010000084.1:0-2213 GCA_031400715.1 Actinomycetes bacterium | reverse complement strand
ACGCTCGTCGGGTGGCTGGGGGTGCATCGACGGGTCGACCACGGCCGCGACCACGGCCGCAGCGGTGGTCGACCGTCTACGATCCTCGGCATGCGCATCGCCGCCGTACAGCACGACATCGTCTGGAACGACCGCGACGCGAACTTCGAACGACTGGCGCCACGCATCCGTGGAGCGGCGGCATCGGGCGCGCGGCTCGTGCTGCTCAGCGAGACGTTCTCCACGGGCTTCGCCGTCGACACCGACGACCTCGCCGAACCAGAGGGCGGGCCGTCGGCGCAGTTCTTGACCGCGCAGGCCCAGCAGAACGACGTGTGGGTGGGCGGCAGCTGCCCCGAGCTCGGCGACGACGGCGATCCACGCCCCTACAACTCCTTCGTCCTGGCCGGACCCGACGGCACCGTGCACCGCTACCGCAAGATCCATCCGTTCGGGTTCGGCGGCGAGGACAAGCACTTCCGGGCAGGCGATCAGTTCCGGACCATCGAGATCGACGGTGTGCGCATCAGCATGTTCGTCTGCTACGACCTCCGCTTCGCCGACGAGTTCTGGCAACTCGCCCATGACACCGATGTGTACCTGGTGCCCGCCAACTGGCCCGAGCCGCGGCGCACCCATTGGATGTCGTTGCTGCAGGCGAGAGCGATCGAGAACCTCGCCTACGTCGTGGGCTGCAATCGGGTGGGAACCGGTGGCGGCCTCCCCTACGTGGGCGACAGCAGGATCGTCGATCCTCTGGGCGAGATGCTCGCGACGGGCGCCGTGGGCGAGACCGTGTTGCTCGCGGACGTCGACCCGGCCCACGTGGCCGCCACACGGCGCCGCTTCGGGTTCCTCGACGACCGTCGCTGATCGGGCGTCGCTGTCGGGCGTCGCTGATCGATCGTCACAGGGCCAGCGTGGCGAGCCTGGTGACGGCCTCGTCGAGCACCTCGGGGCGCTTGCAGAACGCGAAGCGCACGAGGTGCCGGCCCTCGTGGCGATTGGCGTAGAACACCTCGTTGGGAATGGCGACGACACCGCAACGGTGCGGCAGCTCGCGACAGAAGGCCATGCCGTCACCGTCGGGGCGCAACGATCGGATGTCGACCGTGACGAAGTAGGTACCGCTCGTCGGGTACACCTCGAAGCCGGCCTGCACCAGACCCGGCACCAATCGGTCGCGCTTGGACTGCATCTCCGTGGACAGCCCGTGGAAGAAGCCATCCCCGAGCATCAGCCCCGCGGCGATGCCCACCTGGAACGGACCACCGTTGACGTAGGTGAGGAACTGCTTCGCGGTGCGGGCCGCAGTGACGAGCGCAGCCGGGCCACACAGCCACCCGATCTTCCAGCCGGTGGTGTTGAAGGTCTTGCCGCCGCTGGAGATGCTCAGCGTGCGCTCGCGCATGCCGGGCAGGGTCGCCATCGCGAGGTGCTCGGCCCCGTCGAACAGCAGGTGCTCGTACACCTCGTCGGTGATCACGATCAGGTCGTGTTCGATCGCCAGGTCCGCGATCGACTGCATCTCCGCTCGATCGAACACCTTGCCCGTCGGATTGTGCGGCGTGTTGATCAGCATCAGCTTGGTCTTGGGCGTGATCGCGGCTCGCAGCTCGTCGATGTCGAAACCGTACGAGGGCGGCCGCAGCGTGACCGGACGTGCCGTTGCACCGGCCAGCGCGATGCATGCCTGATAGCTGTCGTACATCGGCTCGAACAGCACGACCTCGTCCCCGGTGTCGAGCAGGCCGAGCAGTGTGCCGGCGAGCGCTTCGGTCGCACCGGCGGTCACCAGCACCTCGGTGTCGGGGTCGTACGCCAGGCCGTAGAAGCGACGCTGGTGATCCGCGATCGCTTCGCGCAGGACCGGGAGACCGGGCCCGGGCGGGTACTGGTTCTGTCCGCCGCGGATCGCATCGACGGCGGCGTCGAGCACCTCGATCGGTCCGTCGGTGTCGGGAAAGCCCTGGCCGAGGTTCACGCTGCCGGTGGATGCTGCGAGGGCGCTCATCTCGGCGAAGATCGTGGTGCCGAAACCCTGGAGCTTGGCGGTGAGGAACGGAACCCGACTGCTGGTCACGCCGGTCAGGTTAGGACGCCGACGGTCGTACTCCGAGGTGCGCCGGACCGAAGCTCTCCGGAAGCAGTTCGCCCAGCGTGTACGATCGGCGCACACCTTCGGGGCCGGCGACGTGGATGGGTGTGTCGAGCTGCGCGAACTCGCGGATCTT
>JANNQK010000083.1:0-8689 GCA_031400715.1 Actinomycetes bacterium | reverse complement strand
CCCCCGCCCCGCCCCCCCCCCCCCCCGTGTTGCCCAACCCCCCCCCCCCCTCGGTGCACTCCCCCCCCCCCCGCGGCGGGGTCAGGAGGCGGGGGTGGCGATGAGGAGGGTCTGCTTCGGGGTGCCGTTGGTGTTGCGTTCGCCGGCGAGGTTCGCCGCCACGATCACCTGGGTGTCGGTCACCCGGATGCCACCCGTCCCGGAGACGGCCTGGCCGGCGATGTCGTCGAGCGCGTCGCGCGACCACGTGATGCCGTCACGGCTCTGGAGCAGGAAGATCTTCGGCCCGGTCGGATCCGCTCCGGTGGCGGTCGCGACCGCGTTCGAGAGATCGTCGTAGGTGTAGCGGGTCACCACGTCGCCTCCGAGTTCGCTGCGCACTTCGAACGTCGGCTGTTGGTCGCCGTACACGATCGTGACGAGGTCGGGGTTCGACGACGTCTCTCCTGACACGGTGGCGAGCACCGCACCGGTCGCGTCGTCGATCACGCGATGCGTGTAGCTGGTGTCGTCGACCTCGACGGTGATGCCGTCCTGAGCGAACGACACCCCACCGATCTCGGCTACCGGATCGACGAACAGCGCGCCGATCAACGAGATGCCGTTCGGTCCGATCGCGATCGAACTGCCACCCATCGAGGCCTGCACGCCGTCGGTCGGGAGGACGAAGCTGTTCATCGAGGTGGCGGTCCAGGTGCCCGATCGATCGCGCACGGCGACCAACTGCGTGTTGGTCTCCATGTCGTAGCCGCTGACGACGAGCCGGTCGCCGACGGCACCGAATCCCTCCACCCACGTGACCGGGGGCGACTTCAGCGCCGTCCACTCTCGCCCGTCGGGGGAGGTGGACAGTGTGGTGGACACCGAGCCGTCCGGGTTCACTTCGTTCACCGATGCGACAAAGGAGTCATCGAGTGCGGTGAGGCGCACGTCGGTGGCCCCGGCGTCGATCCCGGTCGGATCGATCTGGGTGAACGTGAGGCCATCGCCTGAAAAGAACAAACGCACGTCGGGATGGGTCATCGCCTCGGCGGCACGTTCGGAGATGCCGAGCTCCGTCCAGGTGTAGATGCGGGTGTCGCACGATGCTGCGGGCGTGGTCGTCGGCGTCGCCGTGTTGACAGGAGCCTCGGTGGCCACGGGGCCGCCGAAAGAGACCGTCGTCACGGTGACGAGGCCGCAACCCTCACCGGACGGCACCCTCACGCCCGAGTCTGTGAGGTCCCATCCGAGGCCGAGCACCTCGGCCGGGAGCTTCGAGGCCAGATCGACGTTTGCGTTCACCTGAGCGCTCACCAGCACGCCGTCGTTGGTGGCGGCGATCGACGTCGCGTTCACTCCGACCGATGTGACGCCCTGCTCCGCCAGCAACGCACTGGTGTCGAGCGGCAGTGCGGTCGTGGCCCAGGTGCGGCCCGCATCGTCGGACGTCCCGATCGCCAGGTCGCTCAGGCGGCCGGCGGCCGTGGACGGAGCGGTGCCGTAGGTCAGGAATCGGCCGTTGTACTCGGCGATGGTGCGTCCCACGAGTGCGGGCGGCGCCGCGACTTGTTGCCACGTGAGACCGTCGTCAGATCGCCAGAGCACGCCCGAGTAGTCGTCGCTCACCGCCGGCGCGGTCGACCACACGACGAACGGACCGCTGCCGGCGACCATGTTGTCGGGTGCGCCCATGAAGAAGCTGACCGCTTCGGCACTGTCGACGTCGACGCGGTTCCACACGAACGGCGAGGGGGCGAATTCCTGTGCAGCAGGCGGTGTGCCAGCGGTGTCGACCGGGCCGGCGACCGTGCTGGCGGTCGCCGCTGCCGTGCCGTCGGGCACATCCGTCGGTGCCGCCGCGATGCGGTCGGGGTCGCCCGGCCGCGAGAGCACGGCGACGGCAGCGACCGAACCACCGGCGATGCCGACGACCGCGACGATGCCGACCGCGGTCCGCCGGCGGTGCTGCCGCCGACGACCGCGAACGACGACCACGTCGAGCATCGGCGGGCCGAGATCGACGTGGCCGGCCCGGTTCTCGAGCCGGTCCGCCAGGCGATCGGCGAGACCGTGGGTGTCGGGTGAGCGACGTGGGGTGTTCATCAGCGGTTCTCCTCGAGAGGGGCCATCAGGGGGGCGAGCAGGGGGTGGAGACGATCGAGGGCACGGGCGAGGCGGCTCTTCACCGTGCCGGGGCGGATGCCGAGCGCATCGGCGGTCTGGAGTTCGCTGAGACCGAGCAGCAGCCGGCATACGACGACAGCGCGGTGATCGAGGCTCAACGAGTCGAGCGCTCGATCAACCGCCGGGTCCGCCGGTGAACTCGGAGGGGCCTCGCTCGGCTGGGCGATCCAGATGGGCGTCGGACGCTTCCAGCGACGGACCACCGAACGGCTCCAGTTGAGACCCACCCGGTAGACCCAGCCACCCGGGTTGTCGAGTTGGCTCACGTGCGACCAGCGTTGATAGGCGCGAGCCATCGCCTCGTCGACCGCCTCGCGAGCCAGGTCGTCGTCGCGGAGTGTGAGCGCGAGGGCGCGGCCGACCGAGGTGCGGTTCGAGGCGTAGAAGTCCTCGAACCTCGCGAAGCGCATCAGCGCAACGTCTGTCGGCGCGGAGCTGATGACCGGCACCTCGGTGGTGCCAGTCGCGGCATCGATCGTGAAGTTCACGTCCGGTACACACCCGTCGTCGGCGTTCGGTTCCATCAGATCTTCATCTCGAGTTGCGCCAGCCACGCGGCGATCGCTGCGTTGTCGGGTCGTAGCTCTGCCGCCGTGGTCAGCGCAGCGCGAGCGAGTTCGACATCGCCGGCCAGCGCGGCGGCACGACCGAGCTGCACCTGCCATCGGGCACGAACAGGGTCGAGCTCGACGAGGCGTCGCCACGCGTCGACGGAAGCATCGATGTCGGTGCTGTCGCCGGTGATCGCGGCGCGATCGAACAGCAGCGTCGCTCGGGCATCGAGCGCGAGCGGGTCGCCGGGCGACCACCGCAGCGCGGCGACGGCGTGATCGAGCGCAGCGTCGATGTCGGCCAGCGTGCCGCTCGCTCGGTGCACCTCGATGGCGACAGACCGGTACCGCAGATCGTCGGGTCGCAGGTCGACGGCGCGTTCCGCGGCGGCGATCGCCTCGTCGACGTCGCCCACCGTGAGCGACCGCTCGGCGAGTCGGTCGGCCGCCACGTCGAGCACGCCGGCGACGAGGGCCACCGGCGCCAGCGCGAGCGCAACGATTCCGATCGGTCGCGTCCACCGTTGTGGCTGGTGCTCGGCACGGCTCGGTGTCGACGCGATCAGCATCCCAGCGAACAGCCACCACACCGGATCCAGTTCGGCCAGCGGGAACAGGAGGAGTTGCTGGACCGCGTAGGCGATCACGGCGACGGCGAGCCCGACGGTGGCCGGCGTTCCACGACGGATGGCGCGCAGAGCGAACAGCACCATCCCGGCCACCAGGAACACGTACGCACCACCGGCGAGCAGCCCGCCGGTGGCGGCCACGTCGAGGGGCCCGCTGTGGGCGCGGTCGGGGAGCACGCGGTCGCGGCCGTAGGTTCGTTCGTAGTCGGCGTCGACGGCACCGACCGCAGCGATGCGATAGCCCTCGGGGCCGACACCAAGCGCCGGGTGGTCGCCGATGATGTGCGCCGCGACGGCCCACTCGTCGAATCGTGATGATGCCCCGTTCGGACGCTCGAATACGTCGCCGAGGCGCGGCGCCGACACGAGGAGCACGAGCGCTGCGAGCGCTGCGCCGCCGACGAGCAGTCGCCGACTCGGTCGACGGACCACGGCGAGTGCGACGGCCGCTGCGCCGACGCCGATCCATGCAGCCCGCGTGCCCGATCCGAGCAGCGCCAGCGGCATGGTTGCGACACCGACGGAGGACGCGATCCGCCAACCGCGATGCTCGGTGGCGTCGATCGCAAGCGCGGCGCACAGCGGCAGCAGCAGGCAGCACGCGGCGCCGAGCATCGCGGCCGAGCCGAACGGGCCGACCAGCCGGTCGCTGTCGGTCGCCAGCGAGACCGGCGGCCCGACGAGCAGTTCCCAGACGGTCCACGCGCCGAGGCCGAGCGCGGCGACCACCGTGAAACGCACCACGACGCGCTGATCCACCGCAGCGGTCAGCTGCTGGCCGGCGGCGAACAGCAGTGCCAGCAGCGCCCAGGTGACGAGCCCGAGGTGGCGGACCGGGTGGCCGAGCAATGCGACGGCGACGTCGCCGTTCACGAGCGCGGACACGACGAACAGCACGAGGAGAGCGCCCCAGAGCCACGTGGATCGCCGGTCGAGTCGTGCATTCGACCGCCGGAGCGCCAGCCCGCCACCGACGAGCCCGAGCGTGGAGACCAGCCACCACCGGGCAGGTCCGAACGGACTCAGCCCGCCCGGGTCCACCGCGAGCACGGCCGCGACGACCATCGCCCCCAGGGTGAACGGAATCCAGCGCACCCCCATGCACCCCCACCGTACGAGTTCGGTTCCCTCCAGCGATGTCGCGCCGACCCGCGCCGATCCGCGCCGACCCGCTCGGTCAGTGCGGGTCGCTCAGCGTTGCTCAGGGCCCGGTGCGCAGACACCCACGGCATCGTGTCAGGAGGCGACGAAGATCCGACGTTCGGTGGTGTCGAAGTCAGGGTCGAGCGCCACCTGGGCGGGGATCACCAGACCGTCGTGGGTCATGAGAATGAACTCGGCCCACGACAGCGGTTCGTCGACAAGGTCGTTCAGCGAGGTCCATGACCAGGTGGTGATGTCGTCGGACATCACGACGCTCAGCTCCATCTCGGTCGGCTTCATCTGCTCCTGCATTGCCTGCATCGCTTGGTCGAGGGTGAACTCGGCGATCACCGCACCCGACTCGTCCAGCACGACCATGCTGGCATCGTCGCCCTTGCGAACTCGGCCCGAATACTCGCCCGTCGACGTCCAGCCGCCCAGCACCTCGCCGGTCGTTTCGTCGTACACGACTGCATCGCCCATACCGTCTTCTGATTCGAGGACGACGCCGTTCTCGATCTGGCGGACCATCTGCGGTTCGAGGCGACGCGTGAGCAGCAGGGCGATGCGCCCGTCAGCGATCGCTGCGCCGTATGGCATCGGGTCCCACGTCCCGACGCCCGGTGACGGCAACTCGATCCGTTGCCAGACGATTCCGTCGGCGCTGGCCGACACGATGATCGATCCGGTGTCGAGGCTCGGTCCCGCGACGACGGTCATGTCGTTCACGAATCCGACTGCGCCGGCTTGCACGTCAGGGCGACCGACGGGTCCCCAGTTTCGACCATCGACGCTGGAGAACAGCGAGGCCGGAACAACCGTGCCCGGCAGTTCGTCGGGAATGGTCTGCACAAGGGCGAGGAACCCACGTTCGCCGAGCCCGAGCCGAGTGCCACCTGGGTACGTCGAAGGAAGGTCGAACACCCTCTCGGCGTCTCCATCCTCGATCCGGACGAGGAACGGCTCGTCGGTGAGGTACGAGCGTTCGCGTTGGTCGAGGCCGGCCTCATCCCACGTCAACCGCCGCGCGACGTCGCGTCCTCCGGCGTCGGGCGCCGGCCCCGCGAAGCATCCACCGCTGGGAGGTTCGCACGGCGCAAGGAGAGCGATCCCCTGATCGTCGATCACATAGCCGTTCATCGTCGCGCCGTCGCCGGCGATGGCATCGATGTCGAGCATGGCCCGCGGTTCTATCGACGCGACGATGACGCCATCTCGAACGTCCACCTGACTCGCCATGAGGCCGACCGTCATCACGCCCGAGTCCCACGCCGCGCTGAGGTCGTAGCCGAGCGGAATCCTCTGCCACGTGCGACCTCCGTCGACCGAAGTGGTTGAGAGCACAGCGCCCGCATCCGGGTCGCTCTCAGGGGCATACCCGATGAGGAAGATGGCGCCGTCGCGCTCAGTGCCGCCAATCACAGCGATGCCGGGACTCGTCGCCACGGGTGCCCACTGCGCGCCGTCGGATGAGGTGCTCACGACCGATCTGAACCCGCGAGGACTCTGCTCAATCGTCGTCCACACGACGTGCCCCGAGTACATGCCGTTGGCTGGAAACACCTGATCGATCACCGTCGCTGAGGCCTCGTCCGGCGTCTCGGCCTGCCAGGTCTCTGCGGGAGCTCCGAGCACACCGATGATCGGTGCCACCTGTGTGGCGGGGGAGTCATCGTTTTCGTCTCCGGACTCGACGGCATCTGTCTCCGTGACGGCGAGGGCAGTCGTCGACGTTTCGAAGGTCGTGTTCTCGAGCCCAGGGAAATCAGCTGGCGAAATCGCAGGGGGCGGCGAGGATGCAGCGAATGCCACAAGGATCGCAGTGATGCTGAGGGCCGATGCTGCGCCGGCCCCGGCAATGCGAAGTCGTCGGCGACGTCGGGCGGCCCGATCGCGGATCCCGCTGAGCGGTGAGGGCCGCAACGTTGCATCGTGAGCCAAGGACTCGAGATGGCGGTGCAGGCGCTGGCGCAGCACGGGGTCGTCGACCAGCTCGTCGATCGTGTCACTCATCGGGTCACCTCCCTGCTAGGCGTCGGGTTGATCAGGGCGGACGACCGGAGGGCGTCGAGCGCGCGGCTGAGCCGGCTCTTCACCGTGCCCGGCCGGATGCCGAGCACTTCGGCGGTCTCGGCCTCCGAGTAGCCGATGAAGAACCGGCAGACGACAACGGCTCGTTGATCGACCGACAACGAGCGCAGCGCCTGGTCGATGTCGGCGTCGAAGGTCGGCGCCGACGACACGAGCTCGAACGCCCGCGGTGCCCGACCCAGGCGGGTGAGCTTGCGCACGACCGACCTGGCCCAGTTGAGACTCACCCGGTACACCCAGCCGCTCGGGTTCGCGTACCGGCTCACCTGGTCCCAACGTTGGTAGGCGCGAGCCATCGCCTCGTCGAGCGCGTCGGCGGCGAGGGCCTCGTTGCGAAGCGTGATCGCCAACGCACGGCCGATCGCGCCGCGCTCTCGGGCGTAGAACGCCTCGAAGCTCTCGAAGGGCGACGACGCGGAGGGTGTGCCGTGGGCGTCGAGGACGTGCTCGAAGTGGATCACCTCGTGGGCATCGGTTGCCTCGCTGGTCGGATCCACGTCACACAGACGCCCGAGCATGCCATTCGGTTCCGAGCTGTTCGCGTTCGATCGCTCGGGCACGCTGTTCATGCGTTCTGGATCAGACGCTGCGGAACGGGTGTCGCGTGTGATCGCTCGGGCACGACATGCGGGCCGCGCCGATCGCCACTCCCGCGTGTGCGCACGAACGAACGCCACCGGTTCGTTCGTGCGCACACGCGGCGGGGTCAGGCCTGGCGGGTGACGCCGTCGGCGATCGCGGCGGCGCTGACGGCGGGGGCGACCCGGGCGACGACACTGCGGTCGAACACGCTGGGCACGACGAACGACGGGGACAGTTCTGCGTCGGTGACCGACTCGGCGATGGCGATCGCTGCGGCAAGCTTCATGTTCTCGGTGATGTCGGTGGCGTTCACATCGAGCGCACCGCGGAACAGCCCCGGGAAGGCGAGCACGTTGTTGATCTGGTTGGGGTAGTCGCTGCGCCCCGTGGCCATCACGGCTGCCAGGCCGTCGGCGGCCTCGGGGCGGATCTCCGGGTTCGGGTTCGCCATCGCGAACACGATCGGGTTCGCAGCCATGTTGCGCAGGTCGGCGGCGGTGATCAGATCGGGACCGCTCACGCCCACGAACACGTCGGCCCCGTGCATCATGTCGCTGATCGTGCCCATCTTGCGCGACGGGTTGGTGTTCAGTGCGAACCACTCCTTGGCCACGTTGAGGTCGCTGCGCCCTTGGTACACGGCACCGGTGCGGTCGCAGCCGACGATCTCGCCGACGCCGGCATTGATCAGGATCTTGCCGATCGCCACGCCGGCCGCGCCCATGCCGGCGATGACGACCGACAGGTCCTCCATCTTCTTGCCGGTGATCTTCAACGAGTTCCACAGCGCAGCCAACGTGACGACTGCTGTGCCGTGCTGGTCGTCGTGGAACACGGGGATGTCGAGGCTGGCCTTCAACCGTTCCTCGATCTCGAAGCACTCGGGCGCTTTGATGTCCTCCAGATTGATGCCGCCGAAGGTCGGGGCGATGCGCTGCACGAAGTCGACGACCTCGTCGGCCGTGCGAGCGTTGATGCAGATCGGGAACCCGTCGACACCGCCGAACTCCTTGAAGAGCATCGCCTTGCCCTCCATGACGGGCATCGCAGCCTCGGGGCCGATGTCGCCGAGACCGAGCACCGCGGTTCCGTTGCTCACGATCGCAACGGTGTTCTTGCGGATCGTGTAGCGGTGCGACAGCGCCGGATCGTCGTGGATCGCCATGCAGACGCGGGCCACGCCCGGTGTGTACGCCATCGACAGGTCGTCGCGGTCGTTCACCGGGGCGAGCGCCGTTGTCTCGATCTTGCCGCCCTCGTGCATGCGGAACGTTCGGTCCCACCAGTCGATGAGCGAGACACCTGTGAGTAGCCGAACCGCATCGACCACCTTCTGCTGATGGGCTTCGTCACGACAGTGCACGACGAGGCATCGACGCAGCTCGGGCCCGCGCACGTCGAACCCGTCGAGCGCACCGATGTTCCCACCCGCCTCACCGATCGCGGCGCAGAGTCTGCCGAGCGTGCCGGGGACGTTGTCGAGTCGGCAGTCGAGGGTGATGGAGAACGCGGCGGTGGGTGTGGTGG
>JANNQK010000082.1:0-2367 GCA_031400715.1 Actinomycetes bacterium | reverse complement strand
GGCCGGCCATGGGCCCCGGCGTTTGATCGAAGATGCTGTCGACTCGGATGGTGCACGTGACGAACGCAGGAGGGATCCGATGGTCGAACATCGCCGTGGGCAGATTCTCGACCTGCGCGATCCGACTGATGAGGCGACGTGTCAACTCGACGGCGGTGTCGTGCTCGCCCGCTGTCGCCGGGCCGAGCGCCTCGACCCCACCCTTCAGTTGCACTGATTGGAACGTGAACACGTTGCCCGACGTCACGGCGAGACGACCAGACGCCCTCACGTGGCCGATGAGGTCGGTGTGGCCGGCGTCGAGGAACACGTGCACGATGTCGTCGCTGACCGGCGACGCGCCATACCCCCTCGACGCATAGGGGTTCCCGTCGGCATCCACGGCGCCAACGATGATCGTTGCACCACCCAGCAGGTGCTCCCGCAGCGCTGCGTCGAACATCGATGCACAGGTTAGCTCGCTCGAATCCGGTGGTCGCAATCACCGATGAGCAGGTTCGTAGCAGTCACACCGGAAGAGTTAGCACTCTCGTACGACGTTCTTCGGCGCGCCGTCGGATCGGATCCGTCACCGTGGTCTCCATCGGTCGCCGCTACAGGCGACCACGAACGAGGAGCGATCGATGACCACCATCAAACACGACACCATGAGCAGGGGCGAGGCGGCGCCCCGCCTCCGCCACGTTGATCCGAACCCGCTTCGCGACATCCACAAGGGCATCCGCGCCGCTCTCTTCGCGGTCACCTCGGCGGCGGGCCGGGTCGACCCGGCCGACGACCTCGAGGTCGCCGGGCTCGAATCGGAGATCGTCGACGTGGCCAAGCTGTTGGCCGATCACGCCCACCACGAGGACGATCACTTCGACCTCTCGACGCTCCCCTCCGATCTCGGCGAACGGATCGAACGTGAGCATGAACTGCTCGATGCGCGAGTCGCGTGGCTGATCGAACTTGCGGGCGAGGCGCGTGGCGCCACCCCCGGCGATCGCCGCCAAGCGATCCACGAGTTGTACATCGAGATGGCTTCGTTCGCCGGGGCCTACCTCGCCCATCAGGACTTCGAGGAGCGCACCCTGGTGCCGGCCCTGCTCGATCGGATCGGGGCCGACGAGATACGTGCCATCCACGCACGAATCATCGCCGGGATGTCGCCCGAGCAGTTCACGCGTGGGGCGGTAGCCATGTTCCCGGCGCTCAACATCGAGGATCGCTTCGAGATGCTCGCCGGCATGAGGGCAGGGATGCCCGACACCGCGTTCGCCGGAGTGTGGAGTCTCGCCGCCAGCGTGCTCGCGCCGCAGGACACCGCCGACGTCGCCGCCCGCATTGGGCTCGACGCCCCGCCCCACTCACGTCCATCGCATTGAGCACCTGCTCGCCGCGATCGCGTCCACCCGCTCTCGAGTCACCACCGGCTCCCGATGATCACCAACCCAGCAACTGAAAGGAACCACCACCATGAGGACCACCAACACGACGATCCGTCGACTGACGATCGGGGCATTCGCTGCGATCGCCGTTGCGATGCTGTACCCGCTCGCCTCGTCGGCGAGCAGCGTTGCCGAGGCACGTGCATCGACGACGCTGACCACTGGTCAGCGCAAGGAGATTCGCGCAGCGACCCATCGCTTCCGAGATGTCGACACGGCTCTCGCCGCTGGGTACGTGCCCACCGATGAGTGCGCGGCCATCCCGGGCGTCGGCGCCATGGGCTTCCACTACGCCAACCCAGCGAACCTGACCGACGGCGTGATCGACCCGACGAAACCCGACATCCTGCTCTACCACCTCACCGACGATGGAGAACTCAAGCTCGGCGGCGTCGAGTACTTCGCTGCCGATGCCGACCAGGATCTGACGACCGACGCCGACCGTCCGAACCTGTACGGCCAGCGATTCGACGGGCCGATGCCCGGACATGAGCCCGGCATGCCGATCCACTACGACCTGCACGTCTGGCTCTACACCAAGAACCCCGCCGGCCTGCTCGCGGCTTGGAACCCCAGAGTCGAGTGCCCGACCCCGCCGCCGGTCCACCATCTCGGCTGACGTCCGACGAGACGGCGGGCGCCCGCACAGCGCGGCGGCAGACCGTGCGACTCCACTGCGAACGCGCCGCTTGGCGCCTCGTCGCTCCTCCTCGACCAACACCAACACCAGCGGCACCTTGCCGGCTCACGAAAGGACACCAACATGAACCAGCTCACCAACAACGGCTGGCGCCTCGCGCTCGTCGCCTCCGGAATCACCCTCGCGATCGGCGGGTCGATGCACCCCGAATCGGATGCACGAGAACCGCTCCGCGAGGAGCTCGCCGAAATGACCTCCGACCCCGATTGGTGGTTGTCGCACGGCCTCGTCGTGATC
>JANNQK010000081.1:0-5187 GCA_031400715.1 Actinomycetes bacterium | reverse complement strand
GTCGTCGAACCAGGTGTGACCGTCGATGCGTACGGTGGTGCGCACCGGGGTCGAGTGGATGTGTCGGGCACCGCTCCAGATGTAGGCAACCCGACCGAAGCGGTCCTTCATCTCCGTATCGGCGTCGCGGATCATCAGCGCGTCGAGACCGATGCCGGCCATGACGGCGAAGTGCTCGCCGTTGATCTTCCCCACGTCGATGGTGTGGTTGCTCCCGTGCAAGCCGACTTCGACGGCTTGTTCGAGGTCGATCGGGATGCCCAGGTTGTTGGCCAGCAGGTTGGCCGTACCCGCGGGGAGGATCGCGAGTGTGACGGGTGATCCCACCGCGGCGTCGATGCAGCGCTGGACGCTGCCGTCGCCACCCCACACGAAGATGAGGTCCGCGCCCTGCTTGATCGCTTCCTTGACCCGGGCGGGCATCTTGCTGCTCTTCGGCACTTCGAGCCAGATCGGATCGGTGATTCCTTGCTCGGTAAGCACGTCGCGCAGCCGCCCGAGGCCGCCTCCGAGCACCTTGGCACGATGGGCGATGACGGCGACAGAGGTCATGAGTGGCTCCTCGAGATCCTGGGAACGGAGGTGTTCGCGGCAGACGATTCGGTGGCGAGGGCGGCGCCGGCCTGTTCGACGGGCGCACCGAAGTGCAACAGCCGGCCGCCGTAGGCGATCGAGGACAGAGCAAAGCACGCCCATCCGAGGGCCAGACCGGCGATCACATCTGTGAGCCAGTGTGCCCCGAGCAGCACCCGGCTCGACGCGACGGCGACGGCGATTCCTCCGGCCGCACCCGCCAGGATGGCCTTGGTGCGACGACCGCGACGCCGGCCCGCAACCAGCGCGATCGACGCGTACAGGGCAGCGCTCGCCGCGGTGTGACCGGACGGGAACGAGAAACCGGATGCCGAGACGAGCCGGGCAACATCGGGGCGCTCACGTCCCACCACCACCTTGATGAGGTTGGTGATGACGAGTTGACTGACCACCACGGTGACCAAGAAGGCGGGCACTGCGCGCGTCGGGACACGGCGGTACTCGACGATCGAAACGACGAGGCAGAGCGCGATCACCACCGGTGTGCTGCCCAGTTGGGTGATGATGCGCACCACCGACTCTGCCGGGCCAGTGGTGTGTGCCGCTCCCCATCGGGCGGCGGAGTCGTCCCACCGGGCGAAACCCTCGTGGGTCTGGACCATCTCGAGCACGAGGCCGACCACGAGCGTGAGTCCGGTGATCACCGCGAGCGCGACCGTCAACAGCAAACCTGTGGCCTTGGTGGTGTCACGACGATCGAGGACGAATCGTCGTAGCGCTGGGTGACGGTGCGCCTGTTCGACGAGACCGTCAGCACCTGCGCGCACATCCGCAGGGTCGGCCTGACGCCCGCGGCGTGCCTCGAGTGTGAGGACGACAGTCACCACGACCGTCGCGACGGCGACCGCGATCAGAACCGGCACAGCCCGCCTCCACCGCCGTGGAGCGACATCACGCCACAACCCGATCGGGCTCGGCCGGTTCCAAGACATCCACGCTCGGGTCGGCGACGTCAGCCCTCGGGTTGACAATTGCGGTGCCCTCCGGCGACCGTGCCAGCACGACCGCGGTGAGGGCCACCGCGGCGCCACCCAGGACGGTGCCGGCAACGGTGTCGGACAGGAAGTGCATGCCGCGGTACAAGCGCGACAGCGCGACGATGACCGGAACGAGCGCGCTGAGGACCACGACCATGACTCGCGCCCAGCGCTTGCGGGTATGCAAGAACACCACCACAGCGATTGCGGCATAGGCGGCGGCGGCCGCAGTGTGCCCGCTCGGAAAGCTGGAGCCCACCGGCGAACCATCGAGTCGGGGCACGTCGGGCCGATTCCGTCCGACGACCGTGGTGACCGCGATGAATGCGGCGGCTTCGATGACGAGCGAGACGACGAGCAAGACCGGTTCGAGCCAGCGTCGCCAGAGCCGCAGGAACACGACAGCGAGCACGGCCGTCACCACGACCTTCGTGGTCGTCTCAGCCAGAAGCGACCCCCAGACCGTGAGATGGTTCCACGTCGGGGTCCGATGAGCGACCATCCAATTCGCCACGTGCTCATCGGCGCGCACGATCGACCCATCCGCAAGTGGGCCCGTGAGGAGTGTTCCGAGGCCGATCCATACGACCGTGAGCGCCGCCCAGCCGCACAGCAGTTGCACGCTCTGGCGCCGGTGCACCGGCCATGTCGATCGAAGGCCGCCGCTTGGAGCGGTCACGGTGCTTGCAGCTTTCGATGGGTGAACGTCGCCAGACAGAACAGCCCATAGGCCGCGAATCCGACACCGACGACGACCACGACGAAGACACCCCAGTTCTCGGTGGCCAAGCGGCGAAGCGCACCGTCGAGACCGGTTGCCTCTGCAGCGTCGTAGGTGACGGCCGCACGGAGCAGGAAGAAGCCGATCAACCCGATGCCGAGGCCACGTCCGATCTCTCCGACCGCACCGAGACGTTCCGTCCAACGGCGCCGCTGTGGCGAGAGCGACGACAGGTCGAGCTCGTCAGTGACGTCGCCACGGGCGCCTTTGACGAGCCGGTAGAGCCCGGCTGCGATCGTGATCGCTCCCACGACACCGATGACGAAACGGCCGCCAGCGTGCTCCATGACACCGCCGGAGAGCGAGGTCACCTTGGCGTTGCCGTCCGGGTTGGCGCGTCCGCTGCGGGCGAGCGCGATCGCCGTCACGGCGAACGTGACGTAGAGCACTGCACTGACCAGGTAACCGATGCGCACGACCCACGCCATGGCGTCACTGCCGCCAGGCAGCAGCGCAGATACCACGCGCCACGCGGCATACAGAAGCATGCCGCCCGCCAGTATCCACATCAGCAGCGCGCCGCCCGACATCTGAGCGATCGCCTTCAGGGCACCGGTCGGACTCGCCTCGTTGTCCGGTGCGGTGGACGCGTCGGACCAACCCGACGCCTTGGCCGCGATCGACAGAGCGAGCACGCCCGCCACGAGATAGACGACACCCTTCGCGAACCAGCCGGCACGACCGAACTTCACGACTCCCGGATGGTCGCTCGTGAGACGACCGACGGGGTTGTGCGGCAGCGCGTGCGCTCGTGACATCTGGACACTCCTTCGACGGTGCAGTCGTACCCAGATGTGCCCGACGGCAAACCCACGGCCGACGTCATGTGGGCGAGGTGGCGCGTCATGCGCGTTTGAACAGACGAAGGCGAGGTGGTCGATCTCGGTCCGTTCAGCTCGCCGCGATGGTGCTCAGACGAGCGACGGGGATGACACTTGCCGAACTGCTGCAGTCACGAGTGGGGTCGAACCACTCGGTCTGCAGCACACGAAGCTGGCGACCGACGCCACGACGTCACCGGAGACGCGACCAGGACAAACGCCGGCGTGGTTGCATCCGAACCGAGTTGGTAGGCGTGGACGCACGCGAGGTCGCTGTCGGCGAACGCGACGACGAGGTGGACGGCGGTGAAGACCAGCGCCAGCCCGCCGAGCCACTTGTGCAGATCGAGCCACCACGCCGGCCTGAGGCGCGTGCCGGTCTCGCGAGCGGAGAACAACAAGCCCCACCGAGCGACAAGAGCATCAAGACGGTGGCCACGATCCCGGTCGAACGCGCCAGATGCCACAGCAAGTCGTTCACGTCGATGTCTCCGATCGGTCAGGTGCATCGTAGAAGTGACTCGGTGGTCCCATCGATCGGGCGGGTGGCTATGACTTGATGAGGGCGATGAGGGGGAAGGCTGTCATGGCAACACCGGCGATCGAGGTGGCGAGGAGGGACGCCCAACCCGACCGGAACTTGCCGAGGATGCCCTGTGAGCGAGCGAGGATGACGATCAGCAAGATCAGTGGCGGCGCGGTGACACCGTTGAAGATCGCGGACAGGTACAACGCCCGGATCGGGTTCACACCGATCGCGACCATCGCGACACCGACCGCCATCGAAGCAACGATCACCGCGTAGAAGCCCGGAGCGTCCCGCAAGCGGCGGCTCAAACCTTCGTGCCAATGGAACGCCTCGGCGACCGCATAAGCGGTCGAGCCAGCCAGCACCGGCACCGCGAGCAGGCCGAGGCCGATGATCCCCACCGAGAACAGCACCTTCGCGAAGCTCCCGGCCAACGGCTCCAGAGCCTGGGCAGCCTGTTCGGCCGTTCCGATGTCGACCGGCCCCGACGCTCCGAGGGTCAGCGCCGCGGTGCACATGATCGCGAACATCGCGATGACGCCGGACAACATCCCCGTCCAGACGTCGACGCGCATCGCCACGATGTGCGGTCGGTCGACCGGGTCTGTTGGGTCGTCGTTGCGCTCCTCGACCTCCTCTGAGGCCTGCCAGAAGAACAGGTACGGTGAGACGGTCGTGCCGGCGATCGCGGTCAAGGCGATCATCGTCGCTGCGTCGAAATGGAAGCGGGGCAGGAACGTGCGGGCTGCCACCGTTGCCCAATCGACGTGAACCACCCCGAGAACCAACACATACGCCACCAGCGACAACGCGAACCATCGCAACACTCGCGAGTAGCGGTGGTACGGCACGGCGACCTCGGCCAGGGCCATCACCATGGCGAACCCGATGACACCGACCGCTGTGGGCAACGGCACAAGGAGGTCGAGCGCGGCGCTCATCGATGCGAGATCCGCAGCGATGTTGAGCGTGTTGGCGGACGCCAGCAACACGACCGCGCCGATGAGCACCCAGCGGGGAAACCGCTCGCGGATCAGGGTGCCGAGGCCCTTGCCGGTCACCAGCCCGAGACGTGCCGTTGCTTCCTGGACCCCCACGGCCAATGGCAGGAGGAATGGCGCCATCCACAGAAGCGACAGCCCGTGGGCCGCACCGACCTGGGAATACGTGCCGATCCCGGACGGGTCATCGTCCGCAGCGCCCGTGACGATGCCCGGTCCCAATCGCTTGAAGTAGCCGTGCCCCCGCAATGATCCCCGACGCGGATGATGCACTCGCGCGGAACCTGCTCGGAACGTCACGCCGGAATCCTGACACGCGCCCTACATGAGGACCGACGCGCCGGTCGCTCAGCTCGCGACCACGAGCACTTCCTTCGCTCTACCAAACGCTTTGCCCCGCCGGCGGTGGGGTTCACGGCAGCAATCGTCAGGTCACAGGCGAGGTGGGGCTGTGGTTGCAGATCGCGGCTGGGCCGAAGCCCAG
>JANNQK010000080.1:0-15150 GCA_031400715.1 Actinomycetes bacterium | reverse complement strand
CGCTGATCCGTTCGCCGGCAACCACGCTTCGCGGTCCCGTGGTGATTCGAGGAACCGTGGCCATGCGGCGCTTGTGGGACTGGGCCGAGCGGGATCGTGCGAATGGCCGGCCCGGAGATTGACACTCTGGCGGCGCTCGCTCCTACTGGCTATGGGAGCACTAGCGGGTCGATTTCTACGAGCGTGTGGTTCGGCTCCAGCGATCTGGTGACCGCTATCGACTCCTGTGCCGACGCTCGCACCGCTTGCGTTCAGCGCGCCAACTGAGTAAAGACGTCCACCGCGTCAACGAAGGCGCGGTACTCCGTGATCTTCCCGTCCGAGATGTCGAAGAGACTCGCGATCAGCCGGGGTATGACCGGCGCTCCCGAGTTCGACACGGCACTCGGACGCTCCGGGTCTCCGTACCACCGCCAGATGCCGAGGGCGGTCTCGTCGGTGGCGATGATCCGGAGCACCTCGATCCGTAGGTCGGGCGTGTTGTCGCAAAAGCCGCGGGCATGCGCAACGAGCGCCTCCGATCCGCGGAGATGCGGTTGGGTGTGATCGATCAGATCGTCGGCGACGATCCCTGGGATCAGATCGAACCTCCGCTGACCGAGTACCTCCTCGAGGTACGTCGACATGATCGCATGGCACGTTTCCTGGCTCATCTCAGACCTCCTGGTTCGAGTATCACAGGTGATGACTGTGTCGGGCCGAACCCGACGCCGGCTCTCAAGGAGAATGCGATGAGTGACCCTGTGTACATGATCGGCCTGGTCGACGTGCAGGACTTCGACACGTATGCCGTTGCGTACGGCATGCCGGTCGGCGCGCTGTTCGCCGAGATCGGTGCCGAGATCATCGTCGCCTCCCGCGACGCAGAGGTGCTCGAAGGTGCGTGGCAGGGCAACTGGACGGTCGTCGTCAAGGTGCCGAGCGCCGAGGCAGCACGCGAGCTCTACGAGTCCGATCGGTATGCCCCGTTTCGGGCGGCCCGTCAGGACGTACTCGCCAACAGCACCTCGCTCGCCATCTTCCCCGCACTCACCCCCGACGCTTGATCGCACGAGGCGCGGCGAAGGTCCGACGAATTCGTACAGCGGCAAGACCGCCGCAGTCCCGCCGTTCAAGACGACGAGCTCGCCGAAGCGACCGACGCGGTAGCCGTCAGATGGATCTCCGGCAAGACCGTCATCGCCGTGACGAGTCTGGCCCGAGGTGCAGCCCGTTCACAGAAGCAACACCTCAGGCCGTGAATCAGGCGGCTTGATCGCGTATGCCACCGACAAGGTCTCCGACGGGGCGATCACCGAGTTCGTCCGCATCGGCCCTCTCCCTGTAGCCAGAGTGTCTGGGATCGCCGTCGTTGCCGGGGTGATCGGCCTGACCCTCGACACCTGGGCACGCAACGAACCCACACCAGCCACGGCAACCAAGAGCTGAGCGCCGCTCGCCCTTGCGTCGAAGCACCTTCGGATCACGACGAGCGATCGACCTGTGTCGCGACGGTCTCAACGTCTCGTGGTGGACGGCTTGTGCTGGAGCACCCACGCAGCGCCGAACGCTGCGGTACCGGCGAGCACGATGGCCGGTCCGCTGGCCACGTCGGCGTGGTACGAGGTGTAGAGCCCGACGACGGCGATGCCCCCACCGATGAGTGCGGAGTTGCGCAGCATTGTGGTGGCCGAGCGTGCGTTGATCCGGGCCGTGGCGGCCGGCAGCACGAGGGTGGCGGCGATGAGGAGCACGCCGACCACCTGCACGGCGGCCACCACCACGGCGGCGAGGGAGAGTTGGAAGAGCAGCTCGGTTCGCGCCGGGTCGCGCACGATGGTGCGCGCGCCGTCGGGGTCGAACGCGGCGATGGTGAGCTCCTTGTGGGCCGTCTCGATCCAGGTGACGACCACGGTGCCGACCACGCCGACGAGCAGGATGTCGGCGGTGGTGACGGCGAGGACGTTGCCGAACAGCAGATCGGACAGGTTCGGAGCCGATTCGCGGTTCGCGCTGATGACGGCGACGCCGAGGGCGAACATGCTGGTGGACACGATGCCGATGGCGCTGTCGAGCTGGATGCCGCGGTGGCGGGTCACGACGGTGAGCAGCCAGGACGCAAGCAACGCTCCGGCCAGTGCCCCGGCGAGGGGATGGACGCCGGCCACGACCGCGACGGCGACGCCGCCGAGCGTGCACTGCGACAGACCGTTGCCGATCGCGCTCATGTTGCGAAGGGTGACGTGTGTGCCGACGGCACCGCAGGTGATGCCGACGATCACGCCGGCGATCAGAGCCCGGATGAAGAACTCGAATTGGAACGGATCGGTGAGGAAGCTCATCAGGACCTCGTCAGCTCGTGGTCGAAGGGTGCAGTGACGGCGGGATGGCGGTCGTCTCGCTCGTCTCGCTCGTGTGCGCCATCTCGTGCGAGTTGGGCGAGGACGAACACGTTGCCCCGCCGGTCGTGGATCACCTTCGCCGGCGCGCCATAGACCTCGTCCATCAGCTCGGTCGTGATCACGTCCCGTGGTCGACCGTCGGCCACGACGGTGCCGTCGAGGAACACGACTCGCGGCAATTGTGCGGCGACCCAGTTCAGATCGTGGGTCGTCATCACGATGGTGGTTCCCGCCTGTTGGAGCTCGCGGGCGAGGAGGAGCACCTCGCGGAGGCGTCGGAGATCGAGGCCGCTGGTGGGTTCGTCCATCAGCACCACTGCCGGGTCCGTGATCAGTGCTCGGGCGATCAGCACCCGTTGGAGCTGGCCGCCGGAGAGCTCGCCGATCTGGCGAGCGGCGAGGCCATGCAGGCCGAGTCGTTCGAGCAGTTCGAGTGCACGGTGGCGTTCGCCGCGTGAGAATGCCGGGCGTCGGGCGGAACGCCCGGCGAGGCCGAGCATGACCGCTTCGAGTGCCGACATCGGCACGGCCGGGTTCACCGACGAGGTCTGCGGCACGAACGACACGTAGCGGTGCGCAGTCGCGGGTGTGAGGGGCTGCCCGAACACGCGGAGGTGGCCGGCTCGGGCCGGGACGATGCCGGCGAAGGCCTTGAGCAACGTCGACTTGCCGCATCCCGAGGGGCCGACGATGCCGACGACCTCGCCGGGTTCGATGTCGAGATCGACCGAGCGCAGGACGGGACCGCGTCCGTAGTCGCACACGAGGCGGCTGGCGGTGAGTGCAGCCGGGTTCACAGCGGCACCGCGTCGAGTGCGGTGGCGTCGCCGCCGAGGCTCGTGACGATGTTGCGCACGTTCTCGACCATCATGCCGACGTAGCTGTGGCGCGGTTCGCCGGGTGCGCCGGGGAGCTCGTCGTCCGCGAGGTCCGAGACGTACGGGACGTTGGCCTCCTCCGACACCCGCTGCAGCACTTCGGTCGGGAACACCGCTGCTCCGAAGAACGCCGGCACACCGGCATCGCGGATCTGGCGCACCATGTCGGCCATCTCGGCGGCCGACGGTTCCGCGAAGTCCGCGGCCTGCAGCGCGCCGAGCACCTCGTAGCCGTAGGAGCGCCCGAAGTACGACCACGAGTCGTGGTACACGACCAGGGTGCGGAACACGTCCGGCACCGTTGCGGTGGCCGCGATCGTGGCCGCGTGGAGCGCCTCGATCTGGGTGGTCAACGCCGCGGCATTGCTGGTGTACGCCTCCGCTCCGGCCGGGTCGATCGCCGTCAGCTGGTCGCGGATGGTGGTCACCCAGCGCAAGGCGATCGTCGGATCGGTCCACACGTGGACGTTCGCGTGCGCATGCGTGCCGCCCGACCCGTGTGAGTGGCCACCGTCGCTGATCGCCTCTTCGTCGGTCACCGTGAGCGCCATCAGGTCGACGCTCACCGCGTCGGCCGGCAGATTCGCCTCGGCGGTTCGGGTCACCGACGGGTTGAGGGTCGCGCTCGCGAGGAAGTTCACGTCGGCTCTCGCCAGCGAGGCCACGTCGGAGGGTGCCGGTTCGTAGGTGTGCCCGTCGACGCCTTGCGGAACGATGCTGACGACCTCCACCCGTCCACCGCCGACGCGAGACACCATGTCAGCCACCGGGGGGATGCTCGCGCCGGCCACCAACACCGGGACCACCGGCACCGTCGGGGCGGGCTCCGCCGCCGGGACGGACGAACCCGTGGCCGCGATCGGTGCCGACGACGGATCGACCGCCGAGGTCGCCGATGTCGCAGACGGATCGGCAGCGGCTGCCCGGTCGAGGGGTTCGCCGCCATCGAGCATCCCGACCACCAGGCCGAGAGCTGTGAGGCATGCGACAGCGCCGCCCAACCACAACGACGTGAGGGGACGACGGGACGGCCCGTCGTCGTACCAGCCGTCGGAGGGTTCATAACGGTCGCCGAGACCGTCCGGTCGTGGCTCGAGCATCGAGGGGGAGGGGCCGCGTCGGTTCACGACTTCATCAGTGTGCGCCCGACCGGGAAAAGTTCACGAGGTGCGTGAACTTCTACGGCGAGCCGCGACACTGATGGTGCATGTGGCCGCGCATCGACGATCGAGAGCTCGAACTCGCCGCGCGCCGCGCCGCCCGAGGCGATCGCCATGCGTTCGGGGTGGTGTGCGCCACGATCGAGGGGGACATCTGGCGATACTGCCGGTCGGTGCTGCGCGACGACTCGGCCGCCGAGGACGCCACCCAGGAGACCTTCGCCCGCATCGTCACCGCCATCGGGCGCTACCGGGGCGACGCACCGGTGCGGATGTGGGCGTTGGTGATCGCGCGTCGCGTCTGCAGCGACCTGATCCGCCGACGCGCCAGAATCGAACCGCCGTCCGATCCGCATCGCAGCGACCACGCACTGCCGGCCACCTCGATCCACCGGGGGCGGCTCACCGCACCCGAGCACGACGCCCTGTTGCACGAACTCGCACCCGACGACCGATCCGCGTTCGTGCTCACTCAGCTGCTCGGCTTCTCCTACGGCGAGGCTGCCGAGGTGGCCGCCGTGCCGGTAGGCACCATCCGATCGCGCGTGCACCGCGCCCGCAGTCGGCTGGCCGACCTCTGGCTGGCCGCTGAGCTCACCGACAACGGCAACCAACACCCGACCGAACGACACGACCGACACCGACGCGATCCCCGGGAGGGCACCAGCGATGGACATCTGTGAGAACGCCCGACGTCACCTCGGCGCGATGCGCGACCGCGAAGCGTTCGCCGAGCCCGACGTCGACCGACACCTCGACGACTGCGCCGACTGCCGAGTCTGGCTCGATGGCGTCGACCACCTGACCCGATCGATGCGGTTGCGGCCGGTGTCGCAACCCACCTTCGTCGACGGTGCGCTGGCGCTCTGGGACGCACGTGAGTCGCGGCGCGGCGCCATTGGTACGGCCGCCGGCCGGCTGATGCTGGCCGTCGCCGCGCTCGGGTGTCTGCTGGTGGGCGTGTCGATCGCTGCGGGCAGCGCCGGCCACACCCACACCGGCGTCACCGCTCAACGCGAGGTCATCATTCTCGAGGTCGCCCTCGCCTTCGGGCTCGCCTGCGCGGCGGCGCGACCGAGGACGTTCCTGCCCGGCATACTGCCGATCCTCGGTGTCGTCGCCGTCGTCAACGTCGGCGTGTCGATGATCAACCTGTTCGTCGAGCGCAGCGGGCTACTCGGTGAGATCGCACACCTCCCGTTCCTCATCGGACTGCTCGGCGCTCTGCTGATCCACCGTGCCGACTCGATCACAGCGGTACCAGTCAGCGGTGCCCGTCGTGCTCGACTGCACCTCTGATCACGCCCTCCTCCGAACACGACCGGTCGTCGTGCGCGACGAGGAGCATCGATGACTCGCCGGTGACTGGCCCGTGAGACGTCCCGGCCCTCGCGGTGCGGACTTGCCGGGTTGCATCACGGAGCGGCCGCCAGGTCGACAGGGCGCCACACAGGATGACTCGAAGCCTTCGTTGCACCGACGGCGGTCAGCGCTCGCTCGGCGCCGCTCGAATGCGGTGTCGGCATCGGTGAAGTCGTCGTTGATGATCGGAGCGCAGTGTTGTCGGTGCCGGCGACGATCCATGAGGCCGTCGTCGCTCGAGAGCAGCCCCGACCATCTCATCGAATCAGGTTCTCGATCGCAGGGGGCGGGACCTGTGGGTCAAAGCCCGAGGCATCTGCGACCTCGAGATTGGTGACGCTGCCCGCAACGCTGACGAGTGGGACCGTCTCCTGGGCGCGTTGGACGCCTTCGAGGCGGTCGAGACGAGCGCAACGCACGTCGCCCGAGCGCGTCAGGTAGAGCGGCTGTTGGCGGCACGAAGCCAACGAGGGCGAAAGCTCCCTGATCTGAGAACGCCCTGATCCACTGCCGCATCGTCGACCTCTTAGCCACATCGCACGGCTGAGCGATCCCGGGCCCTGCGGGTCCCGGGTCAGGACTCGTCGTCGGACACTGCTTGCTCGTCGACAAACCGGTGCGCCCACCGCCCAGGATCGATCCACTTGAGGACCGGGATCGACGGCAGCTCGAGGATCACCACGAACAACACGGCGATCAGTGCCGCAAGCACGAACCGTGCGGAGCCGGCGATCACGCCGACCGATGCGATCGACCAGACTGCGGCTGCGGTCGTGAGCCCGTGAACGTGTCCTTTCGGGTCGCGCAGCACGACACCGGCACCGATGAAGCCGATACCGGTCACGATCCCTGCGATCAGCTTCTCGGCCGTCGCAGGGAACGCATCGAGCGCGATTGCGGAGAACGCAGCAGAGCCTGCGGCGACGAGCGCGAATGTGCGTGACCCGGCCGGGTGACCGCGGACTTCGCGTTCCCACCCGACGGCAAACCCAAGTCCGGCGGCGAGCGCGACGCGACCGAACAACGCGAGATCGTGGATCAGCACCGACGTCGCCTCCTCTTTGTCCAGCACTTCGGTAGGCCAGCCTCAAGGATCTTGGCATGCGCACTGCGTGGCACCCGGCTCGTGGTGGTCATGGCGGTTTCGGTTGGTGTGTCACGGCTCGGAGTGGATCCCGCCCGGAGTTCCGTTCGCCCTTGGTCGAAGCCGTCTCGGTGGGCTCAGGGGGCGACGGCGAGGGCGGGATGGTGACGGCGCACGAGCTCGGGATAGCTGCGGGTGAAGTAGTTCCACAGCTGCTGGCCGTAGGTGTCGGCGGAGCTCGAGGTGGTACCGGCAGCGCCGGCGAGCAGTTCATCGCGGCGGGCCATGAAGCCGGTGTCGCGATGACGAGGGCTCGCGGCGACGGCCTCGGCGAACCGCTCATCGAGCGGGAGTGGCGCCAGCGAGGTGCTGAGCGCCGGTCCGTGGAAGTACCCGGACGAGTACCGCTCGTCGGAGGTGATCACCCGATGATTGGTGGCCACGAAGTAGTTGCCCGTGACCGACTGCAACATCTCGCCCAAGTTGACGACGATCGCCTCGCCGTCGGCGGGAACGTCGATCCATTGGCCATCCTGGTTCTCGACCTGAAGTCCTGCAACGCCGTGTTGCCACAGCAGCGTGAGGAATCCGGCGTCGTGATGGGCGTTGACGCCCGCCTGACCGGAGGGCGTGGGTGGGTAGTGGATGAGTTTCACGAGTGACATGCAACGATCGCCGAACATCTGGTGCAGGTGATCCGCCGGTAGGCCGAGGGCGGTGCTCATCGCCTCCATCAATCGGTCGGCGATCGCGCCCATCTCCGTCTGGAAGCGCTCGACCAGGCGTCGGAAGTTGGGAAGGGTGGTCTCGTCGGGCCACTGGTTGGGGCCCTCGAGGCGAAGGTAGGCGGGTTCGACGTCGGGCGCATGTGGATCGAGTTCGGTCCACACGTCGATCTGCTCGCGATGATCGACGCGGTTGTCGGTGAGCTCGGCCCCGACGCGTTCCCACCCGCGGAACCATGGTGAGTTCACCTTGTCGATCGTCGCCTTGTCCTCCTCGGGCAGAGCGAAGAACGAGCGAAGCGCGGCGAAGTACTCGTCGATGAAGGCAGGGTCGACGCCGTGGTCGACGAGTCGGAAGAACCCGACCTCGTGGCAGATCGATCGCAACCGCTCTGAGAACGTCGCGCTGTCTGTGTCACCATCTCGCCTCGATGCTTCAAGCGAGACAACCGGGATCTCCTGGAACGCCATGGTCGCCACCGTATCGATGTCCCCCCATCGATGACAGTCGAGGACGCATCTCGGACGATCCGACGTGTGGACGTCGAAGCGGGCTCGGCCGGGCGAGGTTGTCGAGCAGGTCGTGGCTGTAGAACCCTGCGCGGCCGCAGCCGACCTGCACCAGCCACGGCCACACCGCTGGGGGCGCTGCGTCGATCGTGATCGCCCGTGTCGCCACGAACTGCGCCTTCGGGAACATCGCATCGCCCGCCATGGCTGCTGCAACCTCGTCGTCGGTCGATCCCCAACGAAGATGCCATCGCCGGTACAGCGGCGCCGAGATGAAGACCGGCACGTCGGCCAATACACCGACGACCTGACCGGCCAGACGTCGCCAGAACGCTCGCATTCTCAGCGTACGCATCATCGCTGTCCTTCTTGGCCCCTGGCCAGTGTCGAGACCATCGGTTCAAGAGCTGAACATGCCGTCAACTCGTCGAAGGTGTGCAGCGAACCTTGAGCGCAGTCGAAGATCGTGGCGCGGACTTCGGCGATGATCAGGTCCAGATCGTCGATCGAGAGCTGGAGTCGGGCACGCATAGCGCCGTTGGACATCGCGGCCGTGGCCGAAAGACGGATCGTGGCTCCGAAGACACCTCGGATGATGCCGGCGTTCAGGCGACGAGCGATGCGATCGCGATCCTCGCGGACGGCAGCAACGCATGCGGCTCGCGTGTCATCGCCGCTGCCCGCCGTCAGGGACGTCTGAGTTGCGAGAAGATCGCCGGAGAACAAGATCGAGGTCATGCTTGCTTCGTTCGGTGAACAGTCGTGGGCCTCGGCACTCGCAGCCCACCGACTCATGGCACCGGCACGTTCTCTGATGGAAGGGTTGGAAGGCTCCGGTGCGGACCGGGTTGCGATTGCATCAGATCGCCTTGCGCTGTTGGCCGGCCTGCTTTGAGCGGTGCGCATCACCTCAGACCACCGCCCCCTTGAGGAGGAGGTCCAACAAGTCGGGAACGGACGCTGTCGCCAGGCAGACGGTGGTGTCGGCCGCCCCGTAGTAGACGTAGAGCTCGTTCTTCTCGAGGTGGTGCACCGCCCCACAGGGGAACACGACGTTGCCAACGTCTCCGATTCGCTCGTAGGGCGCAGTGGGAGACAGCAGCCACTCCTCGCAACGGTTGCGCACGATCCACGGCTGTTCAAGATCGACGAGCACGGCGCCCATCCGATAGATCGCGCCAGACATGGTTTGGCGAACCCCGTGACACAGGATGATCCAGCCTTCGGTCGTCTCGATCGGCGGAGGACCGATTCCGATGCGAGCCGCATCCCACCATCCGCCCGGCCGCCGCGTGATCAGTTGTTCGGGCATCCGCCAGCTCTCCAGATCGTCCGAGCGGGAAAGCCAGATGTCCGCCGCGCCACGAGCGACGCTCACCGGTCGATGCAGGAGCAACCAGTCCCCGTCGATCCGTCTGGGGAACAACGCGGCATTCTTGTCCTCGGGTGGCATCGCCACTCGGCCGGAGTCGATCGATGTGAAGTCGGTGGTGGTTGCGAGGTAGACGCAGGGTCCCGGTTCGCCATAGGCGGTGCAGGTGATCACGTACCTATCGATCTCATCGACCCACGAGACACGCGCGTCCTCAAATCCCCATTCACACCACGTGTGGTTCGGGTCGGGTCCGAGCAGTGGTGTTTCGTCGACGGTCCAGTCGGTCACTCCGTTGGTCGAGGTCGCCACATGGATCGCCGACAATCCCCGCCGGTCTTCGACGCGGACGAGGAGGAGAGTGGTGCCGTCTTGCAAGACCGTCGCTCCAGGATTGAACACGGAGTTCGCCGGGAACGTGAGGCTGTCGACCGTGAGTATCGGGTTGTGCTCACTCCGCAGGAACATGATGCGTCTCCTTCGTCGTGTCGGTGCCGTCGGCGGCTCGCGACGCAGACCACGTGCGGGCGCAACGCATGAACGAGATCGTCGACTCGGCCCCACAGTTGCGGTTGACGTCATGAGAGCACAGGCCGTCATGGCAGGCCCCGGTGGCGATGTCGCCGACAGGTACCCCGAGGCGGTTGTTGCCGAGGAACCACGTCCACGCCCGGTCGATCGAAATGCGTGCGTCAGTGTCGTCATCGAATCGCAGACGAGCTGCGTGGGCGTCGGCCATCGCCGAGGCTTCCAGGGGCTGCTCGTCGCCGGACCATCGAACATCGTGGTGGGCGTCGGCGCCGAGGTGACCCGGGAATCGATAGTGATCGGCCCTGCGGCACAGACTCTCGAGCCACTCGAGTTGGTCCGCACCTGCTTCGGACAGCTGCGGATCGCCGAGTCGGTAGCCGACACGCAACATCGTCTCGGCCAGTCGTGGATTGTCATAGGCGAGTCGATCCTCGAACCATCGCCACGTCCCGGAGCGCGGTCTCCACTCTCTCAGCGATGGCGCACAGCGTTGCAGATGGTCCATCGCGGTGGGATCCTCATGAGCGGCCTCGAGTCCGAGCGCCATGTACGCCAGAGTACGAGCCGACGCGCGCCTCGGGTCGAAGCCGTCGGTGATGTCGAGCATCAACTCCAGCGCGTCGTCGGAGTAGTCGCTGTCCATGGCCGCGAGCTCGCCCAAGCCCCAGACTGCGCGGCCGACATGGTCGCCGTGGTGAGGCTCGTCCAACCATCGCCTCTCCCATGACATGAAGTTGCGCATCGTCGAGCGCTCTGCTGTCGCGGCCCTCAGGAACGACATTTGGCGCGCCAGAGCGATGTGCCAACGTGAGGGGTCCATACCGCGTGCACGGGCGTCTGCGGCGACCGCGGCGAGAATCGGAAGCGCCCGGCCGGCGTCGTCGACGCAGTATCCCGCGTCGATCCGGGGTACCAGTCCGCGGGCGTGTTGCAGAACGGATGTGTCGTCGACAAGGACGCTGAGGTGGAGTGCGGGCGGCATCGAATCGATCGGCGGGTCGCATGCGACGGAGCCCAGCTCCACTTGTGCGGTGGACGGGTTGACGCTCAGGAGTGAGCCGAGCGCAATTGCCCGACGCGTCACGATTGCCGCGGACAGAAGATCCGCCAGCACCTTGCCGACGGTCGGCCACTTCATCTCGGATGAAGCGATTCTGGCCGCGGTGCGGGCAGCCTCGGCGCGCGGCCCATCGTCGAGCAGCTCCGACACTGCTCGAGCGAACGCCGGTGCGTCGTCGAAGTCGACGAGGATTCCCGCACCATGAGCGAGAAGGTCTCGCGCATATCGATACGGGGTCGACACCACGGCGCAACCTGCAGCGACAGCAAACGTGAGTGCACCTGACACGGTCTGGTCCGAACCGACGTAAGGGGTGCAGAACACCTCCGTGATCGACAGCAGCTCGGCGAGCTCTCGCACCTCGAGGAAGCGGTCGATGATTCTGACGTGATCGACGAGTCCGAGTTCATCGATCAGGTGCAGAAGGCCTTGCCGATAGCACTGACCGTCTCGCCGCTCGATCTCTGGGTGAGTTCGCCCCGCGATCACGTACATGGTTCGCGGATGCTTCTCTACGATCTCGACCAGCGCAGTGAGCGCCAGCTCGATTCCTTTGCCCGGGGAGAGCAGGCCGAACGTCGAGATCAGTCTGTCGGCAGGGCCGATGCCGAATTGATCGCGGACCGCAGAACGGTCGAACGTGGCGTACAGCTCCATGGGCGCACCGTGAGGCACGACCGAGACGATGTCGGCGTGAACGAGTTCTTGTTCGAGCAGCAAGCGCCGGGCGGTGGCGGTGAACACCGTGACCACGACAGCTCGATCGCACAGTCGTCGGATGACCTCTGCCTGTGCCGGCGAGTAGGGCGACAGCACGGTGTGGAGCGTGACCGCCAACGGAATCGTCAGCGCATCGATGAAGTCCACGATGCTGTTGCCGGCGTGCCCCGTGAAGATGCCGAACTCGTGTTCGATCAACACGGCATCAACGTTGGAGCCGCTGAGCCGCTGTGCGGCTGAGATGTACGAGCTGCGATCGTCTTTGTCGATGTGGATCGTTGCGTCAGTGGTCTCGTCACCCTGGATGACCGGCACGACATCGACGCCCAGGCCAGCACCACCGAGGGAGTGCGAGATGTCGGCGGTGAACGTGGCGATGCCACAGGCCGTTGGTGGGTATGTCCCGACGATTGCAATACGCATGATCGACCGCTACCCACCCTTTCACCGTGGCAAACCGGGTCGACGTCACACGCCCGAGCTCGTTCGAGACGAGATGACCCGCTCCCGCGTGGTTCGGCTACCCGTCACAACGGGTTCCAAACATGTCCGTCAATGGCGGAAGGGTCGCTCATGAGTGGTCGACCATCAGCGTGCCTGGCCGTGTTCACGCCTGTGTCGCATCGGCAGTTGGCGGTCTCAAGACGACGCGACGGAGCAGCTGCGCATTGAACGCGACGATGATCCTGGCTCCTGGTCGCGTGGCGCCTCCACCCATGTGTCCGGTGCGAAAGGGCGAGCCATCAGAACACCTCTTTCGTGCGAGTGACCCGCCACCAGACCCAATTCGGCGAACGTCGAAACCAAGTGCCTCATCACGGACTGTCGACAAGGGCTGGCGATCCGGTGGCCTGTTCGGAAACGCCACGACATCCACCACCGACTCGACCAGATCGCCCCCGGCGACGCGGTCGTGGCCGATGGAGCCCAGCCATCTGACCTGCCGGCGCGCGCTCGGAAAACGCTCCACGATTCGATGTTTGATCGCTGCTGCGGCTGGGTACGGACGCTCCGTGAATCAGAAGTGACGTTGATCGCCATCCCTGCAGTCAACCGCACCGCCGGTGCGGCCTTCGCCACGGTGGACTGGTGGCGCGTCTCTCAACCGATGCTGCTGATCGCATTGATCGGCGTGTCCCTCGGGCTGTCGACTGTGCTGCTGTTGACCCTGCGCGCCCATCGGGGCGCAACCGAGTCAGACTCGGTCGACCGTCTTCGCTCAGATGACCGTCGATCGCTTCAGATTGCCCAGAACGTTTGGCTTCGCGATCTCTCGACCGTGTTGTCGCGAGCCATCTCACAACGCGACGTCGCCACCATCATGGCCGAAGAGGGTGCAACCGCCGCTGGATCCACCACAGCCGAGATTGCCCTCCTCGATCTCGGGGGCGAACACGTCGTATTCGTTCCCGCCACGATGAACGGGCCAGGAGCGTCTCGACCGCCGATCGTCTTTGCTCTGAAGGATCGCACTCCGACAAACGACGCCATCCGTACCGGCGAACACGTGCTCGTGTTCAGCGCCGACGACTTGGCGGAGCGCTATCCGGAGGTCGCGGGTGTCGCCACTCAATCGGAACGAACGGAGGCCTCGGCGTGCCTGCCGCTGATCGATTCCGATGGTCGGATCATCGGGGCGATGGTCTTCGGTTGCCGCTCCGAGAACTTGTCCGACGATGGCCAACTCGTCGTCTTCGAAACGGCAACGGAGCTCTGCGCGCGGGCCCTCGACCGCGTTCGCCTCTACGAGCTCGAGTACGAAGCACGTCGACTCGCCGAAAACCTTCAGGCGTTCACCACGGTGCTGGCCGGCACTGAGTCTCGGGCTGACGTTGCCGAGGCCCTCGTCAACGAGAGCGTCCGCGTTCTCGGTGCCGACGCGGCGTCCGTATGGGTGCCCGTCGACGACACGATCACCATGCTCGTCGGGCAGGGACTCACGAACAAGCGCCAGCTCGATCTCCTAAGAACAGGCGTTCAGGCCTCGCCCGTGTCCGATGCGATGACGACACGAGTCATGATCGTGCTCGAGTCACCGGAAGAGCTGATCAACGCCTATCCGAATCTTCGCGGGCGGGTGCAAAGCGATGGTGATCGGGCGTGGGTTGCGCTTCCTCTGGCCATCGGAGGTGAAGCGTCGGCCGTACTGTTCGCCGTCTTTCGGACCGTACGCCAGTTCTCCGCACAGGATCGATCGCTGCTGTCCACGATGGGTCTGCAGGCAGCGCTGGCGTTCGAGCGGGCCCGGCTGCGGGAGAACGATCTCAGCGAGGCGGAGAAGGCCAGACAGCTTGCTGCGGCGATCGGCGGTTTGACCGCAGCGGCGACGAAGGTAGCTGTTCTCGCGGCCTTCATCGATGCATTGCCAGCGCTCGGAGCGCAGACCGGTTCACTTGCGCTCATCGGGGAGGACGGCACGACCGTGGACGTCCAGGGCGGGAGCGAGGCGTCGCCGTATCTCAACAGCGAGTGGCTCACGCGCCCCATCGGCTCCCGTACGCCGCTCATCGAGGCGGTTCGAACCGGCGATGCTCTCTTCATCCACGACCGAGCGGAACTCGCGGGCGCGTTCGATCTCGGCGCGTTGGAGATGTTCAACGACACCCAGCGATCGTGGGTCGCTGTTCCGCTCCATGCCGGCGGGCGACCGTTGGGTGCGCTGGGCCTTTCCTTCGATGCGGTCCAGCGGTTCGACGACGGCCAACGAGTACGACTCGCGTCGTTTGCCGCGCTCTGCGCCAATGCGCTGACCCGCGCCGCACGTTTCGAACTCGAGCACTCGATCGCGATCACCCTGCAGTCGACCCTTCTCCCGAAGCGGCTGAAACTGATCACCGATGTACAGCTCTCCGCCCACTACAGCCCCGGCACCCGCGAACTCAGCGTTGGTGGTGACTGGTACGACGTGATCGAGCTGTCGGACGAACGCTTTCTGCTCGTGGTCGGCGACGTCGTCGGGCATGGAATCGAGTCGGCCGCCGCCATGGGGAAGCTGGCCACGGCAACGCGAGCACTCGCCCAGGTCGAGGACGCCCCCGCGGCACTGTTGCGTCAGCTCGACCGAGTGGCCTCTGCCGACGCCAGCACCCGGTTCGCCAGCATGGCGATCGTGCTGGTCGACCGACGAGCCGGCGAGCTGCGCTATTCGCTCGCGGGACATCCGGCGCCCCTGCTCAAGCACGCCGATGGGTCGATAGAAAATCTCGATGCCGCCCGATCGATTCCGCTGGGCGGACTTGCCGTCGACCGGCCCGAGCAGACGCTCCCCTTTCATGGTCAGGTCAGCATCCTCTTGTACACCGACGGTCTGACGGAGCGCCGGGCCGAGCACATCGACATGCGGATTGCGCTGCTGCGCTCCGCCTTT
>JANNQK010000079.1:0-46523 GCA_031400715.1 Actinomycetes bacterium | reverse complement strand
CTCGGCCTCGCCGAGTTCCGCCACCAGATGCTGCGAGAGTTCGCCCCGCCTGCCTCCGCTTCCCCGCCCGCCTCCTCACCGGGTGACTCCGCATGACTCATTCCCTGCAGCCCCGCCCGCCCATCCCCGCCGATGCGCCGTCCGACGTCGACGTCGTCCGCGCCCCTGCCGAGGTCACCTACGCACACGAGCTGACGGCGCTCGAACGCTCCGACGATCGGCCCCGGCCACCGCAGTGGCGTCTGTCGCCATGGGCCGTCGTCACCTACCTCGTTGGCGGCACGCTCGCCGACGGCACCGTGATCGTGCCGAAGTACATCGGCCCGCGTCGGCTGATGGAGACGGCCGTCGCCACCCTCGCCACCGACCGGGCGTTGTTGCTGATCGGCCTGCCGGGCACGGCCAAGACATGGGTCAGCGAGCACCTTGCCGCGGCCGTCAGCGGCAACTCCACCCTGCTCGTGCAGGGCACCGCCGGCACTGCGGAAGAGGCCGTCCGATACGGGTGGAACTACGCGCGCCTGTTGGCCGAGGGTCCGTCGTCGGGCGCACTGGTGCCGTCGCCGGTGTTCCGAGCGCTCGAACAGGGATCGATCGTCCGCATCGAAGAGCTCACCCGTCTGCCCAGCGAGGTGCAGGATGCGCTCATCACCGTGCTCAGCGAAAAGACCCTCCCGAGCCCCGAGCTCGGCAGCGAGGTCCAGGCGCGCCGCGGCTTCAACCTGATCGCCACGGCCAACGACCGCGACCGTGGGGTGAACGAGTTGTCGAGTGCACTTCGGCGCCGATTCAACACCGTCAAGCTGCCGACGCCGGCCACCGCCGAGGAAGAGGTGCGCATCGTCAGCCAGCGCGTGGCCGAACTGGGTGCTGCCCTCGCACTGCCCGCCGAGGCCGCGCCGGCCGACGAGATCCGTCGTGTCGTGAACGTGTTCCGCGAGCTGCGCCACGGACAGAGCGAGGACGGCAGGATCAAGTACAAGACGCCGTCGGGCACCATGAGCACCGCCGAGGCGATCTCGGTGATCGTGCAGTCGATGTCGATGGCCGTGCACCTCGGCAACGGTCGGGTGAGCTTCGACGACCTGCTCGGCGGGATCGAGGCGAGCGTCGTTCGCGACCCGGTGCACGACGCCATCGTCTGGCGCGAGTACCTCGACTCCATCGCAACCTTCTGAGCGATCCGCCGTTCACCTTCTCGCACCGCTCGACGATCATCCACCTCGACAGCCCCATGACGAACGCCGCTCGCCTCCGCCTTCTCGGGATCCGCCACCATGGCCCGGGTTCGGCGCGCGCCGTCGAGCGAAGTCTGCACGAATCGCCGCCCGACATCGTGCTCATCGAGGGGCCGGCCGATGCCGACGGCGTGCTCGCGCTGGCAGGCCGCGACGACATGCAGCCGCCGGTTGCGATGCTCGCCTACGTCGCCGATCGGCCGGAACGGGCGACGTTCTCACCGTTCGCGTCGTTCAGCCCCGAGTGGGTGGCGCTGCGATGGGCGCTCGAGGCCGGCATTCCGGTGCGGTTCATCGACGTGCCATCTCGCCACACGCTGGCGAGCGACCGGCCCGAACAACTCGAGTTGCACGAGCCGGCGTCCGGGGAGGACCGACGTCCGATCGATCCGATCGGCGAACTCGCAGCGGCCGCCGGTTACGACGACGCCGAGCGTTGGTGGGAGGACGTCGTCGAGCACCGGCTGCACCTCGATCGTGACGAGGCCGAGGGCTCGGGTGTGTCCGGAGGGGTCGATGCCGAGGCTCCGTTCGCTGCGATCGGCGATGCGATGGCTGCGCTCCGAGCCCAGTTCGAGCCGACCGGCGAACCGGCTGCGCTGGGCGAGCGGCGACGTGAGGCGCACATGCGCGCCGGCATCCGCACGGCCGTGGCCGACGGCTTCACCGACATCGTCGTGGTCTGCGGAGCGTGGCACGTGCCGGCGCTCGAGCGAGCGCTCGACGCCAAGCAGGCAAAGCACGACACGGCGACCCTACGTGCGATGCCGAAGGTGAAGTCGGTCGTCACTTGGGTGCCGTGGACCCACCGACGCCTCGCCAGCGCCACCGGCTACGGCGCGGGTGTCACTGCGCCAGGGTGGTACCACCATCTCTACTCCCACGCCGGGCCCGACGTGGTCGCGCGTTGGTTCGCCGAAGCAGCCCATGTGCTGCGCGCTGCCGATCACCCGGCATCGGCCGCCGACGTAGTGGAGGCCACCCGGCTCGCCGATGCGCTGGCGGTGCTGCGCAACCGACCACTCGCCGGTCTCAGCGAGGTCGACGACGCAGCTCGGGCAGTGTTCGGCCAGGGTTCCGACACGCCGATGCGGCTCATCTCCAACGATCTCGTGGTCGGCAACCGGCTCGGCTCGGTGCCCGACATCACCCCGATGGTGCCCCTCGCCAAGAGCCTCAACGCCGAGTTCAAGCGATGCCGGCTCAAGCCCGATGGCGCGAAGAAGGAGATCGAGCTCGATCTTCGCCAGGAGCTGCACCTGCAACGCTCGCAGCTGCTGCACCGCTTGGCGTTGCTCGACATCCCGTGGGGACACGAGACCGAGGGACGCCGCAGCGCCGGCACGTTCCGCGAGACCTGGCAACTGCGGTGGGAACCGGAGTACGAGCTGCGCATCATCGAGTCGTCCGCGCTCGGCACCACCGTGGTCACGGCATGCACCAGTGCGGTGTTGCAGAAGGCGGTCAGCGCATCCTCGTTGGGCGAACTCACGGTGCTGCTCGAGCGTTGCCTGTTGGCGGGCCTCCACGACGTCGTGCCCGCGGTGCTGCAGTTCGTCGACGAGCGCTCTGCACTGTCGGCCGACGTGGCCCGGCTGATGGAAGCGGTGCCGCCACTGGCCCGAACGATGCGCTACGGCGACGTGCGCGCCACCGACGCCCGGGCGGTGCAGCGGGTGATCGCCGGCATCGTGTCGCGGGTGGTGGCCGGGTTGGTCGTGGCATGTGTGGGCATCGACGACGATGAGTCGGCGGCGATGGCCGTGCTGCTGCGTGGCACCCAATCGGCGTTGTCGCTGCTCGGCGACGACGAACACCTCGAGGCCATGCACAGGGCCCTCGCCGAGGTCGCAGGTCGCGAGCGAGTGCACGGGCTCCTGCAAGGAGTGGCCACGCGCGTCCTGGCCGACGCCGGCGTGTTGCACGCGGGCGACACCGAGGTGCGCGTGTCGCGCCACTTGTCGGCCGGCACGATGCCGCTCGATGCAGCGGCGTTCGTCGAGGGCTTTCTCGGCGGCTCGGGCGCTGTGCTGGTGCACGATCCGCTGCTGCTCGGGGTGATCGATCGATGGATGGCCACGCTCGCGTCCGACGCGTTCACCCAGACCCTGCCGTTGCTCCGCCGAACGTTCGGCTCGTTCGAGACCGCCGAGCGGCGAGCGCTCGGCGACCGCGTGCGTACCGGGGAGGCACCCGGAACCCACCGGGCAGAATACCGGCTCGATCCTGAGCGTGTGGCGGCCGGTCTCGCCACGGTGGCTCATCTGCTGGGGGTGCGATCGTGACGTCCGACGACCGATCCGCGCAGTGGTTCGATGCTCGCAACGGAGGCGCCGACCCGTCAGCGCCCGATCCGTCGGCGTCCGATCCGTCCGATACGGGCCGCATCGGCATCGGACGAGAGGCGCCGGCGCGTGTCCATGATGGCGAGCGATTGCGTCGATGGCGTCTCGTGCTCGGTGCCGGCGATGCCCATCAGCCCGACGGCACCGGTGTGCAGTTGCAGGGCGACGATCACAAGATGGATGCAGCCTTGAGCGCTCTGTACGACGCACCCCCGCCCGGGCAGCGGCAGGGTCGTCGCGCCAGTCGTGCCGGCGGGCTGGCCGCGTCGGCGCCGAACGTCGCCCGATGGTTGGGAGACATCCGGCGGTACTTCCCGACCGGCGTGGTGCAGGTGATGCAGCGCGACGCGATCGAACGGCTGCACATCCAGCACCTGTTGCTCGAGCCGGAGATGCTCGAGGCCCTCGAGCCCGACGTGCACCTGGTGAGCACGTTGCTCGAGCTGCAACATCTCCTGCCCGACACCACCCGGGCGACGGCGCGACAGGTGGTGTCGAAAGTGGTGACACAGATGGAGGAACGACTCGGTCGCCCCACCATGCATGCGGTGGCAGGGGCGCTGTCTCGTTCTGCCCGAACGCAACGTCCGCGCCACGGCGACATCGACTGGGACCGAACGGTGCTCGCCAACCTCAAGCACTACCAACCCGACCTGCGCACGGTGGTGCCCGATCGGCTGATCGGGTACTCGCGGCTCGGCCCGGGCGTTCGGCGCGAGCTCGTGATCGCGATCGACCAGAGTGCATCGATGGGCGACAGCATCGTCTACGCCAGCGTGTTCGGTGCTGCGCTCGCTTCGATCCGATCGCTGCGCACCAAGCTCGTCGCATTCGACACCTCGGTCGTCGACATGAGCGACGTGCTTCACGATCCGGTGGAGGTGCTGTTCGGTGTGCAGCTCGGCGGAGGCACCGACCTCAACCGGGCGATGGCCTACTGCCAATCGCTGGTCGAACGGCCCGACGAGACCGTGCTCGTGCTGATCAGTGACCTGTACGAGGGCACGCCAGGGGGCGACTACATCGCTCGAATCGCGGCGATGACCCGCGCCGGCGTGCGGTGCGTGGCCCTCTTGGCCCTCAGCGACGAGGGCGCTCCATCGTTCGACCATGCTGCTGCCGAGGCGCTGGCCTCACTCGGTGTCCCGGCGTTCGCCTGCACACCGAACGCATTTCCCGACCTCATCGCCGCGGCCATCGATCGACGCGACCTCGCCCGTTGGGCCGGCGAACAAGGCCTGATCACCGCCCGCTGACCACCGACCACCGCGATGAGAGATGAGTGCCTCACAGACACTCATCTCTCATCACGGGTTGTTCACGGGTTGTTCCGAACCATAGCGATGAGAGATGGGTGCCTCACAGACACTCATCTCTCATCACGGTTTGTTGACGGGCGAGGGTCAGCGGGGGCGGCGGGCCGGGCCGGCCGGGCGGCCACCCGAGGTCGCCGGCCGTTGGCTGCGCGGTGCGCCGGTCCGCTCGCCATATGCCGGACGATCGCCGCGGGGACGGTCGTCGCGAGGGCGGTCGTCGCGGGGGCGATCGTCTCGGCCGCGGTCGCCGTATGCAGCGCGATCGGCCGCGTAGGCGGGTCGATCGCTGCGCGGTGCGCCGTAGCTGGGGCGGTCGCTGCGGGGTGCGCCGGTGCGGTCGCCGTATGCGGGGCGGTCGCTGCGGGGTGCGCCGTAGCTGGGGCGGTCGCCGTGGGCCGGTCGGTCGCCGTATGCGGCGGGGCGTTCGCTGCGGTTGCGGTCGTTGTACGCCGGGCGCTCGCTACGAGTGCGGTCGCCATACGACGGGCGATCGCCGTAGCTGGGTCGGTCGTTGCGCGGCGCTCCGGAGCGGTCGCCGTAGCCAGGACGCTCGAACGAGCGGTTGCCACGGGGACGATCCTCGCGGCTGTCGCGCTCGTCGGTCTCGATCGCCGGACGGTCGGCGCGAACGACGGGGCGAGCGCCCTCGCTCCACACCACTTCGTGCTCGAGGCTGTCGGCAAGACGCTGAGCGACGCGCTTGCGGCTGGGCGGCACGAAGGCCACGACCGTGCCGGACTGGCCGGCCCGACCGGTGCGACCCGAGCGGTGCTGGTAGTCCTTTTCGTTGTCGGGCAGGTCGTAGTGCACGACGAGTTCGACGTTGTCGACATGGATGCCACGAGCGGCGACGTCGGTTGCGACGAGCACCTGCACCTTGCCGCGCTTGAAGTCTTCCAACGTGCGGCTGCGTGCCTGCTGGGTGCGAGCACCATGCAGTGAACCGGCGCGAACGCCGGCGTTCATCAGCGCGGCGGTCACGTCGTCGACACCGAAGCGGGTCTTGACGAACATGATCGTCGGGCCATGCGTGTCGAGCAGCTCGACGGATGCGTCGAGGCGTTGCATCGCCGGTTGGACGACGAAGCGATGCTCCACGGGGCCGTTGTGCACCTCGCCGACGAGATCGTGCATCGCCGGATCCTTGAGGTAGTCGCGGACGAGTTCGTTCACGGCCCCGTCGAGGGTGGCGGACCACAGCATGGTCTGGCGGGTGGACGGGGTCATGTCGAGGATGCGGCGCACATCGGGCATGAAACCGAGGTCGGCCATTCGGTCGGCCTCGTCGATCACGCACACTTCGATCCCACTCAAGTCACAGTGGCCCTGCTCGATGATGTCGAGCAGCCGGCCCGGGGTGGCGACGATGACGGACGCACCCTTCTTGAGCGAGTGGATCTGGCCGCCCATCGGCGCGCCGCCGTAGATGGCCTGGACGAAGCGCCACGCTGCACGGCCGAGCGGCACGAACGCCCGCTGCACCTGCTCGGCGAGCTCACGGGTGGGGACGAGCACGAGCCCGGTGGGACGGTTGGGGGCGGCCTGGCCCACGCGGGCCATCAGCGGGATGCCGAAGCCGAGGGTCTTGCCGGACCCCGTGGGTGCCCGGCCGCAGAGGTCGCGGCCGGCAAGGGCGTCAGGAAGGGTGATGGCCTGGACGGGGAATGCCTGGGTCATGCCGGCGGCGGTGAGTGCCTCGGCCATGCGCGCGGGCACGCCGAGATCGACGAACGAAGTCGTGGTGGTCATGGTGCTCTCTTGTGCTCTCAACGAGCGGTGCGCTGCGGTTCTGGACAGCGGAGGGGGCACGTTTGCAACTGTCGTCGTTGCGCTTCGGGGCGGCTGACCGCTCTCGAACGCTCGACCCCTCGAACAAGGAGCTACACACGTGATCTGCTCTTATGAACAGCGGAGGCATGTTATCGGAATCAACGATGGATTGCTCCCGCCCGTGCACCACGTCCCGACTGCTGGTGGCGAACCCCTCAGTCCGCCTGTTCAGTCCGCCTGGTCAGTCGGCCTGTTCAGTCGACGGTCAACAGTCGACGGGGCGACGCGCTCCCGGAAACCAGCAGATGTCGGGGCCGCTGCCCCCGTCGGCGGTGTCGCCGACCCCGATGATCAGCACGTCGATGCCCGAGCCCCCGATGAGGACGTCGATGCCCGATCCGCCGAACAGCAGATCGGGACCCGCGCCGCCGACGAGGCGGTCGTTGCCCGATCCGCCGAACAGCAGATCGGCACCCGGGCCACCGTCGACATCGTCGTCGCCGCCTCGGGCATCGACGACATCGGCGCCCGCGAGCGCCCGGATCACGTCGGCGTTCGCGGTGCCCGTCAACACGTCGGCCTCGGCGCTGCCGACGATGGCGACCGGTGCTGCGGCTTCCACGATCTCGACGGCACCGGCATCGCATGCCGCTCCCTGTGGACGTGGGATGCCGCGCTGGTCGGTGGTCGACGTGCACGCAGCAAGGGCGACCCTCCCACCGAGCGGGCTGCTCGCCTGCGGCAACCTGGTCGGCGTCGGGCCTCCGTTGGACGCGAGGGGGCCGAGCAACGGGTCGGCTGCCGTGACGGTGTCCGTCGCACCAGCACCACATGAGCCGGTCGAGAACACCGACGAACTCGTGGTGGTGGCGCCGACGAGGCACGGCCCGCCCGCTGTCGACACGAGGGCGCTGCGAGTGATGACCAATGGCGCCGCACTCGGCTGCCAGATGTCGCCACCTTCGATCGCCGTGTTCGATGCCGAGGTGACGTGGTCGATCGTGAACGCCCCTGCCACCTGCGCCAGCCCACCTCCCTTGCCAGCGATGTTGCCGGTGAGGGTGCTGTTCTCGATCACGCCGGCACCGTTCACCTCGGCAAACACGGCGCCACCGTTCGATGCGGTCTGGTTCTCGTCGAGCGTGGAGGAGCGCACGGCGAAGCCGTCGCCTGTGTAGTGGATCCCGCCACCTTCCACAGAGGAGTTCCCGGTGACCCGAGTCGTCGCCAGCGACAGGCTCAGGCTGCTGACGCGCATGGCGCCCCCGCGAGCGACAGCCGTGTTGGCGGCGAAGGTCGATCCGGTGATCTGCACCGCTGCCGTGTCGACCACCGAGAGGCCTCCACCATCGTCGCCGGCTTCGTTCGCCTGCACGATCACGCCCTGCAACGCCAGGTCGTACGGTCCGCTGGCGTCGCCGTATCGAATTCCGCCGCCGTCGCCGGCTGCGGTGTTGCCGGAGATCGTCGTGTCGATGATCGAGAGGCTGCCACTCGTCACGAGCATGGCCCCGCCGTCGCCGCCCGTCTCGTTGTCGCTGATCGAGCCACCCGTGACGGTGGTGACGGGATGGAGGACCCCGGGTGAGGTCGGAGGCGAGGCTGACACCGTGACGCCGCCGGACCCCGCCGCATCGTTCGTCTGGTTCGCGGCGATCGTCGTGTTCGAGATCGACAGCGTCGACGGTGTCACCGATGACGACTGGGCGAGCACGACCGACACGCCACCGCGACGGACTCCGGAGGAGGAGAACCCATTGCCGGTGAAGGTCGAATCGCTGATCGTGACGGCGAAGCACTGCGAGCAGCGGAAGCCGACCCTGCCGTTGTCGCTGATGACGGAGTCGGAGATCGAGAAGGTGTGGAGCAGCAAGCCGGCCCCCGACGTGGTGATGCCGGACCCGCCGTTGCCCGTGATGGTGGCGCCGCCGATGATCATCGGCCACCCGTCGGCGATGCTGATCCCGGCGCCGGTGTTGTCGACGATGGAGCTGTTCGTCACTTCGACGGCAGTCGAATCTCCGGCGATCGCGTTCCCGATGTTGTCGTGGATCTGCGAGTCGACGACCGTCAGGTGATAAGGCATGGTGGAATGCCCCGACCCGGTGCGGATGACGCTCGCTGCTCCGCCCGGAGCGATGAACCCGGTGACCTCGACGTTGTGCAGGCCGAGCAACCCGGTGAACGATGCAGCGACGGCAAGGCCCTCCACCGCGGTGGAGGCCGAGTTGGGTCCGCCGAGCAACCGGAGGTCGCGCAGCTCGAGGCGCGACGGATTGGGCTGACTCATCGTGAGCAATCGGGCCGCGTCGCAGGCCTGCTGCAGCGTCGATCCGTTGCCATCGATGGTGAGCACCGAGACCTGGGCGTGCAGGAGCGGGCCGGCGACGCAATCGGTCAGCGCGTAGGTCAGGCCGGCACCGAGTTCGATCGTGTCGTCGCCAGCCGACGCATTCGCCGCGGCGAAGGCTTCTCGGAGTGACGTGACGCCATCGGCGGGGTTCACGACGTCGGCGACCGTGGTCACCGTGAGTGTCGCCGCCAGCACCGGTACCCCGGTACCGATGACCAGCGCTCCGCCGAGCAATCCGGTCGTCACCAGAACATGTCGAATCCTCACAAGGCGCTCCCTTCCTCCTGTCGGTCTCCTGTGTGACGACGCCACCCGACGCGTGCTGTCTGGCCGCCCCGCACATGGAAACGGTACGCGTTCGGAGCGAGATCGTCGAGAGCCCCGAGATGCTCGCCTCGCCGCAGAAATACGGCGATCGCCCGATGTGGCGCACTACCTCAGACGTCCATCATGGAGATGTCCGACACACCCATCCCGGCAGGCGCGTCGGCCGCCGACAGGAATCGATCATGTACTCGTTGCTCAACCACTCCGTTCACCAACAACTCGCCAGCGATCGTCGGCATCGCTTCGTCGGCGCCGCCGCCGGCAACCGTACGCCGCTTGCGCCAGACCTGATCCGCACCGCTGATCTCGGTGTCTTCCCCACGGCGACACTGCCGGACGCCGTTTCGGCGCAGCGGATCGGGAGTGCGGCCGCCGCGTGACCCGCATCGGGCTCGTGGCGGCCGCCTCGCCCGTCGTCACCGCAGCTCCATCGCCGCCCGTACCGACTGTCGCCGGTCGGCGTGGGCAGCTGCGGCCGGACGACGGCACCGATCGGCTCGCTACCATGCCTGGTGTGCTGACGGGTCGGATCGGGATGAGCCCGGCGATGATCGGGCGTGCCGGTGTGCTCCAACGGTTGCGGTCGCTGATCGAGGAGGCCGACGCGCACTACTCCGATCTGCCGACCGTCGCTCTGGTGGCAGGTGAGGCAGGCATCGGCAAGACCCGGCTCGTCCGGGCAGTGCTCGACGAGATCGCTGCCGATCCCACGAGCGAGGTGGTCGTCCTGGCCGGTGCTGCCGAACCCGGTTCGTTGTCGCGCTCGTACGACCTCGTTGCTCAGCTCGCACCACCGGGTTCGCTCCAGCCCGCTGTCGATGCCCTGACGCTCATCGCCGAGACATCACGTCCCGTGGTCGGAGACTCGACGAGCGAAGGTCGGACGGTGGTGGTCGTCGTCGAAGACCTGCACTGGGTCGATGCCGAGAGCGCCAGCTTCATCGACGAGTTGGCGCGACGCCCCCTGCCCAACGTCGTGATCGTCGGCACCTACCGGCCGGGCGATCTGCGTCGGGGATCACCGGGAGGGGATCTCGTCTCGCGGCTCGAACGACGCAACGAGGTCGAACAGATCCGCCTCGATCGCCTGGCGCGCCACGAGGTCGGGGCGATGATGGCGGCGATCGCGGATGCGCCGGTGAGCTCGGGCGCCCTCGAGGCCGTCAGCCGACGCAGTGCCGGCGTGCCGTTCGTGGTGGAGGAGTTGATGCGTTTCATCGGCCCCGACACGTGCAGCGGCGACGTGTTCGACGTGCAGTTGCCGTGGTCGTTGGAAGAGGCCGTACGGCAGCAACTCGCCGGGCTCGCCACCGTGGAACGGACGATCGTCGACGCGCTTGCCGTGCTGGCCGAGCCGGCGGGCTTCGAAGTGCTGGTGGCGGTGTCGGCGCTCTCGGAGGCGGAGGTGCTCGACGGGTTGCGTGAGCTGATGGCGCGCGGTGTCGTGGTGGAGCCCCGTGAGGACCGGCTGTGGTTCGGCCATGCGCTCGTGGCCGATTCGGTGCTCCACGAGCTCCTCGGTCGCGAGCGTCGCCGGCTGCACGGGCGCTGCTTCGCCACGTTGCAGGAACTCACACCCGATGACCACGCCGCACTCGCTCGCCACGCGCTCGGCGCGGGCCGGTACGACGAGATCGCATCGATCGCGTGTCGTGGTGCGCGGCAGTACCTCGACCGCGGAGCATCGTTCCAAGCGCTTCGGCTCGCGTGTGAGGGCCTTGCCGAAGACGGCGATGAACTCGAGCTCCTCTCCGTCGCCACCGAGGCGGCGTGGCGACTCGACTTCCAGTCCGAGGCACTCGATCACGCGCAACGTTGGCTCGAGCTGGCAACGGTCGAGCGTGACCGGATCGATGCACGGCGATATGTGGGGCGGCTGATGCTCGAGCTGGGCGATGTCGCCGGCGCGGTCGCAATGGTCGAGCATCTCGTGGCAGACGCAGCGCGCTACGAAGCGGAGCATCTGGTGGCCGAGCAGGCGCGCGCCGAGGCCGCGGTGGCGCAGCTGCTGATGCTGCGCCACGATTCGGCGGCGATCGAGTGGGCCGACCGTGCGATCGTTCACGCCCGAACCGCCGGTGATCGTGGTGTGGAGGTGCAGGCACAGGTCGAGCGCGCCAGCTCGTTGCAGACACGAACCAACCGTGAAGAGGTGCTCGTCGCGCTCCAGGACGCCGCGGACAGCGCTGCGCTGCTGGGCGATGGCGTGTCGCGCGCTCGGGCGATCAACAACATGATGGACCTGCTGCCTCCGGCTGCGGCCGAGACGGCAGCGCTGCGGAGCGAGTTGCACGACACGGCCGCGGCTGTCGGGCTCGACAAGCTCGGCGGGGCGAACGTGGTGTGGTGGGACGCTGTCGCAGCGGAGGCCGAAGGCGATCTGGCGGAGTTCCGGCGCCTCATCGACATGTGTTTCGTGGGCCAATCGGGTCGCCTCGGCTCCGCCAGAGACCACGAGTCCGTTCGAATCGCGATCGAGGAAGGCCGGCTCGCCGACGCCCACGCGGCGCTGCCCGACCTCGCTGTTGTCGAGGTCGGCTGCTCCGACCCGCGCTCGATCGCAGCGCTTGCGATACCGCTCGCGCTCGCCGGGCTCGAACGCGACCTCGCCGCGGCCCGATCGGTGTGGGAGTTGATGTGTGCTGGTGACCTGTTCCCCGATGGATGGGGCGTTTCGTGGCTCATCGCCGACAGCGTGGCGAGCGCCTTGGCCGCGGGCATCCCTCCGAACGAGGTGCGCATGGTGTTCGACAGCCGCCTGCTGGCGGGCCACCCGTCGGCGTCGCGCATCGAGATGATGAGTGAAGGGTTCCTGTTGGTGGCCGAGCATCGTCACGACGAGGCGGTGGTGGCGTTGCGGCTCGCCCTCGAGACAGCCGATCAGCATGTGACCAGAGCCGTGCAAGGTCTGATGGAGATCGCCCTGGCTCAGTCGTTGCTCGCCACCGGCGACCGCGTCGGGGCGCGTCGCGCCGCCGAGGCCGCCGTCACGTCACTGTCGCGGTGGCCGGGATGGCGACGCGACCGCGCCGAGGCCCTGGCGGCGCGACTGGAGAGCTCGACCGTGCGGACCAACGGCGAGCTCACCGCTCGCGAATCGGAGGTCGCCGCGCTGATCGCCGAGGGACTCACCAACGGTCAGCTCGCCGAACGGTTGTTCATCTCGCCGAAGACCGCCTCCGTGCACGTGTCGAACATCCTCGCCAAGCTCGGGTTGTCGACTCGCGCCGAGATCGCCGCCTGGCAGATACGTCGCGGCCTGCTGGCAGCCGGCTGACACACGATTCTGCCCGGATCGGCCCGGATCGGCCCGCATCGGCCCGGATCGGCCCGGATCGGGTGCGATTCCGTCCGTCGCGAGTGCCGGGCCCAGCGGGTCCGACGGGTAGTGTCTCCGCTCATGGGTCAGATGGTCGGTGTGGTCGAAAAGCGCAGCCCAACCCCGGGCATCGTCCGGTTCGAGGCGAATCGCACGCTCACCGGACAGGGCCATGAGCGGTTCGCGAGCGAGCGCGACGCCGTCGGCCCGCGGCCTGCCGCCGAGTTGGCTCGGCGCTTGTTCGCCACCGGTCAGGTCGACGGCCTGCACGTGTACAGCAACATCGTGACGGTGCACCTTCGCCGTGGCTTCGCCGGGGAGGGTCTGTACGACATCGTTCGCGAGCTGTATCAGTACTGGAAACCCGGGATGGAGCCCGCCGTGTTCGTGTCGGAGGCACCCGCAGAGGTCGCTGCCGTCGAAGGAGGCGGTGCCGCTGGTGCCGGTCCGTCGGCCTACGAGCAACTCGTCCCGGAAGTCCTGCGCGAGCGCAGCAAGGCGGCGCTCGCGAAGTGGAAGGTTGCCAACGGCTGAGCGTGGTGAGTGCTGAACGGATGTTCGGATGATCATCTCGCCGGCAGCGTGTGATTCGGCGCGTTCGCGACTGGCTTCACGACCGGCTTCGCGACCTCGGCCGTGTGGTTCTGCGGGCGCACGGTGAGCGAGGCCGAGCGCGGCGGTGCGGGGGAGCGCTTCGACTCGTCGAGCAGGGGCGACATGACGCTGCACCAAGTGGCCGATGTGCTGGGCGTGCACTACATGACCGCGTACCGATACGTCCGGCTGGGTCTGCTCCCCGCCGTGAAGTCGGGTGGGATCTGGTGCGTGGCACCGTCCGACCTCGACGAGTTCCGCGCCGGCAGCGCGCTGTCGCCAAAGGTCGATGGCGGCAGGCATCGCCGCGCGCCGTGGGCGGAGCGGCTGGAAGCACGTCTCGTCGCGGGTGATGCGGCAGGGGCGTGGGGCGTGGTGGAGTCGGCGTTGGCGGCCGGTTGCGAGTTGGAGCAGATCTATCTCGATGCGCTCGCCCCGGCGATGGCGTCGATCGGCGATCGGTGGGCCAAGGGTGAGCTCGATGTGGCGATCGAGCATCGGGCGACGGGCGTCGCGATGAGGCTGGTGGGTCGCCTGGGCCCACGCTTCGTCCCTCGCGGACGTTCCCGCGGCACGGTGGTCTTCGGTGCACCGATGGGGGAGCGCCATGCACTCCCGGTCGCGATCATCTCCGATCTGGTTCGTCAGCAAGGCTGGGATGTGTCCGATCTCGGTGCCGATGTGCCACCTGAATCATTCGTTCATGCTGTGCTGGCCACCCCTGATGCCGTGGCCGTAGGCCTCTCGATCACCGTCGAAACGGGGCTCGAGTCGGCCCGGGAGACCTTCGCGGCCCTGCGGGCCGATCCCGAACGGCTCGCAGGTGTGTCGCTCATCGTGGGTGGCCAGGCCGTGACGAGTCACGAGATCGGGCTCGCGCTGGGCGCCGACCTGGTCGCGCTCGATGTGCGCGGATTCGGCGAGCTGCTCCGGTCGATCGGCTCCGAGCGGCCGTCGGCCGGCGCCGCCGGTTCCTGATCGCCTGACCTGACCAAGCTCCGTTCTCGACCACCGCTCTCGACCACCCTTTCCTGATCGAACACCTGTTCGATATCATGGTGTCATGGTCGCCAGCTTCGCTCCATCGATTCCTGTCTCGCCCGGCTCCTCGCACCCTGCGCGCCTCGCGCTGCCCTCGCCACGTGTCTCTGATGGACGCCGGTTGCGTGTGGCCGACGCCGACGCCCGTGCCCGGCTGGCTGCTCTGGTCCCGAGGTTGGGGTCTGCCACGATGGCGGCCGACCGAGTGGTGCCCGTCCATCCAGCGCTCGCCAACGTGTTGCCCCAGGGTCTGGGCCAGGGCTGCACGGTCGGCTGCACGGGTTCGTCGGCCACGTCCCTCGCCTTGTTGATGGTGGCCGAGGCCTCTCGACACGGCGCCTGGGTGGGCATCGCCGGGTTGCCCCACCTGGGGGTACAGGCCGCGGGAGCCGCAGGGGTCGACGTGGAGCGGTTGGTGGCCGTACGCGAGCAGCGCCGCTTCGACGACGGTACCTGGGGTCAGGTCCTGGCAGCGATGATCGACGGCTTCGATCTCGTGCTCATCGGGCCTGGTGTGCAGATGCGTGCCGGGACGGCGAGACGGTTGCAGGCCCGCGCCCAGCCGCGGGGCGCTGTGCTGGTGTTGGCCGGCGAGGTTTCCGGGTTCACCACCGACCTGCAGGTGCGCGCGGATGCCGAGTGGGACGGGCTCGGTGATGGTCATGGACATCTGCGGTCACGGCGCGTGAACGTCGAGGTGCACGGTCGCCGGGTACCCCGCCCACGCCATGACGAGCTGTGGTTTCCCGCGCTCGACGGCCGCATCGTGTCGGTGCGCGACGCCGGCTCCGCCACCGATGGCGGCACCGATGGCGATGCCGACCGGGATGCGGTCGCTGCTGCGGCGCTCGAGCGCGCCGGATGAGACGGGCGATGTGATGACACCACCGCGTCTTGCGGTGCTGTGGTGCCCGCAATGGTCGATCGTCGCTGCTGGTGCGGCTGTCGACGAGCCCGTGGCGGTCCTGCACGCCAATCGTGTCGTCGCCCGTTCCAGCGCGGCAGCGGCAGCCGGGGTGCGCCTCGGGCTGCGTCGCCGTGAAGCGCAAGCACGCTGTCCGGAGGTGCGGCTCGTGCCGCGTGACCCGCTCGTCGATCGACGAGCGTTCCAACCCATCGCCGACGCTGTCGCCGATGCCGTCCCGCGCCTCGAGATCCAGCGAGCCGGCACGCTCACGTTCCACACGCGCGGCCCCTCGCGCTACTACGGCGGTGACGAGGCGATGGCCGAGCGCGTGCTGACTGCAGTCGATGCCGTGCTGGGCGACGCCAGACGTGCTGCCGGCGCGCCAGGTCTCGGCATCGCCGATGGTCGGTTCGCGGCCCAGACAGCGGCCCAGACAGCGGCCCAGACAGCGAGTCGGGGTCGAGATGCTTCGAGGTCCGGTGTCGACCCGCCCCCGCCGGCGGCTGGACGTGTGGTCGTCGTCGCTCCTGGCGCATCTCCTGCGTATCTGGCACCGTTGCCGTTGCGCTGGCTGCTCGACGCCGGCGACGTGGCCACCGAGCTGGCCGAGCTCGTCAACCGACTCGGGATGCGCACCCTCGGCGAGTTCGCCTCGATCCCGGAGACCGATGTGCTGGCCCGCTTCGGCCTGCCGGGCACAGCGGCATGGCACATGGCTGGGGGGAGCGACGACCGACCCGTGGGCACCGAAGACCCACCCGTTGGTCTCGCCGTGGTGCAGCACTTCGACACGCCCGTTCAGCACCTCGAGGCCGTGGTGTTCACCGGCCGCCAACTCGCGGGGCAGCTGGTGGGTGCGCTGGCCGAGGCGGGGCGGGTGTGCACTCAGTTCGTCGCCATCGCCGAGACCGATCATGGCGAGACCTCCGAGCGGCTGTGGTCGCTGTCCACCGGCTTCACGGCGGCTGCCATGGTGGAGCGCATCCGTTGGCAACTCGATGGTTGGGCGCGCCTCGATGCAGCGGCTCTGGAGCGCGCCCAGGACCCCGATGACCCCGATCCCGATCTCGACCCACTGGCTGCATCAGGGGTGCCCACCACCGGGATCATCCAGCTTCGGATCGAACCCACCGAGGTGCGCCCCGACGAGGGTGTGCAGCTCGGACTGTGGGGTGGCCGCAGCCAAGCCGACGACTGGGCGCAGCGAGCAGCCACACGCCTTGCAGGGTTGGTGGGCGATGATCAGGTCGTGGTCGCCGAATGGCACGGCGGCCGTGATCTGGCCGAAGCGCACCGGTGGGTTCCCGCCTCGCTCAGTTCTCGGCTCGACCCTGGTGTGCGCGCGGTGGGAGCGAGATCGACGGTGCGCCCACCGTGGCCCGGTGGATTGCCGGCGCCGTCACCGGCGACCGTGCTCGCCGAACCGGTGACCATCAGCGTGTTCGACCACAGAGGCCGAGTGGTCACGGTGAGCGGCAGGGGCGCGGTGAGTGCTGCCCCAGCATCGATGCGCGCCGCCAACGGCGAGCGGACACCGATCACTGCATGGGCAGGGCCATGGGTGGTGGACGAACGATGGTGGGATCCGGTCCGCCACCGGCGAATGGCTCGTTTCCAGTTGATCACCGCCGACGGTCATGCTCACCTGGCCGCGATCGAGCGGAGCCAGTGGTGGCTGATGGCCGTCTACGACTGAGTCGCTGCGACTGGTGCGGGCTCGTGGTCCGCATCGCCGGCTGTCAGGCAGACACCAGCTTCCGATTCTCGCGGTCGTCGATCTCCGAACGCAGCAGGTCGGTGCTGAGCCGGAAACCCACCCCGCGAACGGTGTGGATGAAACGCAACTCGGGAGCGAGCCGTTGCAGCTTGCGCCGAAGGTTCGACAGGTGCACGTCCACCACATGGGTGTCGCCCACCCAGTTCGGGCCCCACACCTCTTCGAGGAGCTGGGTGCGAGCACGTACCTCGGCGGGGTGACGGCAGAGCTGTTCGAACAAGGCGAACTCGATGCGGGTCACCGGCACGTCGTGGCCGTGAACCTGGATCTCCTTGCGACCGACATCGACGGTGAGCGGGCCGATGTTGATCAGCGATGCAGCCATCGGGTCCCAGCGGGTGTGAACGTTGCGGGGACGGCGCAGCAGTGCCTGACAACGAGCCGCCAGCTCGTCGGGGGTCACCGGTACCGACACGACATCATCGGCACCCGCTCGGAGTGCACGAATCCGCATCGCATCGGCATCGGGGGGTGCAATGCCGACGATGTACGCATCCGTGAGCCCACGAACGGTGTCGAAGAGGCTTCCCCCCTTGGGGCTCGGCAATTCGAGGTCCACCATGATCACGTCGGGGGAGAACGATTCGGCGAGCATGAGTGCGGCTGACCCTTCGGTCGTCGCGCTCACCGAGAATCCGCGCTCTCGTAGTGCCACGCCAGCGACGCGACGCAACAAAGCGTCGTTCACTGCGAGGAGCACCCGAGGTGCCAGTTGTGCGTCTGGTTCCATCCCTGTTTTCTCCGCCTTGTTGCGATTGGGAGATCCCTTCCCAACCGTGGTCACAGGAGGTATCGGTCGCACCCCGTCCGAACTGGAGCGACAATTTCCGGGATGGGTCTTCATGACGCCGAGCCACGACGCATGTCCACCGCGATCTCGCTGTGACCAGGGCCTGACCAGCGCGTGACCAGCGCGTGACCAGATCGAGGACGTGAGGTGAGGACGTGGAGTGAGGACGTGAGGTGAGGGGGAACAACGTGCGAGCGGAACCGATCGACCCGGCGAACACCCGGCAGCCGTAGCCTCAGCGCATGAGCGATCGCAGGTCTGGAACCGCACATCATGAGTCGTTCGTCTGGGACCCGACGACCGATCTCACGGCGTTCGTGCGCACACAGGTGCTCGCCCGATCGCCGGTGGATGCCCGTGAACGTGCGGCGATCGAGCAATTCGTCCAGCAGCTCGACCAGCTCGATCGTCCCTTTCTCGAATCGGCGGGTCGCGTCCATGTGACCGGATCGGCACTGGTGGTGGGCGACAAGGGTGTCGTGCTGCACCGGCACAAGCGGCTCGGGCTGTGGCTGCAGCCCGGCGGGCACATCGAACCGGGCGAGACCCCGTGGGATGGTGCGCTGCGTGAAGCAGCCGAAGAGACCGGCCTCCCGGTGAGTTTCCAAGGAGACACCCCTCGCCTCGTGCACGTCGACGTGCATCCCGGGCCTCGGAAGCACGTCCACCTCGACCTCCGCTACCTCCTCACCTCGCCGCCCGTGGCACCCCGACCGCCCGCTGGCGAGAGCCAGGACGTGCAGTGGTTCCCGTGGTACAAGGCGATCGCGATGGCCGAACCCGGACTGGAAGGGGCGTTGCGATCGCTGCAACCGGGCACGCCGACGATCCGGCCCGGCCGGGCCAACGACGCCGCCGATCTCGCGTCCGTGTACCTGCGCTCACGCGAGTTCGGTCTGCCCGACGTGCCGTGCGTCCATTCCAAGAACGAGGTGCGGCGGTGGTTCGGTGATGAGGTGATCGGCCACGCCGAGGTCACCGTGGCCGAAGTGGACGGCACCGTCGTCGCGTTGATGGTGCTCGAAGAAGGCGTCGGTGGTGTCGGTTGGATCGAACAGCTGTACATCGATCCGGCCTGGATGGGTGAAGGACTCGGGACTCGCCTGGTCGATCGCGCCATCCAACGGTTCCCCGAGGGGCTCGAGCTGTGGACCTTCCAGGCCAACACCCGCGCTCGGGCGTTCTACGAACGGGCAGGCTTCGTGATGGTCGAAGAGACCGACGGTCGCGGCAACGAAGAACGAGCTCCCGATGTCAGATACGTCAGGAAACCCGGAACACCCTGATGGATGCGATCGGTGGCGAACCGCAGCCTGCTCCCGACACAGGTCTCGTCCCCGATCCGGCCCGCGGTACGGATCGGGTCGAGCGGGTCGATCGTGCGGATGGGGTGCCGGCATTCCACCAGCTGCATCCAGCCGCTCGCCTGATCTGGCGGATCGAGGCCGTCGGTTGGACCAGCGCAGTTGGTCTCGGTGCCTGCGTCGTGGCCGGCCTTGCGATCGGCCCGGCCGGGCTGGTCGTCGTCGCCGCCTTGGCAGCGATCACTGGTGCCGCGGCATGGTGGTACCCGGCGCGACGGTACCGGCACTGGCAGTACGTGATCGGCGACGACGCCCTCGAGGTCCGGCGGGGCGTGTGGTGGTGCACCTCGGCTGCGGTGCCGTTCCACCGGATCCAACAGATCGACGTCGAGCAGGGCCCGCTGCAACGCCGGCACGACGTGGTGACGCTGCGCCTTCGTACCGCGGCTGCGGCGAGTGAGGGTCATGTGCCGCACCTGGCTGCAGCGGAAGCCGATCGCCTGCGCAGACGACTGCTCGCAATCGCCCGGTCGGTGGGTGATGACGGGCACTGACCCAACAGCGACCGCCTCGGATCCGACGATCCACGCGGCGATCGAGGCGCCGCTGCACGGGCGGCGCCTGCATCCCATCTCCCCGATCGTCGACGTGCTCGCATGGCTCCCGCGTCTGTGGCCACTCGTGCTGCTCGGCGTGTCGAGATCGTGGGGGCCGTGGCTGTTGGGGAGTGTCGTGACGGCATTCGCCGTCAGGGGTGCGCTCCGATGGTCCACCACGACCTACGGCTTCGATGGGCGCGAGCTCGTGGTGGCGAGCGGGCTCTGGAATCGCACGGTCCGTCGCGCGCCGGTCGATCGCGTGCAACAGGTCGACGTCGTGCGCAAGCTGCGTCATCAGGCATTCGGCGTTGCGGTCGTCCAGGTGAAGTTGGCCGACGCGGGTCCGGTCGGTGGTGATATCACGCTCGAGGTCGTGTCGATGGGCGAGGCCGAGACGATGAAGGCCCGGCTCGAACAGGCCCGCCGAAGAGCGACGCTCGGCGAGGCCATGGCCTCCGCGCCGCCACCGCCGGAGCACGAGGTGGTCCGGATTTCCGATGCAGTCCTCGCCCTCGGCGGCGTCACAGGCGCGTCGTTGATGTTCGTTCCCGCCGGTGTGGCTGCGCTGGCGAGCCTGCTCGACGACGTTCGGTTGGGCGACGACGCCGAACGGGTGGCGGCCGACCTGCCCCTCGCTGCGGCAATCACCGGGTTCGTGGCGCTCTCCTTCGTCACCGCTGCGATCGTCTCGGTCCTGCGGTCGCACGGTTACCGGATGACACGGCGAGCCACCGACCTGGTGATCGAGCGCGGGATGCTCGAGCGTCGGGCGACCGTGGTGCCGATCGATCGCGTGCAGGCAGTCACCTTGTCGCGAAACCTCGTCCGGCGCCGGATGGGCCTCGCATCGGTCCACATTGCAACGGCAGGGAGGCTCACCGGAGAAGGCAGAGGGAGCGCGAACGATTCGGTGCCCGTGGTGGGCATCACCGACGCGCTGGCGGTGATCGGCATCGCGATGGGCGACCGCATCGTCCCTCCCGCGGATCGGGCGATGTCAGCCGCGGCGACTCGCCGGCTGGTGCTCCGCGGTGCGGTGGTCGCTGTGTTCGTCGTGTCGTGGACACCGTTCGCCTTCGGTGCTGCGTGGCTGCTGGTGTTCGCGCCGGCAGCCGCCCTCGGGGCGTGGGAGGGTCGCCTCGCGAGTCGGTCCCGACGCCACGGCATCGGGACCGATGCGGTGACGATCGATCGCGGGGTCTTCGCGTGGCGATCCACCATCGTGCCGCTCGATCGGGTGCAGAGCTGGTCGAGCACGCAGTCGCCGTTCCAACGCCGGCACGAACTGCACCATGTATCGGTGCACGTCAACGGCGTCAGGACCGTTGTGGTCCGCGACATCACCTCCGACCATCGCGCGGCGTTGCTCGGTGCGCTGGCCACGACGGCGACATGTTCGGATCGCCGATCTGGCTCCGTCTCGCCGCGTTCCTGAGACGACCTGAGGTGAGTTGGAACAGCGCGCTAGAGTTCCAGGCCGATGGCGACGTTGGCATTGGTGGCTGAGCATGCGGGGGTGGGAATCGGCACCGTGTCGCGCGTGCTCAACGACAGCCCCAACGTCAGCCCGGAGATGCGCGATCGGGTACGGCGGTCGATGGAGAGCGTCGGGTACTCGCCCGCGAAGAAAAAGCGGCCTGGCCACGGCAGACGTGGTGGCCTGGTCGGCGTGTTGGTCACCTATTTCGACGAGCCGTCGGCGTATCAGCGGATCCGTGGCATCGTGGCTCGGCTGCAACCTCACGGCTACGAGGTGGTGCTGTACAACGTGGCCGCTCCCTCACAGGTCGCGGAACGGCTCCTGGAAATTCCAACCCACGGGCTGGATGGTCTGATCGTCATCTCGCTGCCGTTGGGCGACGCCGATGGCGAGCGGATCGCGGCGTCGTCCTTTCCGGTCGTGCTCATCGACACGACCGCTGCCTCGTTGCCCAGCGTCGGCATCGATGACCGGCTCGGCGGCCGGATTGCGACCCAGCACCTCGTCGATCTGGGTCATACCAGGATCGGGTTCGTGGGCGAGCCACCGAACAACGCATTCGGCTTCGTGGCCAGCGTCCGCCGCGAGGACGGCTACCGCTGCGTGCTCGAGCAGGCAGGCATCGAGCCGGTGCCGCAGCTCGTCCGTTACGGGGCGCATCTCCGATCGGCTGCCAAGCAGATGTCGCTCGACCTGTTGTCGATGCCCGATCGACCCACCGCCATCGTTGCCACCAGCGACGTGCAAGCGGTCGGCGTCCTCGAGGCGGCCGCCGTGCTCGGTCTGCGAGTGCCCGACGATCTCTCGGTGATCGGCTACGACGACATCGAACTCGCGTCGTTGATGAACCTCACCACGGTGCGTCAACCGCTCGAGGGATCGGGCCGCCGCGGCGCGGATCTGTTGCTCGAAGCCCTCGCCTCCGACTCTCGCCCGGTGCTGAACGAAGAGTTGCAGATCGAGCTCGTCGTGCGATCCACGACCGGCCCGCGTCGATGATCCCCGTCGCGAGCGATCGAACCGACACGACGTCTCCTTGGTGGTTGGATGCCGTCGTGTACCAGGTGTACGTACGGTCCTTCGCCGATGCCGACGGCGACGGCATCGGCGATCTCGCCGGCATCACGGCCCGGCTCGACCATCTCGAGTCCCTCGGTGTCGACGCCGTGTGGCTCACTCCGTGCTACCCGTCGCCTCAGCTCGACCATGGCTACGACGTCGCCGACTACTTCGACATCGAGCCGGCGTACGGCGATCTCGCCGCGTTCGACCGACTGATCGCCGAGGCACGGCAGCGTTCGATCCGAGTGCTGATGGATGTGGTCCCCAACCACTGCAGCGCCGAGCACGCGTGGTTCGGTGCCGCGCTCCAGGCAGGCCCGGGCAGCCCGGAGCGAGCGCGCTTCTACTTCCGTGACGGTCGCGGCGAGCGAGGCGAGCTCCCTCCGAACAACTGGAGCGCCGTGTTCGGTGGACCCGCGTGGTCGCGCGTCACCGAACGCGACGGCGCGCCGGGGCAGTGGTACCTCCACACGTTCACCCCGTGGCAGCCGGACTTCGACTGGTCGTGCCCCGATGTGGTGGAGATGTTCGACTCGATGCTCACGTTCTGGTTCGACCGCGGCGTCGAAGGGTTCCGCGTCGACGCGGTGACGATCGTCGGAAAGGCGCCAGGTCTCCCTGACGCTCCGGACGTTCCCGAAGGCACGGCCGAGAACGACGTCTGGACGCACAACCCGTACAGCGTGTTCTGGCCGACGGCCCACGACATCTGGCGCCACTGGCGCAGGTTGATCGACCGCTACGAGGCCACGCATCCCGGGCGGTCGCTCGTCACGGTGAGCGAGGCGTACACGCCCGACCGGCCCGATCTGCTGCTGGACTACGTCAATCCGCGGGAGTTCCACCAGTCGTTCTGCTTCGACCTGATGCTCGCCCCGTGGCGCGCCGACACGCTCCGGGCAACGATCGAGCCGGTGTACGACACGCTCACGGCGTCTGGGGCGCCGCTCACGTGGACGATCAACAACCACGACACCCAGCGAGCGGTCACGCGGTACGGGCGTGCCGATGCCACCGAGTTGTCGAGCTGGACGAAGAACAACCTGGTGTACACGGGCACCCCCGTCGATCTTGCGCTCGGCACCACACGCGCCCGCGCTGCGATCGCACTGGTGGCTGCGCTGCCGGGGTCGCTGTATCTGTACCAGGGCGAGGAGCTCGGGCTCCCGGAGGTGCTCGACCTGCCCGCCGCGGCCCGGCAGGATCCGATGTTCGTTCGCACCGAGGGTCGCGAGATCGGCCGTGACGGGTGTCGCGTCCCATTGCCGTGGACGGACGACGCCACCACGTCGTTCGGCTTCTCCGCTGGATCGATGCCATCGTCGCCGAGTTGGTTGCCGCAACCCGCCGAGTGGGGCACGCACAGCGTCGAGACCCAAGAGCACGATCCAGAGTCGATGCTCGCGCTCTACCGGCGGGTGCTGCGTGCCCGCGGATCGCGACTCGACGCTGAAGCGGGTCTGTCGTTCGTCGACGGCGTACACCCCGACCTGCTCGCGTTCCGGCGGGGCGAGGTGACGGAGGTGCTCAACGTGGGCGACACCGAGATCGAGCTCGGGCCCGAGCTGGCGGATGGTGCACGGATCGTGCTCACGTCCGCCCCGGCTGGCCACGATGCCGGCCGCGTGCCGGCCAACACCTGCTGCTGGCTCGCGCCGGCCTGAGCTCGAGGAGCCGCGATGCACATCCGCGACACTGCGCATCTCGCGCGCGACGACTGGTGGCGCAGCGCCGTCATCTATCAGGTCTACATCCGCAGCTTCGCCGACGCCGACGGTGATGGCCTCGGCGACATCGCGGGAGTGCGGTCGAAGCTCGATCACCTCGAGACGCTGGGTGTCGATGCGATCTGGATCAACCCGTGGTATCCATCGCCGTTCGCCGATGCCGGCTACGACGTGAGCGACTACCGCGCGATCGAGCCTCGCTTCGGCACCCTCGACGATGCGGTCGCGCTCATCGCCGCGGCTCACGAGCGGGGCATGCGCGTGGTTCTCGACATCGTTCCGAACCACACCTCCGACCAGCACGTGTGGTTCCGGGAGGCGATCGCGGCCGGGCCCGGCTCCCCGGAACGCGAGCGCTACATCTTTCGCGACGGACGTGGGCCCGACGGTGACGAACGTCCGAACGACTGGGACAGCTGCTTCGGCGGCCCGGCGTGGACGCGCATCACCGAGGCCGACGGCACGCCTGGCCCGTGGTACCTGCATCTGTTCGCACCGGAGCAGCCCGACCTGAACTGGCATCACCCCGAGGTGCGCTCGGACTTCGAAGAGACGCTGCGATTCTGGTTCGATCGAGGGGCCGACGGGTTCCGCATCGACGTGGCCCACTCGCTCGTGAAAGAGGACGGTCTGCCCGACATCGCCGAGCGGTCCTGGGCGAAGCTGCCCTTCCGTCTGCAGTCGATCCCCGGTGTCCACCAGACCGATCACCCGCACTGGGATCGCGACGAGGTGCACGACATCTACCGGTCGTGGCGCGCGATCGCCGACTCCTACGACCCGCCTCGCATCTTCGTGGCCGAAGCGTGGGTGCCCGACCCGGCCCGGACTGTGCGATACCTCCGTTCCGACGAGCTGCATACGGCGTTCAACTTCGACTTCCTGCGCTGCAAGTGGATCGCGAACGACCTGCGCGCGGTGATCGACGACACGGTGCGCGAGCACCGCGCCGTCGGGGCTCCTGCCACGTGGGTCCTGTCGAACCACGACGTCGCTCGACAGGTGTCGCGCTACGCCCGTCCGCAGGACACAGGGGTCCACGGCCACCAACTGCGCGATCTGTCCGCCGACGTCGATCTCGCGCTCGGCCTGCGACGCGCCCGTGCTGCTGCCTTGTTGATGCTCGCGCTGCCCGGTAGCGCCTACGTCTATCAAGGCGAAGAGCTCGGGCTTCCGGAGGTCGAGGACCTTCATGACGATGCGCTCCAAGACCCCACGTGGCTGCGGAGCGGTCACACGGACCGAGGCCGCGACGGATGCCGAGTGCCGATCCCGTGGACGTCATCGACGCCCACCTTCGGTTTCGGTCCCGAGTCCGGAGCTGCACCCTGGTTGCCGCAGCCCGCCTGGTTCGCCGAGCATGGCGCTTCGGTTCAGCGGGGCGTCGATGGCTCGATGCTCGAGCTCTATCGGACTGCGCTGGGCGTGCGTCGCTCGGAGGCGGCACTCGGCGATGGCGAGATGGCCTGGCTCGACGTTGCCGACGGCGCGCTCGGCTTCACGCGTGAGCCGGACTTCGCGTGCATCGTCAACGTGTCCGCTGCTGCCGTCTCGGTGCCCGACCGGTGGACCGTCGTGCTGGCGAGTACGCCCCTCGATGGAGCGTCGATCATTGCGGATACGGCCGTCTGGCTGCGCCGCTGACGAGCGGCCCACGCCGGGCGATCAACGTGCCCGCGTTCGGTGATTAGAGTCCGGCCATGGCTGCAGTCGTACTTGACAAGGTGAACAAGATCTACGAGAACGGATACCACGCGATCCACGATCTGAGTCTTCAGATCGAAGACGGTGAGTTCCTGGTGCTGGTGGGTCCCTCGGGATGTGGGAAGTCGACGGCGCTGCGCATGATCGCAGGGCTGGAGACCATCACCGACGGCGAGATGCGGATCGGCGAGAAGGTCGTGAACGACGTCGAGCCGAAAGATCGCGACATCGCGATGGTCTTCCAGAACTACGCGCTGTACCCACACATGACGGTGTACGACAACATCGGATTCGCGCTGAAGCTCGCGAAGGTGCCCAAGGACGAGATCGACAAGCGGGTGCGCCGGGCCGCGGAGACGCTGGAGCTCACGACCTATCTCGATCGAAAGCCCGGCCAGTTGTCGGGCGGCCAACGCCAGCGCGTGGCGATGGGGCGCGCGATCGTGCGCCAACCCGCGGCGTTCTTGATGGACGAGCCGTTGTCGAACCTGGATGCCAAGCTGCGGGTGCAGATGCGCGCCGAGATCGCCGGCCTGCAACGCGATCTCGGAGTGACGACGTTCTACGTGACCCACGATCAGGTCGAGGCGATGACCATGGGCGACCGCGTGGCCGTGATCAAGGACGGCTACCTGCAGCAGGTCGATTCGCCGCAGAACCTGTACGACCGGCCCGCCAACGTGTTCGTCGCCGCGTTCATCGGCTCGCCGTCGATGAACCTGTACGACGCGACGATCACCGTCGACGGTGATGGCGGCTCGATCGCGCTCGGTGCGCAGACGTTGACCTTGGCCCCGGAGTCGCTGGCTGCTCGCCCGGCACTGCGTGGGTACAGCGGCAAGCAAGTGGTCGTCGGCATTCGCCCGGAAGACTTCGAGGACGTCGCGATGGCCAACGGTGTCCGCGACGGCGCCGTCGTGCGGGGAACGATCCGGTTGCTCGAGGCGCTCGGCTCCGAGATCATGGTGCACTTCGACCTCGGCACCGGACGGGTGGAGTCCGGCGATCCTGATGCAGTCGAGGCGTCTGGTGCCCCCGGCGCGGCGAACGCTGTCGGACGGTTCCACCCTCGCTCACGAGTGCGCACCGGCGACACCACCGACGTCGCCGTGGCGATCGAGAACCTGCACTTCTTCGACCGCGAGACCCGACTCACCATCTGGGAATGACTCGGTCATCTCGTGGCTTTGGTCCCTTTCGTCCCGCCGACGATCGTGCTACGGTTGGCCGTGGAACACGTGTCGCGAATTTCCAACGCGTTTCCATGATCCGGGTTCGGGCATCCGCCCGACACTTCTCCGAGGGGGAGAACCACATATGCATGCAACCAAGCGTGTCGTAGGTGCGCTCATGGTCGCTGGCTTGCTGTTCGCAGCATGCGGTGACGATGAGGAGTCCACGACCGAAGCAACCGAAGCGCCTGCGGGCACAGACGCACCTGCGGGGGGCGAGAGCCTGCTCAACGGTGAGATTCCGTGCACCCAGCAGTACGCGGGCAAGACGGTGACGATCATGTCGCCGGTCCGCAACGACGAGAACAGCCCGAACACCATCGCCGACTTCGTCGCTGGCTACGACCCGCTCGCCAAGTGCACGGGCCTCACGATCGAGTTCCAGGGCGGCGCTGAGTTCGAGACCGAGATCAACGTGCGTCTCGAGGGTGGCAACCCACCCGACGTGATCGACTACCCGCAGCCCGGCCTGATGCGGAGCCACATCGAAAAGGGCTACCTCGCCAAGCTGCCCGCTGATGTCGCGGCTCATGTGACCACCGACTTCGCTGCCGGCTGGGACGTCTATGCCTCGAGCGCCGACGGCACGGTGTACGGCCTGCCTGGCCGCTCCAGCGTCAAGTCGATGGTGTGGTACAGCCCGAAGGCGTTCGCCGATGGCGGCTATGAGGTCCCGGCCACGCTCGAGGATCTGACCGCCGTGTCCGACAAGATCGTCACCGACGGTGGCACCCCGTGGTGCGTCGGCGCCGAGTCCGGTGTGGCCACCGGTTGGGTGCTCACCGACTGGATCGAGGACTTCATGCTGCGGATCAACGGCGGCGAGGTGTACGACCAGTGGGTCAACCACGAGATCCCGTTCAACGACCCGAAGGTCGTTGCGGCCATCGATGCCGTCGGCGGGTTCGTCAAGAACCCCGACTACCTCGGTGGCGACACCTTGGTGAAGGCGATCGCCACCACCAAGTTCCAAGACGGTGGCCTGCCGATTCTCACCGGCGACTGCTACATGCACCGTCAGGCGAGCTTCTACGTGGGGAACTTCGGAGAAGACGCCAAGGTTGCTCCCGATGGCGACATCTGGTTCTTCTACCTGCCGAGCCCGGCCGATGGCCCGAAGTTCGTGCTGGGTGCCGGCGACATCTATGCCGCGGCCACCGACAAGCCCGAGAGCTTCGACGTCGTTCGCTACACCGGTTCGGCCGATTACCAGCTCGCGCTGGCCAACTCTCGCAATGAGTTGGGTCCGAACCTGAAGCTCGACCTCGATGCGATCGAGGACCCGTTCCTCAAGGCTGTGGCCGAGTTGAACTCGAGTGCGGAAGTGTTCCGCTTCGACGGTTCCGACCTGATGCCCGGGGCCGTCGGCGCCGGCACCTTCTGGACGGAGATCACGGCGTGGGTCATCGGTGGCGACACCAAGACCCTCGTCGACAACGTCGAGAAGAGCTGGGCCGCTCTCTGATCGGCAAGGTGATGTGAGCGTTCGGAGGGGTCGAGGCTCGATCTCGGCCCCTCCTGCGCTTGCGGTCTCTGGTGAAGTCAGGTACGTGTACAAGGCAACGACTGCGTCGAGCTCTGGGGAGCAGTGGCGACACGTGGTGAGAACGTGGAGGGGGACTGATGGGGGACGTGATCAGCGCGGTGGTCTTCGTGATCATCGCGATCGGCTCGTTGCTGGCACTGCTGGGTGCTCTGTACTGGCTCGCGAGCAAGTTGCCCAAGAAGTGGCAGGAGGGCACACGGTCGTGGATCTTCATCTTTCCGGCGATGGTCGCGATGATCGTTGGGCTGCTGATCCCTGCGATCCGTACCGTCTATCTGAGCCTGCTGGATGACAACGGCAAAGAGTTCGTCGGGCTGACCAACTTCAAAGACATCTTCACCACCCAAGGCACGCGCCTCACCGTGCTCAACAGCGTGACCTGGGTGCTCGCCGGCACGATCGTCACGGTCATGGTCGGACTCCTGGTCGCTCGATTCGCCGACGGGATGCGAGCCGAGAAGGCAGCCAAGTCGGCGATCTTCATCCCGGGTGCGATCTCACTGGTCGGCGCAGGGGTGATCTGGGGGTTCGTGTACTCCGGACCGCCGTTCAAGGTCGGCTTGCTCAACCGCCTCGCCGACACCATCCCGGGCGTGCCTGACAGCGTCGGTGGCAGCGGCGATCGGCTGTGGCTGCTCGAGCGGGGTATCGGTGGGATCGATCCACCCGACTCGTTGCCCGGTTTCAACACCTTCCTCCTGATCATCATCTTCATCTGGGCGTCGGCCGGCTTCGCCACGGTGGTGTTCTCGGCGGCGATCAAAGGTGTGCCGGATTCGCTGATCGAGGCCGCCAAGGTCGACGGCGCCACCGATCGGCAGGCGTTCTACAAGGTGACCCTGCCCTACATCCGAGCCACGATCGTCACGGTCGCCACGACCACCACGATCGGCGGGTTGAAGGCGTTCGACATCGTGAACGCGACGACAGGTGGGCGGTTCGGTACCAGCACGATCGCCAACGAGTTCTACGTCACCAAGTTCGTGCAGGGCCGCAACGGTCTCGGCTCGGCGCTCGCGGTCATCATCTTCATCTTGGTGGTGCCTGTCGTGGTGATGAATCGACGGTCCCAACGGCGAGCAGAGGAGATGATGGGCGCATGAGCGCAGTCACATCGGTCACGTCCGCACCGTCAGTGGTGACAGACGAGGTGAAGAAGCGCCGCTTCCGTGAGCCGGTCGGGCGATCGACCAGCGCAACGCTGAGCAGTCGCCCGGGCCGCATCCTGGTGTACGCGCTGATGTTCCTGTGGACGTTGCCGACCTTCGGCATCTTCGTATCGTCGTTCCGGCCCGAGCTCGACGTCAAGACGTCTGGGTGGTGGAACTGGTTCACCGATCCGAGCATCACGCTCGACAACTATCGCAGCGTGTTGTCGTCGGCGCCGGGCGACGACAACCTCGGGAAGTTCTTCTTGAACTCGTTCCGGATCACGATTCCCTCCGTGCTTCTGTCGGTCGGCATCGCATTGCTCGCGTCGTACGCGTTCTCCTGGATGAGGTTCAAAGGGCGCGATTGGCTGTTCGTCGCGGTCGTCGCACTGCTGATGGTGCCGTTGCAGATGTCGCTCATCCCGTTGCTCCAGCTCTTCAGCGGCGGCGCTCACATCGGATCGGTCACGATCTTCCCCGACCTCGACCTCACGGGGAACGTGATCGGTGTGTGGATCGCTCACGTCGCGTTCGGTCTGCCGTTCTGCATCTTCATCCTCAAGAACTTCGTGTCGGCGCTTCCGAAGGAGCTGATCGAGGCGGCTCGGGTCGACGGTGCCGGTCATGTGACGACCTTCGTGAAGTTGGTGCTCCCGCTGTCGGTGCCCGCGATCGCATCGCTGGGAATCTTCCAGTTCATGTGGATCTGGAACGACTACCTGATCGCGCTCATCTTCGCTGGGCGTGAGAACGCACCGGTGGTGGCCAAGCTCGCCCAGGTCTCCGGCGAGCGCGGCAACGCGTGGCATCTGCTGACGGCCTCCGGGATGATCTCGATGATCTTGCCGATCGCTGTGTTCTTCGCCCTCCAGCGCTACTTCGTCCGCGGTCTGCTCGCAGGGGCAGTGAAGGGCTGAAGACGGCGGCGCATCAGGCGCCTTCCGCCGTCGGCAGCCCGCTTAGTGGTCTGCCGTGACCGCCTCGTTCGCGTCATGATCGTGGCGCGTGTGCGAACCGTTGCCGTGCCGCATTGTGCCGGCGCCGATCGGACGAACCCCGCTTCGTCCGGCACGTACCTCAGGAGTTCTGTCTGTGATCCCCCATCTCGAGCAACCACCTCTCGCCGTCGCCGGCGCCGATCGTGTCGGTCCGGTGCTGTTCGCACCTTCCACATGAGCGCCGAGATCCCGCTGGCCGTCGGGATCGGTGACGATGCGGCGTTCCGCTTTGCGGAGCGGGTGCGTCTCTGGGCGCCCACGGCGCGGGCGTTGATCGAGCATCTGTATCCGGCGCACGACCTGGATGCGCTCGAACGGCGGATCGTGGCCGTGCTCGCCGACGCGGCGAGCCGCCGCAAGCAGGAGTTGCGCGAGTTCGATGCGCGACGCGAGCTGCAGCCGCTCTGGTACCAGGACGCCGCTCAGGTGGGCTACGTCGCGTACGCCGATCGCTTCGGGACGTCGCTCGCCGGTGTTGCCGCACGTCTCGACCACCTCGACGACCTGCACGTGACGTACCTGCATCTGATGAACGTGCTCAAGGCCCGCGATGGTGCCAACGACGGGGGCTATGCGATCGTCGACTACGCCGACGTGGAGCCGCACCTCGGCACGAGCGACGACCTGGCGAACCTTGCCGACGCCCTCCGCCACCGCGGCATCAGCTTGTGCCTCGACGTGGTGCTCAATCACACCGCCGCCGAGCATCCCTGGGCCCTGGCCGCAAAGGCTGGCTCGGCCAGGCACCGCGACTACTACATGGTGTTCGCAGATCGCACCGAACCGGATCGCTGGGAGCGTTCGTTGCCCGAGGTGTTCCCCGAGATGGCGCCTGGCAACTTCACGTGGGACGACGACCTCCAGGGCTGGGTCTGGACGACGTTCAACACGTATCAGTGGGATCTCGACTACTCCAACCCCGACGTGTTCGTCGAGATGCTGGAGGCGATGCTCCAGCTGGCCAACATGGGCGTCGACGTGCTGAGGCTCGACGCGATCGCCTTCACGTGGAAGCGGATGGGCACCGATTGCCAGAACCAGCCGGAGGCACATCTCATCGCTCAGGCGTTCCGGGCGTACATGTCGATCGCCGCGCCGGGAGTCGTGTTGAAGGCGGAGGCGATCGTGGCACCTCGCGAACTGGTCCCGTACCTCGGGGCGCATCGCCAAGAACGCGACGAGTGCCACCTGGCGTACCACAACCAACTGATGGTGATGCTCTGGAGCAGCTTCGCGACGCAGGATGCCCGACTTGCCACCGAATCGCTGGCTCTGCTGCCGCCGACACCGAGGCGGGCAGGCTGGGTGTCGTACCTGCGATGTCACGATGACATCGGCTGGGCCGTCGACGACGCGGTGGCCGCCGGCATCGGTCTTGATGGTCCGTCGCATCGCCGCTTCCTCGCCGACTTCTATCGTGGCGATGCGCCGGGGTCGTTCGCTCTGGGGGCTGCGTTCTCGTCGAACGAGGCCATCGCCGACGAACGCACGTGCGGCACCGCCGCGTCGCTCGCCGGCATCGAGCGGGCTCAGCGTGACGGTGACCCGGTTGCGCTCGACCTTGCGGTCCGTCGGCTGCTCCTCGGGTACAAGGTGATCTGTTCGTTCGGCGGCATTCCCCTGATCTACATGGGCGACGAGATCGCGATGGGCAACGACTGGTCGTTCCTCGACACCGCCGAGACGGCCGACGACTCCCGGTGGGTGCACCGGCCGACGATGGATTGGGCCGCGCTCGATCTCGCCGGCCCCCAGTCGTCGCCGCGCCGCGTGTACGACGGGCTGCGTCACATCCTCGAGGTGCGACGCTCCACACCGGCGCTGTCGGCCGGTGGCGAAACGTACATGCACCGCCACGATCGCTTGTCGGTGCTGGCGTTCGAGCGCCGGCATCCCGTGCACGGCCGGTTCTACGGCATCGCCAACGTCGGTCCTACGTCGGTGTCGGTCCCGATCAACGCCCTCAGCTGGGCCGGACTCGGCCAGCCCGTCGAACTGCTCGGTGATGCGGTCACCATCGACGGTCCATGGCTCCGGCTGGGTCCGCTCGCCATGGGATGGTTCGTCGACGCCCTCGATGGTGGCGTGCAGCCGTGCCCGCCTGCTCCCGCTGCGCCGAGCGCTCCAGCCGCTGCCCCTGTCCCTGTCCCTGCCCCTGCCCCTGTCACCGCCAGCACGACGGGCGACGTCCGCCGATGACTCCGTCCGTCCGATTCCCCGCAGGATTCACCTGGGGTGCCGCCACGGCCAGCTTCCAGATCGAAGGCGACCGAGCCGGTCGGGGGGACACGGTGTGGGATGTGTTCTGCCGTGTGCCCCGCAAGGTGCGCGGAGGCGACCACGGCGATGTTGCCTGCGACCACATGCGTCTCATGGCCGACGACGTGAAGCTGATGGCCGATCTCGGGTTGCAGGCGTACCGCTTCTCCTTCGCCTGGGCACGCGTCCTGCCAGAGGGCGTCGGCACGCCGTCGGCGGCGGGCCTGGGGCAGTACCACCGGTTGGTCGACCTGCTGCTCGAACACGACATCGAGCCGGTGCCCACGTTGTTCCACTGGGATCTGCCGCAGGCGCTCGAAGATCGCGGCGGGTTCCGAGTGCGAGAGTGTGTGTGGTGGTTCGCCGACTATGCCGCGCTCATGGCGCGCGAGTTCGGCGACAAGGTCGAGCGATGGGCCACGCTGAACGAGCCATGGTGCTACGCGTATCTCGGCCATGCCTCGGGCGATCATGCACCGGGAATGAACGATCCGGAGGCTGCCGTCGCGGTGGCCCACCACCAGTTGCTCGCCCACGGGTACGCGGTCGAGGCGATGCGGTCGATCCGGCCGGATCTGTCGCTCGGCACGGTCCTCAACCCAGCCCCGGTCCACGTGGACGAGATGCTGGGTGACGATGCTCGACGACGGATCGACGGCACGCTGAACCGTTGGTGGCTCGATGCACTGCTGCTCGGTCGGTACCCGGCCGATGTGCTCGACGACCTCGGCTCGTGGGCCCGTTGCGTGCACCACGGTGACGAAGCAGTGATCGGCCAGGAGCTCGACTGGCTCGGGGTCAACTACTACAACGATCACTTCTACACGACACGGGCTGCCGGTGATGACTCCGTCACGCCGCATGTGAGCGCGCCCCATGCCGGCCCAGCAGGAGTGGACCGGCCGCGCACCGACATCGGTTGGCCGGTCACCTCGCAGGGATTCGAGCGCCTGTTGGTGCGCATGCACGACGACTACGGCGATGCACTGCCGCCGCTGTACATCACCGAGAACGGCGCCGCGTACCACGACGACCCGACGACGGCGCCGCCCGTCGCGGGGATCGCCGGGGGAGTGAACGACGAGCGTCGAGTGGAGTACTACGACGCCCATCTTCGTGCCCTCGCCGCGGCGATGGATCAGGGCGTGGACGTGCGCGGCTACTTCGCCTGGTCGCTGCTCGACAACTTCGAATGGGCGTGGGGGTACTCGCAGCGATTCGGCATCGTCCACGTCGACTATCGCACCCAGGCGCGCACGCCCAAAGCCAGCGCTCACTGGCTCGCCGCGGTGTGTCGCTCGAACCAGCTGCCCTGACCTGGCTTCCGAAGCGTTCTGGTCGCGTCTTCGTGCGGCTGACGCCGGAAGACGCGACCAGAACGCAGGAAGGGTTGTATTGGGAGAGATAACGATATATCGTGATGGCTCACAACACATCGAGACTGGTCGTATGGAGATCGGGAAAGGGGACGCATCATGCGTCATGCACATCGAGAAAAGGGTCCGGGTCGAGATTTCGGCGGCGGACATGGAGGACATGGTGGACCGTTCGGTCCGGGCGGGCCGCGCGGCGGTCGCGGCCGCATGCGCCGGGGTGACACCCGATTCGCATTGCTGTCGGCGCTGAGCGAGGGGCCCGGACACGGGTACGAGTTGATCCAGCGTCTCGAGGAGCGCACTGGTGGTCGGTGGAAGCCGAGCCCCGGATCGGTCTACCCCACGCTGCAGCTCCTGGAGGAGACAGGGCTCGTTCGCAGCGACGAGCGAGATGCCAAGCGGATCTACGAGATCACCGAAGCGGGGCAGACCGCGCTTGCGGAACGCACCGACGAAGCCGGTGGCGCGCCGTGGATGCCGTCCGAGGACGGAGGCGGGCATCGCAGCCTCTGGCACGCCTTCGGGCAGCTCGGCATGGCAGCCAAGCAAGTGGGCGCGCAGGGCGACCCGAAGCTGTTGGAGCAGGCGACGTCGATCGTGAACGACGCCCGTCGCAAGCTCTACCAGTTGCTCGCCGAGGCCTGAGGCCTCGACCGCTGTACACCGCTGCTCGCCCCGACTGGTCGGACGGCACCCCCTGCCGCCCGAGGGATGGGTGAAGAACGCGCTCGAGTCGGCCGCACGTCATCTCGATGGAGGCGATGTGCGGCCGGGGCGCGCCCCGGGGCCGCACCGATGGGGCGTCGGTGCGACGAGTTCTGGAGGTTCTGACTCAGGTGGTGTACTTCGCCGCAGGCACGCTCAGGTGGAATCGGGTGCCCTGATCGTCGATGCAGTCGGCATCCCATCCCGAGTCGTGGCGAATCGGCTGGCTGGCGATGCCGCCCTGTTCGCGCACGCGGGCGACGGCGGCGTCGATGTCGTCGACGACGAACCACAGCTTCGGTGGTGCTGGCTCGTCCGCGGTCTCCAACCCTCCGGGTGGGGCAGAGATGTTGCTCACATGCCCGTTGCCCGGATCGTCGAACCGCCAGCCGAGCACCGCACCGAAGAACGCCTGCGCCCGGGCGAGGTCGGCCACGGGCAGCGAGAAGTAGAACAGGTCGCCGCGGTCGTGGTGCTTCACCTGATGGTCGCCGTCGGGCGACTCGGCACGAGGCGGCCGCACGATGTCGAAGCCGGCCTCACGGCTGTTCGCGTCGTACCGCTCGTCGTCGAAGTCGGCGATCGGAGAGCTGATCGACCACTGGTGCCCGAAGGGATCGCGCAAGGTGCCCTGGCGGTGGCCGTAGAACTGGTCTTCGACGGGTCGCAGCTCGGTTGCGCCCAGTTCGAGGGCCCGGGTGAACATGGCATCGAGCGTGGCGGCATCGGGGGTCGTGAGCGTGAAAGTGGTGGACGTGCCGCCGCGGGTGGTGGGCGCGAGCACGTCGATCTCGGGGTACTCGTCGGCGAGCATGATCCGGCTGGTGCCGATCACGATCTCGGCGTGGCCGACTCGACCGTCGTCGCCGACCATGCGGTGATGTTCGACGGCGCCGAATGCATCGACGTAGAAGTCGATCGCTGCGGCAGCGCCGGCCACACAGAGGTAGGGCGTCACCGTGTTCTGGAACTCCAGGTCGACGGGAAGCTGGCGGGTGGTCGGGCGTTCGTCTGACATGAGTCGCTCCTGTTCGGCGAGGACGAGTGTGCGCACGCGATCGACGATGTGCACAGGTGGGGGGATCGGTGTGGTGTCGGCGCGCAGGACGTCGAACGGGTCGGTCTGGTCGCTCATCGCCGTCCTCCGTCGTGGGAGGCGTCCCGCGGAGCATCGTGGGCAGCCTCTTTGGTCTGGGATGTGGTCTGGGATGTGGTCTGGGGGTCGCGGGACAACGTCCGGAACGTCGCCTTCGCGCGCATGAGGAGCGATTCGGTGGCATGGACCGAACGGTCGAGCAGCACGGCCACCTGCTCCACCGGGAGGCCGTCGAGGTAACGCAAGGTGAGCGCGGCGCGATGGTGAGGGCTGAGTCGGGAGAGCACGTCGTGGACGTGCAGTGCGTCGATGACGTCCACCGGGTCGTGGGAGTCGACTGGCTCGGCGGTGCCGTCATACAGCTCTTCGAGGGCTTCGCGCTGGCGCCCTTCGCGGCGCCAGTGGTCGACGAGTTTGTGGCGCGCCGTGCCGATCAGCCACCCCACCGACAGCTCCGTCTCGCTGCGGTGGAGGGCGCTGGTGGCCGCGAGGAAGGTCTCGGCGGTGAGATCCTCGGCGATGGCCGCGCTGGGACAGCGGCGGACCAGGTAGCCGTACACGTCGCCGACGGCGTGCTCGTACAGTTCCAGCACGCGGTTCGATGTCATCGGGGAACCTCGTCGCGGGCGCTGGTCGGCATGTTCATGCGCCCTTCCGTCGTTCGGTGTCGGTGGAATCCGTCGCGAGCTTTCCAGAAATCCGTCGATCTCACGACAGGATCAGCGCTTGTGTGATCGAACACCTGTTCGATACGGTGTCTCGATGGGCTTCAACAACCCGAGCATGCCCTGGAAGGACGTCGAAGCGCTCCTGTCGGGGCGCTGGACTCCCGAACAGCACCAGCAGAACCAGCAGAACCAGCAGCACGAACACCAGGCAGGGGAGGGCAGCGAGGCGCGCGGCAAGGACGGACGCGCCCCGGGGTCGCCGTCGTGGAATGCCGGTGGCGACGGGCCGGCGTGGAGTCGGAAGCGCCAGCCGTTCCTTCCCAGCTTCCAGCCGAGCTCGCCCGACACCACCCGGCCGCTCATGCGACCCGATGCCCCCACCACCGCATATGCCGAGCTGCACTGCCATTCGAACTTCTCGTTCCTCGACGGCGCGTCGCATCCCGAACAGTTGGCCGAAGAGGCCGCCCGATTGGGGCTCGAAGCGTTGGCGCTCACCGACCACGACGGGTTGTACGGCGTGGTGCGTTTTGCCGAAGCGGCCCGGGCGGTCGGGCTGCCCACGGTGTTCGGTGCCGAGATCACGATCACCACCGACACGATGTCGAACACCCGGATGGCTCGCGACGAACACCACACCGTGCAGCAGACGCGAGTGTCGAGCGACGACCAGCGGCACGAGCCCGATCCGCACGGACACCACCTGCTCGTGCTCGCCCACGGCACCGACGGCTATGCCCGCCTCTCGCGTGCGCTCAGCCTCGGGCACCTGGCTGGTGAGAAGGGGTCACCGCAGTTCGCGCTCGGCGACCTGGCCGACGCAGCGGCCGGGCAGTGGTGGGTGCTCACCGGGTGTCGCAAGGGCACGGTGCCGGCGGCCCTGTTGGCCGACGGGCCGAGCGCGGCGCGGCGCGAGCTGCAGCGGTTGATGGAGTTGTTCGGTCGCGACCGCGTCGTGGTGGAGCTGTGGGATCACGGTGACCCGATGGACTCGGCGCGCAACGATGCGATGGCCGAGCTGGCCGGTCGGCTCGATCTGGCATGCATCGCCACGAACAACGTCCACTACGCCACGCCGGCTCAGCGGCCGCTGGCCATGGCGGTTGCCGCAGTGCGGGCTCGGCGCAGCCTCGACGAGCTCGATCCATGGTTGCCGGCCGCAGCCACGGCCCACTTGCGCAGTGGCGCCGAGCAGGCGCGGCGGTTCATGCGCTATCCAGGGGTGGTGGAGCTCGCCGCGGAGATCGGTCGCGCCGCGGCGTTCGATCTGTCGCTCGTGGCACCGAAGCTGCCGCCGTTCCCCTGCCCGAACGGGCCCGACGGCCGACCGCTCACCGAGATGCAGTACCTGCGCGAGATCGTGCTGCAGGGCGCTCGGCGTCGCTACGGCGATCGCCCTGCGCCGGGCGAAGACCTCTCGCTGCGGGCTCGCGCCTGGCGCACGATCGAGCACGAGCTCGAGGTGATCGAAGGGTTGGGCTTCGCCGGCTACTTCCTCGTGGTGTGGGACATCGTCGAGTTCTGCATCAGGGCCGACATCTTCTGTCAGGGACGTGGCAGCGCTGCCAACAGCGCGGTCTGCTACGCGATCGGCGTCACCAAGGCCGACGCAGTGTCGTTGGGGTTGCTGTTCGAACGCTTCCTGTCGCCCGAGCGTGATGGTCCACCCGACATCGATCTCGACATCGAGAGCGATCGCCGCGAAGAGGTCATCCAGTACGTGTACGAGCGCTACGGCCGGCACCACACCGCGCAGGTGGCCAACGTGATCACGTACCGGGCGCGGTCGTCGGTGCGCGACATGGCCAAGGCGCTCGGATTCGCACCGGGTCAGCAGGACGCGTGGAGCAAGCAGGTGGATGCATGGGGCAGCGTCGCCACCACCGCCGAGCAACCCGACGTGAGCATTCCGGCCACGGTGATGCGCCTGGCGGCCGAGATCGAGGACGCACCGCGCCACCTCGGCATCCACTCGGGCGGGATGGTGATCTGCGACCGACCGGTGATCGAGGTGTGCCCGGTGGAATGGGCGCGGATGCACAAGCGCAGCGTGCTGCAGTGGGACAAGGACGACTGCGCCGCCGTCGGACTGGTGAAGTTCGACCTGCTGGGCCTCGGCATGCTCTCGGCGCTGCACTACGCGGTCGACCTCATCCGCGAACACCGCGGCTACGAGGTCGATCTGGCCACCATCCCGCAGGAGGACGAGGTGTACTCGATGCTCTGTCGTGCCGACACCATGGGCGTGTTCCAGATCGAGAGCCGGGCGCAGATGGCCACGTTGCCGCGGCTCAAGCCGCGCCGCTTCTACGACTTGGTGGTCGAGGTGGCCCTCATCCGTCCGGGCCCCATCCAGGGGGGTTCGGTGCACCCGTACATCCGGCGTCGCAACGGTCAGGAGCCGATCACGTACCTGCATCCGTTGCTCGAGAACAGCCTCGGCAAGACGCTCGGGGTGCCACTGTTCCAGGAGCAGCTGATGCAGATGGCGATCGACGTGGCCGGGTTCACCCCCAGCGAGGCCGACCAACTGCGGCAGGCGATGGGATCCAAGCGCAGCAGGGCGCGGATGGAACAACTCAAGGTTCGCCTGTACGCGGGAATGGCCGAGCGCGGCATCACCGGTGCGGTGGCCGACGAGATCTTCGTGAAGATGGCAGCGTTCGCGAACTACGGCTTCCCCGAGTCGCACTCGGTGAGCTTCAGCTACCTCGTGTACTCGTCGTCGTGGATCAAGTACCACGAACCTGCGGCGTTCTGCGCGGCACTGCTGAACGCGCAGCCGATGGGGTTCTGGAGCCCGCACTCGCTGGTGCAAGACGCTCGCCGTCACGGGGTGATCGTGCACACGCCCGATCTCAACGCGTCGTTGGCGACGGCCACGCTCGAGCCGTGCGAGGAGAGCGTGGGAGGGGTGGCAGTGCGGTTGGGCATCGGATCGGTGCGCGGCATCGGGAGCGAGTTGGCGAAGCAGATCGAAGCCGGCCGGCCGTATGCCTCGGTCGAACACCTCGTGAGATGCGTGCCGCAGCTGTCGCAGACCCAGCTCGAGGCGATGGCCACCGCGGGTGCGTTCACCGAGTGCTTCGCCAGCGATCGGCGCACGGCGCTGTGGGAGGTGGGTGCTGCGGTGCAGTCGCGGCCCGACCGGTTGCAGGGCATCGTCACCGGCATCGTGGCACCGCCGTTGCCCGGCATGGACGAGGTGGAGACCGCCGTGGCCGATCTGTGGGCGACCGGTGTGGCCCCTACCGGGCACCCCACCCGATTCTTGCGCGATGAGCTCCACCGCCGTGGCGTGCTCACCTCCGATCAGCTGCGGACCGCCGAGCCGCGGTCGCGCGTCACGATCGCCGGGGTGGTCACCCACCGGCAGCGACCGATGACCGCGCAAGGCACCACGTTCATGAACCTGGAAGACGAGACCGGGTTGATCAACGTGGTGATCTCGAAAGGGTGCTGGGCGCGGCATCGTGCGGTGGCGCGCGATGCCGCGGCATTGATGATCCGCGGCCGGCTCGAACGCAGCGAAGGCGTGGTGAACGTGGTGGCCGAACAGCTCGTCCCCCTGCCCGTTCCCGCCAGCACTGCCAGCCGCGACTTCCGCTGACACCCCGCGATGAGGGATGAGTGCCGGTGCTGCGCCCATCTCTCATCCGCGGTGGGTCAGCCCAGCCGATTCCGGCGGGGCCGCAGAGGCCGCGGAGGCTGGAGGTGGTCGCAGATGGCTCGTGTGTGGATTCGAGATGGTATCTCAATGGTATTCTGATGCCATGAAGGTCACCATGGATCGGGCTGGGCGGATCGTGCTGCCCAAGCAACTTCGCGAACAGCTCGACCTGCACGAAGGAGACGCGTTCAGCGTCGTCGTCGAAGGGTGGACGGTCCGGCTCGAGCCGGCCGCCCGCCCCGCGCGCCGTGTCGTCGAGGTCGATGGATGGCCGGCGCTCGAAGCCGTGCCGGATGCCGCCCTCACCGATGACGACGTCCACAGGTTGCGTGAGGCCGATCGACGATGAGCGCTGCCGCATCTACGAGGTGGTGTGTCGACACGAGCGTCGCGATCGCAGCTCTCGACGCTGGGCACGTGGCCCACGACGTGGCGCGGGACGCGTGCCGTCGTCGCTCGCCCGCGCTGGCCGGACACGCAGCGTTCGAGACCTATTCCGTGCTCACCCGCCTTCCTGGTGCCGCTCGGGTCGATGCCGCCACAGCGGTCGACGTGCTCGAACGGGCGTTTCCCGAACGATGCTTCCTCAGCGCGGCACAACAGCGGGACCTGTTGCGCCGCATTGCACGAATGTCCGTCGTCGGCGGCATGGTCTGCGACGCCCTGGTGGCCGAAGCGGCACGCGTTGCCGGGCGCACGTTGCTCACCCGCGACGTGCGAGCCGTCAACACCTATGTCGCCATCGGCGCGCCGTACGAGCTGCTGTCATGATCTCCGAGGTCGGACCCGCGTCGAACTGATCCGCGCATCTCTCATCGTTCGGGTGAGAGACCGGCGCGCGATGAGAGATGAGTGCGGCAGGCACGCTCATCTCTCATCGCGGTGGTCCACCGCGGCGGGTACGGTCGGAGGATGGCTCGCCCGTTCCGTTTCGCCATCCAAGTTGCTCCGTTCGACGACGCAGAGGCGCTGCCTGCGTTCGCCCGCAACGTGGAGGCGCTCGGCTACGACGAGCTCTACAGCTACGACCACATCGGCGCGGTCGATCCGTTCGTGCCGCTGATGGTTGCCGCCGGGGCCACACACTGCTTGAAGGTCGGGCCGCTGGTGCTGAACAACGAGTTCCACCAACCGGTGCTCCTCGCCCGCACCGCAGCGACGGTCGACCGCTTGACCGCGGGGCGACTCGTGCTCGGCTGGGGCACGGGGTACATGCAGAGCGAGCACGACGCGATCGGACTCGAGCTGCGCGCCCCGGGACCACGCGTCACACGGTTCGGCGAGTCGCTCGAGGTGGTGCGCTCGCTGCTCGACACGGGTACGGCGTCGTTCCACGGCCAGCATCACCACGTGGAGCTCGAGTCGCTGGGCGTGCGTCCGGCGGCCGATCGAGTGCCGTTCCTGATCGGTGGTCATGGTCGTCGAGTGGTTGCGTTGGCGGCTCGCTTCGCCGACATCTTCCAGTTCACCGGTCTGCATCACGGCGAGGGGGGAGTGCCCAACGGCGGAGGCTTCGCGATCGAGCACGTCGCCGAGCGAAGTCGCTGGCTGACCGAGGCCGCAGGTGACCGCGACTCGGAGATCGAGCGCTCGATCCTCGTGCAGGCGACCTACGTCGGCGATGACGGCGCGGCGAAGCTCGATGCGGCGGTGGAGCGATTCGCGATGGATCGCCAACTGCTGGAGGACACGCCGTTCGTGCTGATGGGCTCGGTGGACCAAGTGGTCGACAAGCTCGAACGCCTGCGCGAGCAGATCGGCGTGAGCCACGTGACCGTGCGCGATGTCGACGGCTTCGCCCCCGTGGTCGCCGCCCTCGTCGGCCGCTGACCCCCACCCCACCCGATTCCCACACGCCCACCCGAGTCCCACGGCGTCGAACCGAGTGGCAGCCGCCACCCCTGGGGTGGCGCGTGGTACTCGGATGGGCTGGGCAGGCGTCAGCCGAGGCTGTAGCGCAGTTGCTCGCCGCTCTCGTCCACCTGTGCCTCGCCGATCAGGCGGAGGTGCTCGAGATGGGCGTAGGTCTCGCTCTCTGCCATCGAACCCCACGAGCGTTCCTGGAACAGCACCCGCATGTACTCCTGCACGGTGCCCTGACCGAGCTCTCCCGAGGCGGTGCGCAGCTTCTCGAGTCGCTCATGGTGGTGCCGCTTGATGTCTTCGGCGCGGCCGGCGAGATCGCCGAACTCCAGTCCGTGAGCGGGCAACACCGTGGTCACCTGGTCGAAGGTCTTCATCAGATCGAGGCTGTCGAAGAAGTCCTTCAGCGGGTCGATCGTGGTCCCCAGACCGGAGATGTGCGGGGTGATCGTGGGCAGCACGTGGTCGCCGCTGATCATCACGCCACCGGCCGGGTCGTAGAGGCACAGGTGGTCGATCGTGTGGCCAGGCGTGTGCACCGCGACCCACTCCCGGCCGCCGAGCCCGAGCACCTGCGCGTCCTCCACCCGGCGCGTCGGCGACGGTGTCGCCACGAAACGCCCGGCCGCTTTGCGCATGGCCCAGTACCGCAACCGGCGGCTGCGCGGCATCGAGAACGGATCGCCACCCCAGGGCGTGTGCTTCGCGAACGGACCGCGGCGGAGGTCTTGTCCCTGCAGTGCTTCCACTTGGGCCTTCACCGGGCGGTCGATGATCTCGAGATCATCGGCGCTCTCCTGATCCTCCGCTTCGGGATCGAGGAAGGTGCGGAACGATCGATGCGTGATGACCTCGGCGCCGAAGCGCTTCTTGAACTGGCCGGCCTGGCCGAAGTGGTCGGGGTGGGAGTGCGTGACCACCACCGAGTGAACCCGCTCGATCGCCAGGCCCCCGGTCTTCATGATCCGCTGCAGTTCGCGCCAGGTGCGCGGTCCGGGCAGGCCGGGGTCGACGAGGGTGATCCCGCGCTGGTCCTCCATCGCGTAGCAGTTCACATGACCGAGGCCTGGCAGCGAGATCGGCAACTGCAGCCGGAGAATGCCCGGAGCGACCTCCTCGACGCCCTCGCGCGGCGGCTGGCGCTCCTCGCGGAGCGGCTTCGGTGCGGCGTGGGTGTGATCGGTCACGGTGTAGTCGTAGCTGAGGGCGGCCCCGTGGGTGAAGTCGCACCGTCGCGCCGAGCCCGGTGCGGCCCGGAGAGCTCGTTCAGGCGAGCCGCAGCGAACGTTGACTGCGGATGCGCATCACGGTCGACACCGCGATCCACGACGGCCCTGCCAGCAGCGCGATGTTGCCGATCGAGTGACGGTATGGCCATTCGAGCGTGAGTGCGAACATCGTGGTCATCCAGATGGCGAGGAACCCGATGTTGGCGCGCCGCCACTGTTCGGCCTGAACCGGGTGGGCGAACTGAACGTCGGTCATCGACAAGACCGACAGACCGAGGAGCACTGCAACGGCGATGCCCTGGGGGGCGTCGAGCAACCACAGCGTGGGCACCACGAGATTCCACACGCCGGGGAAGCCCCGGAACCAGTGATCGTCGGTCATCATGTCGGTCCGGCTGAACCACATCGCCGACGTGGTGAGCATGAGCGCGATCGCCACCTCGCCGAAGAGGTTGTGCCCCACGACCAGGAACTGCCACGCGAACACGGCGGGCACCAGCACGCAGGTGACGAAGTCGATCACGAGATCGAGGATGTATCCGTCGTACTTCGGGATCACGGCGCGGATGTCGTAGTGCCGCGCGAGCGGCCCGTCGATCCCGTCGATCACCTGGGCGAGGAGCAGCAGCAAGACAGCGGCGCGAGGGGAACCGTCGAGCACCGCGATGATCGCGAGCATGCCGGCGAGGATCCCGCTGGCGGTGAGCCCGTGGATGGCACGACACGCTGAGACGTCGGAGACGCTCAGACGTGCGAGCCGTGGATGGCGCTCTGAGCGCAAGGTGGGCACGTCTGACCACGCTATCCACCAGGTGGGTGTGCGCACTGTGACCGCGCGGATCGCCGTAGGGTGGCCCGCCATGACCGAAGGACGCCGCGATCGGCTGGAACTGATGTGGTTCCTGGCCGTGATGACCTGGAGCGTCGTGCGGATCACCGCGGTCGGTGCCTGGCTGCAGGGCTACGGAGTCAACCCGTGGCACTACGCGGCGGTCGACCTGGGTTCATCGGCGCCGTACTCGTTGGCGAGTGCCCGGTTGCTGGGAGCTCTCGTCGACGGGCGCACCCGCGCCGCCGTGCCGTGGGGTGCGGTGACCCTCGTGACCTTCCTGGCCCCCGACGTGTACATCTTCGCCGCGGGCAGGGCGTTGCCGTGGCCCACCTATGTCGTGGTCGGCTCGATCGTGATCATCGGTGGCGTGCTCGCGGTTCGTCACGGTCAGGCCAAGGTGCACGAGCGGCGTCTGGCACTCGAGACGGAGCCAGCAGGCCAGGCTGTCATCGCTGGGTGAGCTCGCCTCAGTGCTCGGCACTGGCGTGAGCTCGACGCCGATCCCCGTCGTCTCGATCACTCACCCCAAGGCCTTCAGGACCGCCTCGCCGCGAGGCGACAATCGATAGCCGACGTCGAGGCTCTCGGTCAGGCCGAGCTCCTTCAGCTTGCGCACGTCGGTCTTGAACGCCATCCGCTCCTTGCCCACTCGGCGAGCCAGAGCGGTCGACACGATGCCCGGGTAGCGCTCGATGAGGCGCAGTGTCTGCCGGGTCCATGGTGTGCCCGATCGACGGTCCATTCGATCGAGTCGGGTCTTCAGCTCATCGATCTGCGCAGGGTCGAGCGCATCGTCCTCGCGTCGCACGGTGCGATCGTCGACGCCCAGGTATCGCAGCTGCACTCGCCACACCCGTTGTTCGGGGTCGGTCACCTTCATCCGGGCGAGGAGCGAGGCGGCATCGCTCGCACCGGCACGAACGGCATCGACGTCGGTGACATCGCCTGCTCGAACCTGACACACCTCGGTGGCCTCCAACAACATGCCGGCGACCCGGTATCGGCCGCCGAGACGAGCCTGCGGTGTGGTCCAGGTGCGAAACGTGAGCGTGATCGACCCATCGGCCAGCCCCGGCCATGCCTCCGCGGTGAACAGCATTTCTCCAGACTGCCAGACGCAGATCGTCGGACGAGGAGCCACCGGTTCGCTGGCGCTCGCGCCTCCGCTCGGCGAAGTGACGCTGGTGCCGCCGGCAGAGAACCTTCGCCGACGACCGTTCGATGCGCGGCGGCCACGGCCGACGTCCGATCGGTCCCGGCGATCGCGCTCGACGTGCTCTCGAAGAACCCAAGTGCAGGGGCGCCCCTCCGGTTGTCGTCGTTGGTGGGGGTGGCAGACTGCGGGGGATGTGGTTGTCGGGGGGTGTGGGGTGAAGGGTCGTCCGTCGGGGACGGTGACGTTTCTGTTCACGGATATCGAAGGGAGCACGCGCCGTTGGGAGGCTGATCCTGAGGGGATGCGGTTGGCGTTGGCCGCACACGATGAGGTGTTGCGCGCCGCGGTGGAGGGTCGTGGTGGGTGGTTGTTCAAGCACACCGGCGATGGTGTGTGTGCGGCGTTTCAGTCTGCGAGGGCTGCGGTGGATGCTGCGGTGGATGCGCAGCGATTGTTGGGGTTGCCGGTGCGGATGGGTGTGGCGACGGGTGAGGTGGAGCAGCGCGGCGAGGACTATTTCGGTCCGGCGTTGAATCGGGCGGCGCGGGTGATGGCGGTCGGTCATGGCGGTCAGATCCTGCTGTCGAACTCGACCGCAGCGTTGATCACTGGTGTTGATCTTGCCGATCTGGGTGAGCACCGGTTGCGGGACCTGTCCGGTGTCGAGCGCCTGTTCCAGGTGCGTGCTGATGGACTGCGGGTCGACTTCCCGCGGTTGGCGACGGTGGACGCGGTGCCCGGGAACCTGCCGCGTCAGTCGACGAGTTTCGTGGGGCGCGAGGTCGAGGTGAAGGAGCTCGCGGAGCTGGTGCGGGCGCATCGGCTGGTGACCTTGACCGGTGTCGGTGGGGTGGGCAAGACCCGTCTGGCGGTGCAGGTCGCAGCCGAGTTGGTGCCCGACTTTGGGGATGGGGTGTGGCTGGTCGAGTTGGCCCCGATCAGTGACCCGGCTGCGGTGCCTGACGCGGCGGCGACGGCGTTGGGGATCACCCCACAGGCGGGCAGGTCGGTCACGGACAGCATCGCGGAGACGTTGGCGGGGCGGCGGGTGTTGGTGGTGTTCGACAACTGTGAACACGTGTTGGACGC
>JANNQK010000078.1:0-5025 GCA_031400715.1 Actinomycetes bacterium | reverse complement strand
GCGACTCGGTCTGGGTGGGAGCGATGTGACGCTCCTTCTCCCACTGACCCTCGAGGAAGTCGAAGTGGCTGACGAAGCGGTCGATGAACCCAGGAGCGTGCTCTTCGTCGTAGCCGAGGGCGCGCAACAGGATGAAGATGCTCATGCGCCGCTTCCGAGCGATGCGCGTGCCGGCCGTGACGTCCTTGCCCGGCTTGTGCTCGACGTCGAACTCCATCCACTCCCCGCGGTACGGATGGACGGTGCCCTTCACGAGCTGGTGCTTGCTCAGGTTGCGGAGGCGGTACCGCTCGCCGGCTTCGAAGATGACGCCGGGCGAACGCACGAGCTGCGACACGACGACGCGCTCGGTGCCATTGATGATGAAGGTGCCCTTCTCGGTCATCATGGGGAAGTCGCCCATGAAGACCGTCTGCTCCTTGATCTCGCCGGTGTTGCGGTTCATGAACCGAGCGCGCACGAAGATCGGGGCGCTGTAGGTCATGTCCTTCTCCTTGCACTCCTCCACCGTGAACTTCGGCGGTGGGCGCAGGTCTTCGTCGTCAGGGTCGAGCTCGAGCTCGAGCTGGAGCGCTTCGCTGAAGTCCTTGATCGGCGAGATGTCGCGGAACGTCTCGGCGAGTCCTTCGTTCAAGAACCAATCGAAGCTCTCGCGTTGAACCGCGATCAGGTCCGGCAGTTCGAGCGGTTCGGCGAGATTCGCGAAGGAATAGCGTTCGCGAGACGTGGAGCGTGAAGCCACAGGGTCACTCCTCAAGTGCAATCGGCAGTAGTCGCAACACCATTCAGCACGGCATTGCGGTTGGCATCGGGGCGCGCAACGTCAACGGCACTCTGAGGAGGCAGGAGACACGACGCACGGCAACGAACGATCCTATCCACAGGGGACGACGAACGTCAACCGCAGCCGGCACAGGCCGGACGGCTCCTCAGGACGCAAACGGTAAACACTCCGACGGCATCAAGTCAAGGCTTTGCGATCGTCTGATGCTCGGGTTCGACCAGGGAGAGGAATGTGAGCGACGGCGACCTCAGCAACTTCGCCATCGCTCTGTCACCCGTTCGGGTGATTCACGGCTGATCACTGCGCTCCGACCGCGAGCACCCTCGCCGACACTGCCGCCCGTGGCGCTGGCCGCTGATTTCGAGTCACTCCACCGCGGCGATGACCCGGCGAGTTGCGTCGAGCACGACCCGGGCCCGCTCCACGGGGTCGGTGTAGCGATCCATCAGGGAGCGGGAACGGAGCTCGACCGAGATCGGAACGCCCGGCACGTTGGCGAGCACCTGGCGCAGCGGCAGCACACCCTCACCGGGGAGGAGACGACCGTCGAGCGCCTCGTCGCGCAACCCGGCGATGTCGGCTGGAACCACGGCCGAAGCATCAGCGAGTTGCAGGTAGGGCAGGAGCGCAGCGTCGAGACCGACCAGGTCGTCGGGGACCCCACCTGAACGCGCCAGGTGGAGCGTGTCGACGAGGACCGCAGCTTCGGATCTGTTGGTGCCGCGAACGATGGCGAGCGCCTGCGTGAGCGAGGCGACCGAGAAGATCGGCAAGAACTCGAGAGCGATGCGCACGCCAGGGGCGTTCGCGCTCGCGTACTCGCACAACTGCGTCAGGCGCGTCATCACCCGATCGTCATCAGCGCCCCCACTGGCCATCAACATGTAGGGCACGCCCAACTCGGCCGCTGCGTCGAGCAGCCGCTCACCACCGTCGCCGCTGTCCGCGCCGCGGCCGAGGATGATCGGTTCGACATCGAGAGCGACCACGCCGGTGTCGCCGAGCCGCTGGCGCACATCTCTGGTGGTCGCGTCGGTCCACGATGCTGGATCGAACCACAGGCCGACTGCAGGCCAGCCGGCCGTCGAGGCGACGCTGACCGCCTGGGCGGGTCCGACGTCGAGAATCGTGCCTGCGGCCAACGAAACGAGACGGTCACCCATGTTCGTGCACCGTAGCCCTGGCTCTCATACCGCACGGCCACGACCGACCTACGGGTCGCGCCCGAGGTCGCCCGGTGAACGACGCAGGCCCGGGGCATGCGCCCCGGGCCTGTATCGACTTCTGGTGGCGGACCGACCGATCGGTCGGTGCCCAACGTGGTCAGTGGTGTTCGTGCCGCTCGTTCGAGCGGCCGGGCATCACTTGACTTCGACGCCTGCGCCGGCCTCGACGAGCTTGGCCTTGGCAGCCTCGGCGGCTTCCTTGGTCGCCTTCTCGAGCACGGGCTTCGGGGCAGCGTCGACCAGGTCCTTGGCTTCCTTCAGGCCCAGGCTGGTGAGCTCGCGCACGACCTTGATGACCTGGATCTTCTGGGCGCCTGCTTCGGTGAGGATGACGTCGAACTCGTCCTTCTCCTCCTCGACGGGGGCTGCAGCTGCACCGCCGCCGGCGACGGCAACGGCGACGGGAGCGGCGGCGGTGACGCCGAACTTCTCTTCGAAGGCGGTGAGGAGCTCGCTGAGCTCGATGACGGTGAGTGCGCCGATGGCGTCGAGGATCTCTTCTTTGCCGAGAGCCATGATGATCTATCTCCTTGATTCGGTTCTTCGTTGATTCGGTTCTTCGTTGATTCAGTTATTGAGAGTGCTTGCGTGATGTGCGTGGTCGTGCGTCATCAGCGGCCCTCAGGCAGCTGTCTCCGACTTCTGGTCGATGAGTGCTTTCAGGCCATACGCGAAGTTGCGCGGCATCGCCTGCAGCAAGCCGGCCATCTTGGCCATGGGGGCCTGCAGGGCACCGGCGAACTGGGCGAGCAGAACCTCGCGGCTGGGCAGATCGGCAAGGGCCTCGACGTCTTTGGCCGAGATGATCTTTCCGCCGATGACACCGCCCTTCAGCACCAGCATCGGGTTGGTCTTCGAGGCATCGCGAAGCGCCTTGGCGACCGCCGCGGCGTCACCGGTGACGAACGTGATTCCGCTTGGTCCGGTGAGCAGCTCACCGAGCTCGGGCAGGCCGGCGTTCTCGGCAGCGAAGCGAGCCAAGGTGTTCTTGTAGACCTTGTACTCGCCGCCGGCCGGACGCAGTTGACGACGCAGAGCAGCAAGCTGCCCCACGCTCATGCCGCGATACTCCGTGATGATGACGGCACTGGCTTCGTTGAGCTTGGCCGTCACCTCTTGGACGACGGCAACCTTTTCCTGTCGTGGATTGTCCATGTGTTGTACACCTCCTCTCGCTACAACTCGGGGTGCTCGCTATCAAGCGAACACTCCGAGGAGCACGAGGCCACAACGTGCACGCACGCGAACTCGAGCGACTCGGCAGCATCCACCTCGGCTGGCGCTTTCGCATTCTCCGCCCTTCACCCATCGGGTGTCGGTTGGACCAACTGTCTTCGGCGAGCGACCGGAACTTCTTCCTGTGTCGGGCCGAAACGCTAGCGGCCGCGAATCGAATCCCCTCCTCGGTGCGCGAAGCACCTCGGCAGCACGACGACGGTCGTCAGGCGCTCAGTCGACGTCGGGGCGCAACCGGTTGGTATCGACCTTCACACCGGGGCCCATCGTCGAGCTGATGGTGATCTTGCGGAGGTAGCGGCCCTTGGCCGAGGCCGGCTTCGCCCGCTGCAGTTCGTCGAGCACGGCGCGGAAGTTGACCTCCAACGCTGCTGGCTCGAAGCTGACCTTGCCGAGCGGCACGTGGACGTTGCCGTAGCGGTCGGTGCGGTACTCGACCTTGCCGCCCTTGAACTCGAGCACGGCGCGAGCCACATCCTGGGTGACGGTGCCGGTCTTGGGGTTCGGCATCAGACCGCGGGGGCCGAGCACGCGACCCAGACGGCCGACGAGCGGCATCAGGTCCGGCGTGGCGATGGCCACATCGAAGTCCATGTTGCCCTTTTCGATCTCGGCGGCGAGATCCTCGGAACCGACGAGCTCGGCACCGGCTGCGCGAGCGGCGTCAGCGGCCTCACCGTTGGCGAACACGGCGATGCGGACGTCCTTGCCGGTGCCACTGGGGAGGGCCACCGTGCCACGGACCATCTGATCCGCCTTGCGCGGGTCGACGCCGAGCCGGACCGCCATGTCGACGGTCTCGTCGAACGTGGCCGAGGCCATCGTCTTCACCATGCCGAGGGCTTCGGTCGGGGTGAACTGGGCGTCGATGTCGTACTTCTTGGTCGCGTTGGCGAACTTCTTGCCTGACATGTGATGTCTCCCTCGTGGTTGATGTCGCCGGGCGAGGTCGTCCCGGTCGAACATGTTGGTGTGGATGTGCTGTTCGCTGCTCCGACGTGTCGGCAGCGGCGGACTCTGTCGAGGCCGGCGGAGAGCCGGCCCCCGGGAATCAGGCGTTGACCTTGAGACCCATCGATCGAGCGGTACCGCGAACCTGCTCCTTCGCGGCCTCGAGGTCGTAGGCGTTGAGGTCGGGCATCTTGATCTTCGCGACCTCTTCGATGTCGGCCTCGCTGACCGAGCCCACCATCGACTTGCCCGGGGTGCTGGAACCCTTCGGCAGGCCGGCCTTCTGGCGCAGCAACACCGGGGTGGGCGGCGTCTTCAGGATGAACGTGAACGTGCGGTCTTCGAACACGGTGATCTCGACGGGGATGATCGTGCCGACCTGCGACTCGGTGGCCGCGTTGTACTGCTTGACGAAGTCCATGATGCCGACGCCGTGCGGGCCGAGCGCCGTACCCACCGGCGGGGCCGGTGTGGCCTTGCCCGCGGGGATCTGGATCTTGATGATCGCAGCGACCTTCTTCTTTGCCATGACTGTTTCCTTGCTTCTAAGAGCGTGCTGACGTGCGGTCCGCTCTGGGGATCAGAGCTTCGAGACCTGGCTGAAGTCCATCTCGACGAGAGTTTCTCGACCGAAGATGTTCACCAGCACCTTGAGCTTCATGTGATCGGCGTTGATCTCGGCGATCGTTCCGGCGAAGTCGGCGAACGGGCCTTCCTTCACGCGGACGCTCTCGCTCACTTCGTACTCAAGCTTGGGCTTCTTGCGCGTCGGCATGCCGCCGGTTCCGTCGCCCTTGGCGGCGAGGAACGTCTGCACCTCGCGGCGCG
>JANNQK010000077.1:0-22916 GCA_031400715.1 Actinomycetes bacterium | reverse complement strand
GCAGATGCAAGCCGGCGACAAGGTCGCGATGTGGTACGCGTCCGCCAACCGTGACGAGGCTCACTTCGCCGATCCCTACCGGTTCGATCTCGCCCGTGACCCGAACCCGCAGGTGGGCTACGGCGCCGGCGGGCCCCACTTCTGCCTCGGCGCCAACCTCGCGCGGCGCGAGATCACGCTCGCGTTTCGCGAGCTGTTCGAGCGCGTGCCCGACCTCCATGCGGTGGGCGAGCCCGACATGCTGCTGTCGGAGTTCATCCACGGCATCAAGCGGCTCGAGTGCGAGTTCACGCCCCGCTGAACCAAGACCGAGATCGATCGGAGGATCACCGCGACCATGTTCGTGTCACAGCGGGCCGCCGATCACGATCGACCTGATCGAAAGCACCGCTCGAATGGTCTCTGAACTGGGGGTTTCGTGTGGAGCGGGTGACGGGAATCGAACCCGCGTCATCAGCTTGGAAGGCTGAGGTTCTGCCTCTGAACTACACCCGCATGGTGCGGTGGAGAGACTATCGCCGACCTCCCCGCAGCGGTCTCACCGATTCCGGTGGGCACGCGGCGGAGATCGACGCACTCCGGTCGGGGATCGGGTGTCCGGGTCGTCGGGACAGCGCTCGATCGAGCGACCTGCGAGACTGAGTCACAGCCGATTCGACCCGCACGAGAGCCGAGGAACCATGGCCGAGCTCGCCCTCCACGACCTCACGCTGTGGTACGAACACCATCCACACGGCGATGTCTCCGCACCACGAGTGCTGTTCTTCAACGGGTCTGGCGGCACGATCGACGGTTCCCGGCCGATGATCGACAAGCTCGTCGAACGTTGTGAGGTGCTCGTCCACGACCAACGATGCCTCGGTCGCACTGGTCTGCCACCGACGCAGCCTGCGATGGCCGACTATGCGGCCGACGGCCTGGCGCTCGTCGATCACGTCGGCTGGAACCGCTTCGCGGTGTTCGGCGTGAGCTTCGGCGGGATGGTGGCCCAGGAGTTCGCCGTCTCCCACCCCGACCGCGTCGAGCGCCTCGCGCTCTTGTGCACGTCCCCCGGTGGAGCGGGTGGATCGAGCTATCCGTTGCATCTCCTCGCCGACATGGACCCAGACGAGCGCGCTCGCACCTCGCTCACCAACCTCGACACTCGCTACGACGAGGCCTTCCTCGCAGCACATCCGTTCGACCGGATGATCGCCGACGGCATGCGGCAGCGATCGGCGGTGGTGAAGAGTGACGATCAGACGCGCGGCGAGGCGATGCAGCTCGAAGCACGCCGTCACCATGACGTGTGGGATCGTCTGCCGCGCATCTCGTGCCCGACCCTGATCGCGTGCGGCGACTTCGACGGCATCGCTCCGGCGTCGAACAGCGAGGCGATCAGATCTCGCATCGCCGGCTCGGAGCTACGTCGGTACGAAGGCGGCCACTTGTTCATGTACCAAGACCGCCGCGCGTTCCCCGACATCATCGAGTTCTTGACGGCGTGATCGTGCCGGCCCTGTGGCGGCGCTGCACCGTGACGGAGCAAGATGGCGCCCATGTACACCCCGTCCATCCTCGACACGCCGCTCCGCCCGACCGGGCCGGTCGATCCGACGAATCCCACCCGCGCGCTCACCGCTGACTGGCCCTTCCTCGACGGCGAGCTGCAGATCGGTGTGTGGGAGTGCAGCCCAGGCTCCTTCACCGGCAGAACCGGCGACGAGAACGAAGCGATGTTCATGGTGGCCGGCCGCGCCACCGTGTCCCACGGTGACTCCGTTGGGGGCGGGACGTACGACCTCGCACCGGGCACGCTGTGGACCACACCCAGGGGTTGGCACAGCACCTGGGACGTTCACCAGACGGTGCGGAAGATGTACGTGATCGACCACCGACCGGGCACGCCAGGCCTCGCCTCGCACCTCGCCAATGCACACACGCTCGACCTCGGTGAACCGGCACCGCGACCCGTGATGATCGCCGGGTCGCCGCACGAGTCGTCGGTGTCCACGTGGAAGCACGATCGCCTCGATGTGGGCGTGTGGCAGTGCACGCCGGGCGAGTTCCCGTTTCGCCGCGACGGGTACCAGGAGGTCTTCTGTGTGCTGTCCGGGCACGCCACGCTGCACGTCGACGGGGCCAACGGGGGCACGCAGGCGTTCGAGCTGGTGCCAGGCGCCGTGATCCTCACCCCCTCGGGCTCGACCGGTCGCTGGGTGGTGCACGAGACGATCCGCAAGGCGTACGTGACCGTCACGGACTGAGGTCGCGGTGATTTCAACTGACCCGCCCCTCACGGCCATATGATCGAAATCGTGGTCGCCCGATGGCGACCCGAGCGGAGGTTGTCATGAGTGGGTCCCAGATCGCGCTGATCGTCGGAGCGGTGGTCCTGATCTTGTTGATCCTGGCGTCGGTGAAGACCGTGCCGCAGGGCAACGTCGCGGTCACCACGGTGTTCGGCAAGTACCGCTCGATCCGCCGGCCGGGCCTCAACTTCCTGATCCCGTTCGTCGAGAAGATCTTCCGTCGCATCAGCACCCAGAATCGCGCCGTCGAATTGCAGTTCCAGGCGATCACGCAAGACCAGGCCAACGTGTACTTTACGGCGATGATGGTGTACTCGGTGTACAACGAGGCCGAGGAGACCGTGAAGAACGTCGCCTTCAAGTTCGTCACCGAGAAGGACTTCCTCACCGCGTTGGTCCGCAGCGTCGAGGGCAGCACGCGTGGCTACGTGGCCACGATGCGCCAGGCCGAGATCCTCGGGCTGCGCGGCGAAATCGTGGCCGAGGTGAAGGAGAACCTCGATGCAACCGTCGAGACCTGGGGATACCACGTGATCGACCTCCAGCTCAACGACATCACCTTCGACCAGGCCATCACCACCTCGATGGCTCAGGTGGTCGCCTCGAACAACTTGAAGGCCGCGGCCACCAACGAGGGTGACGCGCTGCTGATCCGTCGCACGAAGGAGGCCGAGGCGGAGGGCACCGCGATCCGCATCGCCGCCGAGGCCGAGCGCACCGCCGCGCAGCTTCGCGGCCAGGGCGTGGCGCTGTTCCGGGAAGAGGTCGGTCGCGGCCTCACCCAGGCTGCCCGCGAGATGGAGGCGGCCAACGTCGACTCCTCGCTCATCCTGTTCTCGATCTGGACCGAGTCGATCCGGCACATGGCCGAGAACGGCAAGGGCAACGTGCTGTTCCTCGACGGATCGCCCGAGGGCATGCAGAAGCAGATGCGCGACCTGATGGCGATGCAGCAGATCCAGGTGGCACCCAAGGGTTGAGATCGCTGGCGCCGACGTGCGCCTGACAACCTGAGGCCCATGACGCATCCGTTCCGTTTCGGTTGGCAGGCCTTCAACGCAGAGAGCGCGGCGGATTGGCGAGGCAAGGCTCGGCGGGCCGAGGCCCTCGGGTACTCGAGCTTCATGCTGGCCGACCACTACATCGGCCCAGGGCCGGCGCTGGCTGCGACCTTCCACCCCGTGCAGTCGATCGCTGCCGTGCCGGCGATCGCGGTTGCGGCCGAGGCAACGTCCACGATCAAAGTCGGCGCGCGCGTGATGTGCATCGACTACCGCAATCCGGCGGTGCTGGTGAAGGAGATGGCCACGCTCGACTTCTTCAGCGAGGGGCGACTCGAGCTCGGCCTCGGTGCCGGCTGGTTGCAAGGCGAGTACGAAGCCATGGGCGTCGACTGGGACCTCGCCGGGGTACGTGTGTCGCGGCTGGCCGACGTGGTGCAGCTGGCCAAGCTGTTGATGGCCGATGGCCAGGTCGACTTCGTCGGCCGAGACGGCACGGGGGTGCGAGCCGTCGGCTTCGAGGGGCTCCCGAAGCCCGTGCAGCGACCGCACCCACCGATCATGATCGGCGGCGGTTCGAAGCGGGTGCTGTCGCTCGCCGGGCGCGAGGCCCAGATCGTGAGCTTCAACTTCGACAACTCGTCGGGCAAGATCGGCCCAGGCGTGCCGACATCGGATGCCGACGCCACCGACCAGAAGGTGGCCTGGGTACGCGAGGCAGCCGGCGACCGCTTCGCAGATGTGGAACTCGAGATCGGCGCCTACTTCACGTTCGTCACCGACCAGGCGCAGGCGACCGCCGAGGCGATGGCTCCTCGAATGGGGCTCACCGTCGAGCAGATGGTGAACCACCCCCATGCGTTGATCGGTTCGGTCGACTCGATCTGCGACGAGCTCGTGCGTCGACGTGAGCGGTACGGCATCTCCTACATCACCGTCGGTGACACCGTCGCCGACGCCTTCGCACCGGTGGTCGCCCGGCTCTCCGGCACCTGAACGTCGGCCTCTGCGTTCTGGTCGCGATTCCTTCCGGTTCTCGCTGGAATTCGCGACCGGAATCGATCGATCACCGACTGACGAACAGTCGCACATCGCGATCGAGCTCGGTGCCTTCCATGGCATGACGCACCTGTGAGCCGCCGAATCGCCGAGCGATGTCGTGGTGCCACCACGCCAACGAACCCTCGTCGGCTCGGTGAGCCGCGAGCGTCGAGGCGATCTCCACGGTGCCGTCGACGTGGCGATGCAACTCGATCGCCCGACGCTCGCTCGGCCAGTCGATGATCGAGGCCGTCGTGATCTCCCAGAACCCTCCGCCGGCACCCGGGCGCGGGGTGATGCGGTGGATGTGGCGATGCCCGGTCAGCCACAGCACGACGCTGGGATGGCGGTGCACCGCGTCGAGCAGGGGAGCGGCGAGCAGCCGTTCGGGATCGCCACCCCGATCGTTCACCAGGGAATCGGGTCCGTGATGGCTGGCAAGCACGACCAGGCGGTCGTCGGCGTCAGCACGGGTGAGTTGCTCGTCGAGCCACTCGATCTGCACCCGCCCGATGCTGCCCTGGTAGTCGGCCGCAGGGTGGTTGGTGTCGAGCAGCACCAGTGCGACTCCTTCGAGGTCGACCACGGTGTCGGCCCGTCCGGTCGGTGAGGTTCCGCCCCATCCTCGGGCTCCGGCGGCGTGGTGCGCCGCGACCCACTCGTCGAGGTCGATCGGTCTCCGCAATGGATCGGCATGCACGCGCCGGTCGCCGACGCCGATGAACGTCTCCGGTTCGTCGACGAACCGACTCAGCACGTCCTCCGGTTCGAAGCGGAGCGGCGCGATCAAGGCTTTGCGATCGCCGACCGCCAGGCGACGCAGGTGGTCGTTCACGATCGACGTGCCCTGGCACAGCAGGTCGTGATTTCCGGGAATGCTCGTCCAAGGCACGCCCGAACCGAGCGACCTGATCGGCTCGGCAGTTCGCGCCAGCAGGTCGTCGATCACCGGGAATCCGCGTTGCTTCCATGTGTCGTCCATGTCTGCGCGCGGGCACCAGTAGGGCCACGGGCGCTGGAACGGCCCATCGCCGGCATCTTGCGCGCTACCTCTGGCAGACATCGAGACGGTTCCTCCGGTGAGGAGCCCCAGGTACACGTCGAGCTCGTTGCGCTGAGCGTTGTCGATGTTGTCGCCCGTGCTCACCAGCAGGTCGAGCCCGCCTTCCACCCTGAGCTCCTCCACGTGCTGGGCGACGGCCCACGGCACCAAGGTCTCCTGCGGTCGGTGCATGTGCAGCAACGGACGCCAACGGGGGTCGTGCGCCATGGTCTCGATCCACTCGAACCGCATCGGTGATGCGGCGTCCATCACATGGAGGTCGCTGATGTGCCCCAGCCGAGCGACCGACGTTCCCGCCGATGACGGTTCGGGTGCAAGGTCGGTGCGCGGAACCAGAGAGGAGCGATCGTCCATCGGTCGCAAGCTTGCCTCATCGCCGACACCCACTGCGTTCTGGTCGCGTTCTCCGTCGGAAGGTGATGAGAAACGCGACCAGAACCGGGTCAGGGCGGGGTGAGAACCGGGTCAGGGCGGGGGAGGGCGATGGGAGCGGGTCGCTCGGTAGCCTCGGAACATGAGCGTCACCGCGCCGCAGTCCACCGCTTCGTTGTTCCACTTCGACAACAGCTACGCCCGCGAGCTCGAGGGTCTGTTCGAACCGTGGCAGGCAGACCAGGTGCCGAGTCCGAAGCTGCTGGTGCTGAATCGCGCTCTCGCCGGCGAGCTCGATGTCGATGCCGATGCCCTGGCGAGCGACGAGGGCGTCGCCGTGTTGGTGGGCAACACCGTGGCCGAGGGGTCGCAGCCGATCGCTCTCGCGTATTCGGGCCACCAGTTCGGCAACTACTCACCCCGACTCGGCGACGGTCGGGCGTTGCTGCTCGGGGAGCTGATCGATTCACGGGGGCAGCGTCGCGACCTGCACCTGAAGGGCTCCGGTCGAACCCGGTTCTCGCGCGGCGGCGATGGCAAGGCCGCGGTGGGGCCGATGCTGCGTGAGTACGTCATCAGCGAAGCGATGCATGCACTGGGTGTGCCGACCACGCGGTCGCTCGCGGTCGTGGCCACGGGGGAGCGAATCGCCCGCGACACGGGCATGCTGCCCGGAGCCGTCCTGGCCCGCGTTGCGTCGAGCCATCTGCGCGTCGGATCGTTCCAGTACGCCGCAGCGACGGGCGATGTCGGCCTGCTCCGGCGCCTCACCGACCATGCGATCGCCCGCCACGTCCCGCACGCTGCCGATGCCGACGTGCCGGCGCTCGAGCTCTTCACGCATGTCGCCGCGCGCCAGGCGGCGCTCGTCGCCCAGTGGATGCACATCGGATTCATCCACGGGGTGATGAACACCGACAACACGACCATCTCGGGGGAGAGCATCGACTATGGACCGTGCGCGTTTCTCGACCAATTCGACACCGGGGCGGTGTTCAGCTCGATCGATCACGGTGGTCGCTATGCGTACGCCAACCAACCTCGCGTGCTTCAGTGGAACCTGGCTCGACTCGCCGAGACGCTGCTGCCGCTTCTCCACCCCGACACCGATCGTGCGGTCGAGTGTGCGACCGAGGTGCTGCAGGGCTTCGGTGACCAGTACCTCGTCGCGTGGCGCTCCGGCCTGCGCCGCAAGCTGGCCGTCGACGACAGCGCACCCGACTCGTTCGTCGACGCCCTCCCTGCTCTGCTGCACGAGCAGCAGGTCGATCACACGCTCTTCCACCGGCGGCTCTCCGACGCGATGCGCGGTGACGATTCAGCGGTGCGGTCGTTGTTCGCCGACCCCGCAGCATTCGACGCCTGGGTGCAGGTGTGGCGCTCGTTCGCGCCCCAGGCCGATGTCGAGCGAGCCGCCGCAGCAGACGCCATGGATCGCGTGAACCCGATCTACATTCCGCGGAACCACATGGTGGATGAGGCGCTGGCCGCAGCGACCGAGGGCGAGATGGCGCCGTTGCATGCGCTCGTCGATGTCGTCGCCGTGCCGTTCGACGAGCGACCGGCCGTCGAGGCGTACGCTCAACCCGCTCCTCGTGGTGGGGCACCGTTCCGCACCTTCTGCGGAACCTGACGCCGGCGACAGGCCGCAGCACGCGTCGTCAGGACACGTGATCGGCGATCGCGGGCCGTGACGGCAGCAGCGCCAGGGCCACCAGCGAACCAACGAACGTCACGCCCGACGCCACGAGGCAGCCCGCCTGCAGTCCGTCGATGAACGCGTCCAACGCACCGTTCACCAAGGTGGCCGCTCCCTCCGGACCGAGGTCGGATGACGCCGTGCCGGCCACAGCGAGGGCGAGTCCCACGCCATCTTCGGCTCGTTGGAGTGCGTCGGCCGGCACGAGGTTCCATCCGGCCTTGCCCGCGAGTGCTCCGGAGTACACCGAGGCGAACACGCTGCCGATCACGGCCACGCCCAGCGTGCCACCGACCTCTCGGGTCGCGTCGTTCACCGCCGAACCCTGACCTGCCTTGTCGGCCGGTACCACGCCCATGATCGCCTCGGTGGCGGGCGCACTGGTGAAGCCGAGGCCGAGGCCGAGGAAGATCATCTGGCCGATGATCTCGGCGTACGGGGTGACCTGGCTCGCGGTCGAGACCCAGGCGAACCCGATCGACATCGACAGCAGCCCGCCGGCAACGACAGCCTTGTTCCCGAACCGCACGGCGAGGCGAGTGCCGGTGATCGATGCGACGGCGATCGACACGGCGACCGGGATCACGCGCAGGCCCGACTCGAACGGCGTGTAGCCCAGCACGAACTGGAAGTACTGGCCCGAGATCGCAGACGGGGTCGGCCAGTCGGCGATGGTGGACCGCATGATCGCGTCGATCACCGCATCGTTGGTGGCGAACTGATCGACAGCAGCGCTCGGTGCACCACTTCGTCGAGCCGCATGGTCGCATCGACGATCGACACATCCGCTTCGCCGCTCGGGTCTTCGAGCGCATCGAACTGGCTGCTCACCAACGTCGGTCCCAGGAAGTGCCCGGTGCGCAGAGTCGCCCGCGCCTCCGCGGTCGTGCGATCGAGCGCGAGATGCACGAAGCGCACATCGGCCGCTCGGCGAAGCACATCGCGGTGCGACCGTTTGAGCGCAGAGCACGCGACCACAGAACCACTCGGCCGACGCAACTGCTCGGCGATCGCGTCGAGCCAAGGCCACCGATCGAGATCGTCGAGGGCCGCACCTGATCTCATCTTCGCGACGTTGGCAGGTGGATGGAGCGAGTCGCCGTCGACGAACTCGACCCCGAGTGCGGCCGCGAGCTCGGAGCCGACGGTGGTCTTGCCCGAGCCGGCGACCCCCATCACCACGATCCGCCGCTCTCGAGCGCGAGTCGATGGTTCCGTCATTCCATCGTTCCCGGTGAATGCTCCTCGCCGATGAACAGCAGGGCGGGCAACTCCATCAGCGTCTTGATCCGCTGGATGAACGTGGCTGCATCCCAACCGTCGACGATGCGATGATCGAAGCTCGACGACAGGTTCATCATCTGTCGGGGCTGGAAGGCGCCACCGCGCCACACCGGGCGCGTCTCGAGCTTGTTCACCCCGACGATCGCGACCTCTGGCTGGTTGATGATCGGGGTGGTCACCAGACCGCCCAACGCTCCGAGCGACGTGATCGTGATCGTCGAGCCGCTCAACTCGTGTCGGGTCGCTGTGCCGTCACGCGCGGCCGAGGTCACCCGCGAGATCTCTGCTGCCAGGTCCCACAGCCCGCGCGCATCCGCATGACGAACGACCGGCACCATCAGGCCGTCGGCGGTCTGGGTGGCAACCCCGAGGTGCACCGCATCGAACAGTGACAGCGACTGTGCCGCGGCGTCGTAGGTGGCGTTCAGGCGGCGCTGCTCTCCGCAGGCGACGACGATCGCTCGGGCCAGGAACGGAAGGATGGTGAGCCGAACCCCATCGGCACGCTTGGGGCGGTTGAGCTCGGCGCGCAGCGACTCGAGCTCCGTGAGATCGACGGCCTCGACGTAGGTGATGTGGGGGATCTCCGTCCACGAACTCGTGAGACGCTCGGCGATGCGGCGGCGCAGTCCCCGAACCGGCTCGACGTGCGGCTCGTCGTCCGGCGGCAGTGCGCGGTTGGAGCCAGGCGGCCGATCGGACGCGAGCAGCCGGTCGAGGTCGGAGTGGAGCACGCGGCCGTCGGCCCCCGAGCCCGCGACCGCGCCGAGGTCGATGCCGAGGTTCGCGGCGCGGGCCCGCACGGCCGGCGCGGCCAGCGCATGGCTGCGCCTGGGGGCCACGACCGGGGCGGTGCCGCTCGCCGCCGTCGCGTCGATGAGCGAGGCGGGTACGGCCGGCGCGACCGGAGAGATCGGTGGGAGCGCGGGCTGGCTCGGCTCGGTCACCGGCGGCGACCCATCGAGCTCGATCGACACCATCTCGCCGCCGACGGCCAACACGTCCCCAGGTTCACCGTGCAGGGCGACGATCACCCCGCCGACGGGGCAGGCGACCTCGACGGTCGCCTTGTCGGTCATCACCTCGGCGAGCACCGACTCGGTCGACACTCGGTCGCCCACGGCCACCAGCCACGAGATCAGCTCCGCCTCGGCGACGCCCTCGCCCACATCGGGCAGTTTCACGCCATAGATGCTCATGTTGCCATCACCTTCACCATTGCTCGGCCCACCCGGCCGGGGCCGGGGAAGTACGACCACTCGTGCGCGTGTGGGTAGGGCGTGTCCCATCCGCACACACGAGTGACGGGGGCCTCGAGGTGGTGGAAGGCTCGTTCGTGCACGGTCGCACTCAACTCCGCGCCGAACCCCGAGGTGAGCGTCGCCTCGTGCACGACGAGACATCGACCGGTCTTGCGCACCGACTCGAGGATCGTGTCGATGTCGAGCGGAACGAGGGTGCGCAGGTCGATGATCTCGGCGTCGACACCGCTCTCGTCGGCCGCAGCCTGGGCCACGTGGACGAGCGTTCCGTACGTGAGCACGGTGAGGTCGTCGCCACTGCGGTGCACGCGCGCCTGGCCGAGTGGGATCGTGTAGTGGCCGTCGGGCACCTCGCCCAACGGGTGCTTCGACCAGGGCACGATCGGTCGGTCGTGGTGGCCGTCGAACGGGCCGTTGTAGACGCGCTTGGGTTCGAGGAAGATCACCGGGTCGTCGTCCTCGATCGCCGCGAGGAGCAGCCCTTTGGCGTCGTACGGGTTCGACACCACCACGGTCTTGAGGCCCGCGACATGGGTGAACAACGCCTCGGGGCTCTGTGAGTGCGTCTGTCCACCGAAGATGCCGCCGCCTGTGGGCATGCGGATCGTGAGCGGTGCGGTGAAATCACCAGCCGAGCGGTGGCGCAGCCGCGCTGCCTCCGAGACGATCTGGTCGTAGGCCGGGTACACGTAGTCGGCGAACTGGATCTCGACGCACGGTCGCAATCCGTATGCCGCCATGCCCACGGCGACGCCGACGATGCCTGCTTCGCTGATCGGTGTGTCGAAGCATCGGTGGGAGCCGAACCGTTCCTGTAGGCCGTGGGTGCACCGGAACACGCCGCCGAAGTATCCGTCGTCTTCGCCGAACACCACCACGGTGTCGTCGCGTTCCATCGCGATCGCATGGGCATCGCGGATCGCCTCGATCATGCTCATCGCGGTCACGTCACGCCTCCATCTGGTCGCGCTGCTCGATGAGGTGGCGCGGCAGGTGTGCGTACACGTCGTCGAACATCGTTCGGGGGCTGGAGATGTGTCCGCTCTTCACCGATCCATACGAGTCGGCTTCCGCAAACGCCGCTGCGATCTCGCCGTCGATCGCCTCGATCAACGCGCCGTGGCGGGCGTCGTCCCATGCATCGATGGTGGTGAGATGCTGTCGCAGCCGCTCGATCGGATCGCCGAGCGGGAACTGCGCCGATTCGTCGTCGGGCCGGTACACGGAAGGATCGTCGGACGTGGAGTGGGCGCCCACCCTGAGCGTCACCCACTCGATGAGGGTTGGGCCGAGGTTGGCCCGCGCCCGCTCGGCGGCCCATTGCGATGCGGCGTACACCGCGAGGTAGTCGTTGCCGTCCACGCGCAGGGCCGGGATGCTGAAGCCGAACCCCCGATCGGCGAACGTCGCCGAAGCACCGCGGGCGAAGTCCTCCGGGGTCGAGATCGCCCACTGGTTGTTGACGATGTTCAGGATCACGGGTGCTTGGTAGGTGGATGCGAACACGAGGGCCGCGTGCACGTCGGACTCGGCCGATGCGCCTTCGCCGATCCAGGCCGAGGCGATCTTGGTGTCGCCGCGCAACGCGGATGCCATCGCCCAGCCGACGGCTTGCACGAACTGCGTGGCGAGGTTGCCCGAGATGGAGAAGAACCCGTGTGCCTTCGACGAGTACATCACCGGCAGCTGCCGACCCTTCAACGGGTCGTGTTCGTTGGAGAGCACCTGGTTCATCATGTCGACGATGGGGTAGCCATCGGCGATCAACAAGCCCTGTTGACGGTACGTGGGGAAGTGCATGTCGCCTGGTCGCAGCGCCCGCTGTTGCGCACACGCGATCGCCTCTTCGCCCAGGCACTGCATGTAGAACGAGATCTTGCCCTGGCGGTGAGCGCGGAGCATCCGGGCATCGAAGCTGCGCACGGTGATCATGTCGCGGAGTCCCTGGCGGAGCTGATCCACGTCGAGCGCGGGGGTCCACGGCCCGACCGCGTTGCCGTGGTCGTCGAGCACCCTGACCAGTTGCTTGCGCATCAGCGCGATCCGCTCGACCTTCTCGTCGAGGTCAGGCTTGCGCATCTCGCCGGCTGCGCTGATGAACGGCACCGGGTCGGCGGGATGGTGCCCACGCGCTGGTTCAGGGATCCGCAGTTGCAAGACCGGGCCAGAAGCGATGTCCATGCCCCGAATCTGACCACGAACTGGCGGGATGTCAAACAGATCGGGTCGTTCGATGTGCGCCCGCATCCCCCGGACGGACGACGCTCCGATGGACTAGACATCTGCCGAGCGTGCGTGCGCAGTCGATGCTGACACGAACAGGAGCAGTCGAGGAGCCGCGATGGAGTTCACCCGATCCGCCGAACACGAGGCCATCCGCGAAGGCGTTCGCCGCATCTGTACCGACTTCCCCGACGAGTACTGGGCGGCCAAGGACGAAGCCCATGAGTTCCCATGGGAGTTCTACGACCAGCTCGCTGCGGGGGGCTGGGTCGGCATCTCGATCCCGGTGGAGTACGGGGGCGGGGGCCAGGGCATCACCGAGGCGTCGGTGATGTTGGAGGAGATCGCCGCATCCGGTGCAGCCATGAACGGCTGCTCGGCGATCCACCTGTCGATCTTCGGCATGGAGCCGGTGCGGCGGTACGGCTCGCCCGAGCTGGCCGCTGAGGTGTTGCCGCGCGTGGCCACGGGCGAGCTGCACGTCGCGTTCGGGGTCACCGAACCCGACGCCGGCACCGACACGTCGTCGATTCGCACGCGGGCGGTGCGCGATGGCGACCACTACGTCGTTCACGGGGCCAAGGTGTGGACCACCAAGGCGCCGCTGTGCGAGATGTGCCTGCTGCTGGTGCGAACCACGCCGCGGGAGGAGTGTGCGAAGCCGACCGATGGGATGACGCTGCTCCTGGTCGACCTGCAACGGCCCGAGGTCGACATCCGGCCGATCCCCAAGCTCGGCCGCAACGCCGTGGTGTCGTGCGAGGTGCGCTACGACGGTCTGCGGGTTCCGGTGAGCCGCCGGATCGGTGACGAGGGCAAGGGCTTCACGTACCTGCTCGACGGTCTCAACCCCGAGCGCATCCTGATCGCCGCCGAAGCACTCGGCATCGGGCGCGCCGCACTGCGCAAAGCGGTGCAGTACGGCAGGGATCGGGTGGTGTTCGGCCGCCCGATCGGTCAGAACCAAGGCCTGGCGTTCCCGTTGGCCGAGGCCCACATGCATCTCCGTGCGGCCGAGCTGGCGGTGCGTGAGGCGTCGTGGCAGTTCGACAACGGCATCCCCTGCGGTGAGGCGGCCAACACCGCCAAGTTCCTCGCTGCGGAGGCGGCCTTCTTCGCCTGCGATCGAGCGATGCAGACCCATGGCGGCATGGGTTACGCCCGCGAGTATCACGTCGAGCGCTACTGGCGCGAGGCCCGCCTGATGAAGATCGCCCCGGTGAGCCAGGAGATGGTGTGCAACTACATCGCCTCCAGCGTGCTCGGCTTGCCGAAGTCGTACTGACTCCAACTGACTCCACCGACAACGGAATCGTGGTCGAGTTCGTCGGTCGTTCATGCGACGTTCGCCGCGTCTTGGCTTGTTGCCGACGAGACCAGACCTCAAGATGTCGTCAAGTGCGGATCGTTCCGCGGCCGCCTGGGCGCGGACGGAACGTCGCTCTGAGCTCGGGAGAACATGAGGCGTGCACGAGTGCGAGACATGCGGGAAATGAAACGTCGTCGCACCCGAATCGGATCACTCGGGTTGTTGGCATTGGCGATCGTGGGAGGGGCATCGGCGCAGGTCGCCCCTCGTTCGGTGTCTGCGGCGCCGACGCCTGGTTGTGTGGTCGACCTGACGGGAGTCGTGGGTTGGTGGCGCGGCGAGGACGTACCGACTGCACAGATCGGGCCCGACGTCACCGGCTCCCCGGCATACGCAGACGGCGCCGTCGGTCGAGGGTTCGCCCTGGGGCCGACGACCGATCTCCAGGTTGGATCGCTGCCGGCGGTCACGGACGCTGTGTCGGTCGAGATGTGGGTGCGTCCCGAGGCCCCAGCCGGTCGGAACCAGGCGCTCCTCACCAGGTGGGACTTCCCGAGCACCGATGATTCTGCGAGGTCGTACTCGCTGGTGCTCGATCCTTTCGGTTCACTCGTCTGGTCGACCGACGATGTGAGTGCTCGTCGACCGGAGGAGCTGCGCGTCTCGGCGCCCTCGATCCTCGACGGTGGGTTCCACCACGTGGTCGCGACATGGGATCAGGTCGCGTTCACCGTCTCTCTCGACGGTGTCGCCATCGGATCGGCACCCTCGCAGCGAGGCCTGCTGAATCCTGCGATCAGCACGGTTGTGCGGTTCGGAGCCAAGTCGGGGCTCGGCGACGCCTTCCGGCTCAACGGTGTCATCGACGAGCCGACGATCTGGTCGAGGGCGTTGTCTGCCACGGAGGTGGCCGCGATCCATGGCGCGGGCATCGCCGGCAAGTGCAGCTTCCTCCCGGTCGAACAAGCGAAGTTCGTGACGGTCGGCAACTCAGCGAACTCCCGGCTCGGTCAATCCGTCGGTGTGAGCGGAACGACGGTCGTCGCCGGTGCGCCGTATTCCAGCTTGGCCACGCAGTTCGCGGGTGCCGCCTATGTGTACACGACGGCAAACGGCATCAGCTGGTCTCAACAGGCAACCCTGATCGCAAGCGATCCGGCGCTCGTCGACTACCTCGGGTGGGCGGTCGACATCGACGGCGACACGATCGTCCTCGGGTCGTACGGCAACAACGGCGGTGGGGTCGACAGTGGGGCGGCGTACGTGTTCACCCGATCCGGAACCACGTGGACCCAGCAGGCCAAGCTCCTCGCCGCTGACGCCGCGCCTGCCGACGGATTCGGGTATTCGGTGGCGATCCGCGGTGACACCATCGTGGTCGGTGCCCCGCTCGAGGACGATGCTGCCGGCGATGCAGGGGCGGCCTACGTGTTCACCCGATCGGGAACCACGTGGACCCAGCAGGCCAAGCTGACGGCGGCCGACGCAGGAGTGCTCGACAACTTCGGTGCAGCGGTCGCGATCGACGCGGAGTCGGTGGTCGTCGGCAGCCCGGGCGACGACGAAGGTGCCGACCTGAGCCGCGGTTCGGCCTACGTGTACACGCGGTCGGGGGTCACCTGGACGCAGCAGGCGAAGCTGGTCGCCGCGGATGCAGCTGCGGGTGACCTGTTCGGCAACTCGGTCTCGATCGACCTCGACACGGTCGCGATCGGCGCCCCGCTCGACGACGACACGGCGAGCGACAGCGGATCCGGTCACCTCTTCACCCGGACGGCTGGTGCGTGGACGCAACAGGCCAAGCTGGTGGCCTCCGACCCCGAAGCGGGCGACCGGTTCGGCTTCTCGATCGGCGTCGACGGCAACCGCACGGTCGTGGGTGCCGACCGCGAGGGCGCGGCCGGCAGTCAGGCAGGCGCGGCGTACGTGTTCGATCGAGCGGGTGCATCGTGGCCGCAGACCACCAAGCTGCTCGCCAGCGACTCCGCGGTCGGTGACCAGTTCGGGTACTCGGTCGACATCAACGGCCGCATGGTGATCGGTGCCCATCTGGACGACGACCGCGGCAACAATGCCGGCGCCGCCTACGCCTTCGGCCCCTGATCTCGGACGGCCAGTAGGTCGGCCGCGGCCTGGACCAGGGAGATGATGGTCGCGAACTTGTCGATGTGGTCGGGGCGGGGAGATTTGAACTCCCGACCCCCTGCTCCCAAAGCAGGTGCGCTACCGCTGCGCCACGCCCCGAACGGCTGCGATGCTATCGGCCACGTGGCGTCCGGGGGTCATCTCCGGCGGATCTGCCAGTCCACCGAGAAGCCCTCGGTGCCGGGATGAGCGACGAACCGCCGACCCGTGATCGCCGTGACGGTCAACACCATCCAGTGGTGGCGGCCTTCGAGCCAGGGTCCTGAATCAGGCAGGCCGTGAGCCCCGGTCACGTGCCGGAGCGTTCCGCGAACGATCACGCTCCATGCCTCACGTGCGTTCTCGTCGACCGAATCCACCTCGAGCGATGCGGGCCCTTCGTAGCGCCCGATGATGGTGGCCGGTCCCGTCCGGATCACCAACTGGCAGGCATCATCGGGGCCGATCGTCTTGAAGTTGACCGGCAGGGCGATGGGGAAGCCGTGGTCGACCACACAGATCCGGCCGACGTTCTGCGAGCGGATGAGTGACAGGCTCTCCCACGCCGGCACCTCGACTCGTTCCGTGCTCATGGTTGCCCCCCTTGCCGTTGGTGTTCAGCGAGACGACGGCGATCGAGATCGCCGATGCAGAACGCCCGGGGCCCTCGTTCGCCGCCCGACGAACGAAGGCCCCGAACTCTTCGATCACTCCGTGACGATCAGCGCAGTCACCATACCGAACATGCCGGTCGAGGATTCTGCGTGGGTGAGGATGTGGCAGTGCCACGCCCACACACCGAGGTCGACTGCCTTGTAGAGCACCGTGTACCGCTCGCCAGGAGCGATGTTGAACGTGTCGCCGGGCATCGGGAAGTCGAGCGGGATGCCGTCCTTCGCGATGATCCACCCCATCGGCTGGTGCATGTGCATCGGGTGGGCAGTGAGGCCTTCGTTCAGGTAGTGCACCATCATCACCTCGCCCTTGCGCAGCGTGTACGGCTCGGTGGCGGGGAAGCTCTTGCCGTTGAGGCTGAGGCCGATCACGCCGGCGTCGTTCAGAACCATGTTCACGGTCTTGTCGACCTTCGTGTAGCCCTTGTCCTTCAGGTACTCGGGAATCGGCATCTCGCCGATCAGGAAGGCGCCGAACAGCCCGTCGGGGATCTGCTCCTGAGCGTTGTGGTGCGAGTGGTAGATGCCGACGGCGGGCTCGAGTGCCTCGAACTCGTAGACGAAGCTCTCGCCCGGCGGAATGGCCGGCTGGGTGAAGGGGTCGACGCCGTCCATGTAGTTCGGCACGCGAATGCCGTGGAAGTGGATGTCGGTCGACTCGTCGAGGTCGTTCTGGAAGTTGATGCGGACGTTGTCGCCCACCTCGACGTGGATGGTCGGCGCCGGGACGACGCCGTTGTAGGTGGTGGCCTCGACGAACTTGCCGGGCGACACCTCCCACTGGACCTTCTTGGCGGTGATGTCGTACACCTTGGTGCCGTCGGCGGTGATCTCCGTCGGCTCGAGCAGGTCGCCACCGTGGCCCTCGGTCTTGGCCGGGAACTGCAAGGCGACGTCTTCCATGATCCGGTCCATCTCCTGCCAGTCCATGGCACCACCGCCGGCCATGTCGCCGCCGGTACCGACCATCAACACCGCGGTCATCCCGCTGGCCGCATGGCCGGCGATATCGCAGAGCATGTCGTACTGGCCGTCGGCCAGGTTGCCGAGCTCGAGCTTCTCGCTCTCCCCGGGTTGGAGATCGGCGGTCTTGATGCCGAGCGCGGGGATCGACAGGTTGTGCACCATCGAGCCGCGGTTGGTGACGTTGAGGACGATCTCTCCGGCCGGGATCTCGCTCATCAGCGGCCCGATCGACCACTCGGCGAGATCGACGTCGATCTCGGTGACACCGCCGCCCCCGGACTCACCGCCCGACGCGGAACTGTCTTCCTGCAATCCGAAGATGGCGAGTACGAGGGCCGCGATCGCCACAGCGAATGCACCCCAACCCAGGACGGAACGGTCTGCTTTGCTCATAGTGGGGTCCACTCTGCGGCCCACCGTCCAAATCGTTCAGGGCCACAAGACGGCACGGCCCGGGACCAAAGTCCCAAAGGGTCGTCGACGGGGAACGGGAACCAGCGAGAACGGGACCGCTCCCTGTCGCGGGTCGGCGCGGCCAGAAACGGCCACCGGTGGGTTGCGCCGGTCGAGCTGCGCTGCTCAGGTGGTGAGTGGTACCCACCAACGCAACTCGGTACCGCGCTCGGGACGAGGCTTCACGGAACAGCCTCCGCCCAGCAACTTGGCTCGCTCGGCCATGTTGCGCAGGCCGTTGCCCGAGTTCGTGTCGAACTCTGCAGACATGCCCCGGCCGTTGTCGAGCACTCGCAACACCAAGATGTCGGTGGCGACCAGTTCGATCTCGGCCTCCGTGGCACTCGCGTGACGCGCGACGTTGGTGAGGGCCTCGCGGAGGCTGGCCAGCAGTTCGGTGCGGATCTCGGGAGTGGTGGCGGTCTCGACCGGGCCGTCCATGCGAACCCGAGGCGAGTAGCCCAGGACTCGCTTGGCCTGGGCGGTGACCGTGCTCAGCTCCTGGCCGAGCGATCCGTCTCTGCCGGCGGAGCCCAACGTGAAGACGGCCGTTCGGATCTCGCGGATGATGAGGTCGATCTCATCGACCGCGTGCTCGATGCGATCCGACACGTCGGGGGAACGAATCGCCGTGGCCTGCAGCTCGAGGCCCAGCCCGAACAGGCGTTGCAACACGGTGTCGTGGAGGTCGCGGGCGATGCGCTCGCGTTCGCCGGCCAGCGTGAGCAAGTCACTCGTGTTGCGCAGGACCGCCTCCGCGAGGAGTCGCTCGGTCACGTCGCGAACGATGGCGACGACGCCTTGCCGGTGGCCGGTTCGCAACGGGGACAAGCTGATCTCGACGGGGATCTCGGTGTCGTCCTGGCGACGAAGCGTCAGTTGGTCGCCAGGTCCCATCGGCCGGGCCCGGTTCGCCTCGACGAAGCCATCGCGCAGGCTCGCGTGCTTGGCGCGCGATCGTGCCGGCACGAGCATGTCGACGTTGCTGCCGATCAGCTGAGGCGCGGCGTATCCCGACATCTCGACCAACCGCTCGTTGACCAAGCGGATCGTGCCGTCGGAGTGACACACGATGAGACCGTCGGGGAGCTCGTCGACCCATGTCGCGAACTCGGAGCCGGACAGTTCTCCGTCGAACCCACCCGAGCCGCCGGCTCGGTCTTCATCGGCGCCTGCGGGAGGAACACTCACGGTGGGAGGTTACATCTGCGTCGTCGTCGGCGGATCCCTGAGGGGTCTCGCAACCGTCTCTGTCACGCGCGCCGGCGGACGGGGTGGGGGAAGGGCCGAAGGACCCTGGATCGAACCACTCGGACCGGCAAGACTTGCGGGATGAGCGACGAGACGCGGGTTCGAGTGTTCCTGGTCGACGACCACGAGGTCGTTCGCCAGGGCGTCCGCTCCCTGATCGATGCCTCCGGTGATCTGGAGGTCGTGGGCGAGGCCGACTCGGTGGAGACCGGTCTGGCTCGTGTGATCGCAGTTCGGCCGGACGTCGCAATCCTCGACATCAGGCTGCCCGACGGCAATGGCGTCGAACTGTGCAGAGAGATCCGCAGTCGGATGCCCGATGTGAAGTGCTTGATGCTCACCTCGTACTCCGACGATGAAGCGTTGTTCGAAGCGATCATCGCCGGGGCATCGGGTTATGTGCTGAAGCAGGTGCGCGGCACGGAACTGCTCGAGGCCATCCGGCGCGTCGCCTCGGGCGAGCACCTCCTCGACCCGGCGATCACCGGTCGCGTGATGCGCCGTCTCAGCAGCCCCACGAGCGAGGATCAGCGGTTGTTGAGCCTGACGGCCCGCGAGCGCGAGGTGCTCGATCTGATCGGTCAGGGGCTCACCAACCGCCAGATCGGCGAGAAGATGTACCTCGCCGAAAAGACCGTGAAGAACTACGTCAGCGGTCTCCTGGCGAAGCTGGGGATGGAGCGCCGCACCGAGGCAGCGGTCTTCGTTGCCCGACACGAGAACGATCGGACGCATCGCAACTCCAGCTGAGGGCGTCTCGCTCGATGGTCGACGGCGTTGTTCGTCGACACCGTTGTCGGTCGCCGTCCTCGTTTGTGACGGCCCTCCCGGTTGACGGAACGGCGCGATCCCGGACCATCTCGATGCGTGATCCCTCGTCGCGCCCGTTCCGGTCGGCCTGCCCGTTCCGTCGTCGCCGTTGGCATGTTCGTCGTTGGCATGTTCGTCGTTGGCGCGTGCGGCGGCGGGGGAGACGCCGCGCCTGCATCGGGAGGGACCACGGCAGGTTCCGTCCCAGGCAGCACCGCTCACGAGTCGACCGACGGGCACGCCGAATCCGATGCGCCGCTGCTCACCAAGGAGCAGTTCGACGAGCTCAGGTTGAAGGTGTTGGAGCTCGAGGTCGAGGTCGACACCCTGCAGGTGCTCGCCGGGCTCGACACCGAGGGCCAGGTGCCCGAGCCCGAGGAAACCGTCGAAGATCCAGCTGGCAACGACGAGGATCATCTGTGGACATACGAAGAGGCCGACCGGTGGTCCGAACTGGCCGACGAGTTCAGCCCTTGCGGAGTCGGTGTCGAACAATCACCGATCGATCTGAGCGGTGCCGTCGGACTCGACCTGCCGAACTCCGTCATGATCTACGTGCCGGCCGATGCGACCCTGATCGACAACGGCCACACCGTCCAGGTGAATGTCCCCGGTGCGGGCACGCTCGAGCTCGACGGCAAGGTCTACGACTTCGTCCAGTTCCACTTCCACTCGCCGAGCGAGCACACGGTGGAGGGCGACCACTGGCCGATGGAGTGGCACTTCGTGCACCAGGCTGCCGACGGCTCGCTCGCCGTCATCGGTGTGCTCGTCGAGGAAGGTCCGGCATGGCCCTCGTTCGACACGATCATCGACTCGTTGACCTTCGAGAAGAACGTCGAAGACAAGGTGTACGGCCAGGTCGACATCGCCACGTTCCTCCCCGAGCTCACCGCTGCGTACCGCTACGACGGTTCGCTCACCACGCCGCCGTGTTCGGAGGGCGTCGCCTGGTCGGTGCTGCAGGGAACGATCACGATGAGCGCCGAGCAGATGGAAGCGTTCACCTCGCGCTTCGAGGAGGCGAACAACCGACCGGTTCAACCGACCAACGGTCGCGAGCTGGACAAGGACGTGAGTGCCTGAAGCGCGGCACCGATCGACCGACGTCAGTTCCCCGTCGCGAGGCGGTCGACCACGGTGAGGAGCCGTTGGACGTCGTCAGGCTCGATGTAGCGGGCCAATCCCGCTCGAACCACGCCACCCTGCTCGGCGAGGCCGAGCGAGTCGACCACCTCGACCGCGTAGTTGTGGCCGTCCCACACAGCGATCTTCTCGCCGGCCAAGGCTCGGGCCACATCGGCCGGCGCCACACCATCGACACGGAATGCGGCAGTGGGGGTCCGTCCCTCGAGGCCGCTCGGGCCGTACACCGTGACACCGCCGATGGACTGCAGCCCCGACAACAGCGGTGCGAACACCTCCATCTCGTCTGCGGCGACGCGATCCATGTTCTCCTCGATCAAGAAACGCGCCGCGGCTTCGATGCCGGCGATCGCCTCGTAGTTCGGCATGCCCGTTTCGAAGCGGGAAGGGCCCTGGTCGGTGGCGGGCTTCACCTTGAACACCGGCAACTCGGCGAGCAGGTCGGGGTCGATGCACAGCACACCGCTGTGGGGCCCGTACCACTTGTAGGGCGAGCTCACCAGCGCATCGCACCCCAGAGCGGCGATATCGATCCGTCGGTGTGGTGCCAGCGCTACGGCATCGATGAACACCCGAGCACCGACCGCGTGAGCGGCATCGATGATCGGCTCGAGGTCGGGTGCCGTGCCGAGCAGGTTCGATGCCCCCGGCAGGGTGACCCACCGTGTGCGCTCGTCGATCAGCTCGATCACCATCTCGGGGGGCAACGTGCCGGTCGCGGTGTCGAACGGTGCGAGCACGTGCTCGGCGCCGGCAGCCTGGCAGGCGTAGCGCCAGGGAGATACGTTCGCCTCGTGGTCGAGGCGGGTGCCCACCACGCGATCGGCCGGGCCGAGTGTGGCCGACACGGCGCGTGTGAACGCGAAGGTGAGCGTCGTCATGTTCGCGCCGAAGCACACCCCCGTCGGGTCGGCGGAGAAGAGCTGCCCGACCATCGCCCTGGCTCGGTGCAACAGGTCGTCGGAGATCTGTGAGGCCTCGAACCAGCCACCCCCGCATGCCATGGACGTGCTGCCCATCCAGGCCGACGTGGCTTCGATCGCGACGTCGACCATCTGGGTTCCCGCGGGTGCGTCGAAACGCGACCATCCGTCGGCGACACCGGGGAAACGATGGCGGATCGAGGTGTGTGTCATGAGGCGTCCGATCGACGAAGACGTTGGATCATGGCTGGGTGCCATGCGAGGACATGCGCGCGACGGGTCCACCGATCACGGCGGATCGGCGGCAGGCCGAGGGCATCGCAGAGGTGGCTCAGCGAGGCTTGCCGGCGGCCCGGGCGAGGCGTTTGGCCGTACGGCCGCACGGCTCGATCTGGCGAGCATCGAGGTCGCCGACTTCGACGCCATTGGTGAACAGCACCCGATATCGCAGCCAGTTGAAGCCGTTCGCCAGCAGCACCTTGCCCTCGGTGCCCAGCGGCACTCCGGGGACGTCGGACGTCGTGCGAACCTTGTCGTTGGCGCGGAGTTCGAGCTGATCTGCGTGGGGCTTGGCCAGCGCGTGAGGCTTCCAGGTCGGCATAGGCCACCAGTCTGCCCGATGAGACGTGGCGAGCACGCACTCCGTTCGCAGAGGAGCGCGCATGCGGGCGTCACACGGCGTCGAGCGGTGTCGAGCGGCGGGAACGCAGTCCGAATGGCCGGGAACCGGCCGACACGTGGATAGGCTCCGAGGCCTGTGAAAAGCACGCTGGAAAACCTCGAAGAAGCCCCTGGCAAGCGCCTCGTCAAGCTCTCCCTCACCGTCGAGGAAGCCGAGTTCGACCGAGACATCGACCAGGCGTTTCGCAAGATCGCCACCGAGGTCCGCCTGCCGGGGTTCCGCAACGGCAAGGCCCCGCGCAAGGTGCTCGAGGCACGAATCGGCATCGGTCCCGCCCGCGAGCAGGCCCTGCGTGATGCGATCCCGGTCTACTTGGCGAGCGCCGTGCGCGAGCACGACATC
>JANNQK010000076.1:0-44597 GCA_031400715.1 Actinomycetes bacterium | reverse complement strand
GGCACGCCATCGTAGCGCGCGCCCAGCCGCAGTCCGTGCCAGTGTACCGTGGAGGGGAGATCGAGCTGATTCTCGAACTGCACCACGATGTGCGCATCGCGCGGCACTGAGAGCAACGGGCCCGGTACCTGGCCGTTGAAGCCATACATCAGGTATTCGCGACCGTGAATGGTCCGACGCACGCGGCCTGCTGTGAGGGTGAGGGTGTCGATCGCCTTGAGCTGGATGACCGTCGAACGCCGGGCCACTGGCGCCGACGCATCGGCTGCGGGGAGGAACGCTCGCTCGGCCGGTCGGAGCAGCTGGCGGCCGAGCGAGCGGCTCACCATCCTCAGCCGCGGCGATGGCGTGCGCGCCGAGAGCTCGAGATCGAGATGCTCCCATGGCAGCACGCCGGCACAGGCCGCAGCCGCGTAGGCGGCTTCGGTCGGCGCACTCGTGGAGAGCCGCCCGTCGAGGAAGACCTGCAGTTGCTCGGTGGTGCCGAGCTCGCCGCGGCGATGGCCTGCCTCGGCCCCGAGGCTGTGTGCGTGCGCGCCGGTGGGAAAACGACTGTCGGCGAGCAGGAGCAGGGTGGCGATCGACATGCGGGGGGTCGTGGTGGTGGCGGCGTGATGGCGTGATGGTGATGGTGCTGGTGGTCGTGTCGGCTGCGTCAGAACAGGAAGTAGCGCTGCGCCATCGGCAACACGGCCACCGGTTGTTCGGTGATCAGCTCACCGTCGATGTGGACCGCGAAGGTGTCGGGGTGGACGGTGATCGACGGCATCGCGTCGTTTTCGGGGAGGTCGAGCTTGCCGCGTCGCCGTGTGTCGGCCGACGCGACCAGCCGACGCGTGAGGGCCAACCGGTCGGCCAGTCCATCGTCGAGAGCCGCCTGGGCAACGAAGGTGAGGCTGGTGGCTGCAGCGACGCGCGGGGTGGCGCCGAACATCGGCCGGGCGAACACGGGTTGTGGCGTCGGGATCGATGCGTTCGCGTCGCCCATCTGGGCCCATGCGATGAATCCTCCCTTCAGCACGACGTGCGGCCGCACGCCGAACATCTTCGGATCCCACAGCACCAGGTCGGCCAGCTTGCCGACCGCAACCGAGCCGATCTCGTGATCGAGACCGTGGGCGACGGCCGGGCAGATCGTGTACTTCGCGACGTAGCGCCGGGCCCGATGGTTGTCGGCGATGCCGTCGCCCGCCAGCGAGCCGCGTCGCGCCTTCATCACGTGCGCGGTCTGCCAGGTGCGCAGCACCACTTCTCCGACTCGACCCATGGCCTGCGAATCGCTGCCGATGATCGAGATCGCCCCCAGGTCGTGCAAGACGTCTTCGGCTGCGATCGTGGAGGGTCGGATGCGGCTCTCGGCGAAGGCCAGATCTTCGGGAACCGCAGGATTGAGGTGGTGGCACACCATCAACATGTCGAGGTGTTCGGCGAGGGTGTTCACCGTGTGTGGCCGCGTGGGGTTGGTGCTCGACGGCAGCACGTTGGGGTGCGCTGCCACCGTGATGATGTCGGGGGCGTGGCCACCACCCGCGCCTTCGGTGTGGTACGTGTGGATGGATCGACCGGCGATCGCCGCGAGCGTCGATTCCACGAATCCCGCCTCGTTCAGGGTGTCGGTGTGGATGGCCACCTGCACTCCCGACTCGTCGGCGACCCGCAGGCAGGCATCGATCGCTGCAGGGGTGGTGCCCCAGTCCTCGTGCAGCTTGAACCCACCCGCGCCGCCGAGCACCTGTTCCCACAGGGCGTCGCGCGACACGGTGTTGCCTTTGCCCAGCAGCACGACGTTCACGGGCAGACCGTCCATCGCCTCGTGCACTCGGGCGAGGTTCCATGCGCCGGCGGTGACGGTGGTCGCCTTGGTCCCGTCTGCCGGGCCGGTGCCGCCGCCGATGATGGTGGTGATACCGGAAGCCAACGCCTCGTCGACGATCTGGGGGCAGATCAGGTGCACATGGCAATCGATCGCCCCAGCGGTGAGGATGCGTCCGTTGCCGGCCAGGATCTCCGTCGACGGCCCGATCACGAGCGCCGGGTGGACACCCGACATCGTGTCCGGATTGCCTGCCTTGCCGATGCCGACGATCCGTCCGTCGCGAACGCCGATGTCGGCCTTGACGATGCCCCAGTGGTCGAGGATCAGCGCTCCGGTGATCACCAGGTCGGGTGCACCGTCGGCGCGCGTGCGTCCCGACTGACCCATCGATTCGCGGATCACCTTGCCGCCGCCGAAGACTGCTTCGTCACCGCCGACGCAGTCGTCGCGCTCGACCTCGATCCACAGGTCGGTGTCGGCCAGACGCACCCGGTCGCCCGTCGTCGGTCCGTAGAGGCGTCGGTAGTGGGCGCGGTCGATCTCAGCCATCGATGTCTCCGACACGATCGAGCGGGCCGGCGACGTCGCCGCGCAGCCCGGCCACGATCCGGTCGCCGCCCAGAGGAACGAGCGTCACCGTGCGATCGACGCCGGGCTCGAAGCGAACCGACGTCCCGGCGGCGATGTCGAGTCGGTGGCCGCGGGCCGCCACTCGGTCGAACTGCAGCGCCGGGTTCGCTTCCGCGAAGTGGTAGTGCGATCCCACCTGCACCGGTCGGTCGCCGGTGTTCATGACGTCGATCACGACCATCGGCAATCCACGGTTCACGGTGATCGTGCCGTCGGGGCCGCGCACCTCGCCCGGAATCATCCCGGTCATCGGATGGGCTGGTGCAAGGTCACCAGCTTGGTGCCGTCGGGGAACGTCGCTTCCACCTGCACGTCGTCGATCATCTCGGCGATGCCCTCCATCACGTCGTCGCGGGTGAGCACCTCACGCCCGGCCGACATCAGATCGACCACCGTTCTCCCGTCTCGGGCTCCTTCGTAGACCCAACTCGTCAGCAGTGCGATCGCCTCCGGGTAGTTGAGCTTGAGACCCCGGGCGCGTCGCTTCTCGGCCACGTCGGCCGCCACGTGCACCAGAAGACGATCCCGTTCGTGCGGGGAGAGCTGCATGCGGGGCATGGTACGACCGAGGGTGTTTCGCCGTCGTTTCCAGCGCGTGCATCCGCGCGTGCACAGCGCCGGAACACGGCGAGCACTGCTGCGTGATGCGGTCAGTGCACCGTGCCCACTGCTGCGGCCGTTCGAGCCGCGCAGGCGCGCAACTCCGCGACTCGGCCCGGGGTCATCGCCGCCGTCTCGACGGGATCGGCGAGTGCGGTCACCGCCGGCCAGACCGATCGATCGATGCGCGACGTACAGAGTGCGACCGGCCATGGATCGACACGGAACGTGCCAGGGGTGGTCTCCGTGAAGCGCGCGGTCGCCAAGAGCCCGTCGAGCGTGCGCAGATCGGCGTACTTGCCCGAGCTGGGCGTGCCCATGCCCGACACGAAGTTGCCGACGCTCCAGAACACCAACGCGCCGTTCACATGGCTGAGGCTCTGGGGGACGTGTGGACCGTGGTGGACCAGCAGATCGATGCGGGCGTCGCCGCGTGGATCGGTGATCGCATACGCGAACTGAACGTCGGTGTCGGTCGGCTCGCGCAGCAGCTCGGCGCCGAGGTGCAGGCTGACGATCACGATCTCGGCTCCAGCGGCGCGAGCCGCACGCACGTCGGCGATCACCTGTTGCGCCGACGTCGCTCGGCTCAGCATCCAGGCCTCGCGTGGGGGCGTCGTGTTCGACGACCGGGTGTAGGCCAGGTGTGTCACCCGTACGCCGTTCACCGTCAGCACCTCGACCATGGCTTCCTCCGGCGAGCGGGCAGTCCCCACGTGGGTGAGGCCGGCGGCGTCGAGTGCCTCGAGCGTGGAGACGATGCCGGCCGCGCCGACGTCGAAGCTGTGGTTGGACGAGGTGCTGCAGCGATCGAACCCGGTGTCGGCGAGACCCTGCGCCAACTCGTGCGGAGCGAGCAGCAGATTGCCGCCGAACGGCGATCGGCCGTACAGCCCCGGTCGTTGGCCCGGCTCCCCGATCGGGAGCTCGGCGTGGCAGATCGCCAGGTCGGCAGCGGCGATGATCGTCGCGACCGGGGAGAAGAGCGGAGCGAAGTCGAAACGTTCCCCGAGGCCGGCCGCAGCCGCCCCTGCGGAGTTCACCGATGACTCGTTCAAGACGTCGCCGCTGAGCGCGACGAGCAGCGTGCGCGCCGGACGGTCGACTCGGTGAGCCAGGCCCGAAGCGGCGGCCGGCCCGGTCGAGCCGGCCGGCGACCGCGCGGCTGCCACCGAGGCACCCGCCAGCACGATGCCGACGAAGAGGAGCGTCGCGTGTCGCCGACCCATCGCACCGATGCTACGCCGGGTCGGCGAGCCCCGATCAGGCGGCGGTGGCGGGCAGGAGCACCGTGTCGATGACGTGGATGAACCCGTTGTCGGCAGTGATGTCGGCCTGGACGACGGTGGCGCCGCCGACCGTCAGCGTGGTGCCGTCGCTCACGACGGTCAGCGATGTGCCCGCAGCGGTGACGATGCTGTTGAAGATGCTGAGGGTCGCGGCGTCCTGCGGCAGCGGGAGCAGGTGGCCCTGCAGGACGGCCGTCAGCGCGGCGGGGTCGGCCAGAAGTGCCGCGAGCGCGGCGGGGTCGACCTTGGCGAAGGCCTCGTCGGTGGGGGCGAGGACCGTGAACTTGCCGGTGGCCAGCGTGTCGGTGAGGCCGGCCGCCTCGACGGCGGCCAGCAGCGTGGTGAAGGAACCTGCGGCGGTGGCGACATCGACGAGCGAGCCGAGTGCTGGCTCCTCGGTGGTCGGTGGCGCGGCCTCGGGGGTCTCCGGCGCGACGGTCGTCTCGACCATGGCCGACTCGGTGGTCTCCGTCGGCTCGGGCGCGACGGTCGTGCCGGCAGCAGCGCTGGTGGCAGGGGCGACCGTGCCCTCGGTGCTGTCGCCGGTGCTGTCGCCGTCGCCGCAGGCGGCGAGCAACATCGATGTGGCGAGAAGGGGCAGGGCGAAGACGCGTGCGCGCGACATGAAGGACTCCGAGTGGGGGTGTGTGCCGGGGGTGGGGGTGGGGTGTCCGATCGGGCAGCGCCCGACCACGAGACGCGGATCATGGCCGTTGGTTGCAGGACGCAACGAACTGGTTCACCTGGTGTGTCGCATGTCATGGCTCGCCGCCATGGCAGAAGTTGATACGTGTCGTAGCAAGTTTTGTGCGTCGGGTTACACTGCCGCCATGGCGATCGACCCGAAGAAGTGGACCATCAAGACGCAGGAGGCCGTGGCTGCCGCCATCGACCAGGCTCGTCAGCTCAGCAACCCCGAGCTCACCCCCGATCACGTGATGGCTGCACTCGCCCGCCAGGACGACACGCTCGCTCCTGCGGTCCTGGCCAAGCTCGGTCTGGCCCCCCTCATGATCCGCAACAAGGCCGACGAGGCGGTCGCGAAGCTTCCCAAGGCCTACGGCGGGGACGAGCCGCGGATGAACCGCGAGCTCACCAACGTGTTCGAGAACGCCGAGAAGTACCGCAAGGACCTGAAGGACGACTACCTCTCGGTCGAGCACCTGCTGCTCGCCATGAACGCTCGCCTCGGCGTGGGCAGCGAAGAGGTGCTGCTGGCGCTGAAGGAAGTGCGCGGCAGCCACCGGGTGAACAGCCAGAACCCCGAGGAGCAGTTCGCCGCGCTCGAGAAGTACGGCCAGGACCTCACCGCTCGGGCCCACGAGGGCAAGATCGATCCGGTCATCGGTCGCGACGACGAGATCCGGCGTGTCATCCAGGTGCTCAGCCGGCGCACGAAGAACAACCCGGTGCTCATCGGAGAGCCGGGTGTCGGCAAGACGGCGATCGTCGAGGGCCTCGCCCGTCGCATCGCCAACGGCGACGTGCCCGAGGGCTTGAAGGGCAAGCGGCTGATCTCGCTCGACATCGGTTCGATGCTCGCCGGCGCGAAGTACCGTGGCGAGTTCGAAGAGCGCCTGAAGGCGGTGTTGAAAGAGATCACCGATGCCGCTGGAGACGTGATCACCTTCGTCGACGAGATCCACACCATCGTCGGTGCAGGTGGTGCAGAAGGCGCGATGGACGCCGGCAACATGATCAAGCCGATGCTCGCCCGAGGGGAGCTGCGGATGATCGGCGCCACCACCCTCGACGAGTACCGCAAGTACGTCGAGAAGGATCCCGCGCTCGAGCGCCGGTTCCAACAGGTGTACGTGGGCGAGCCGTCGGTCGAGGACACGATCGCCATCCTCCGCGGTCTCAAGGAACGGTACGAGGTGCACCACGGCGTACGCATCCAGGACTCCGCGCTCGTCAGCGCCGCCGTGCTGTCGAACCGCTACCTCACCAACCGCTTCCTTCCCGACAAGGCCATCGACTTGATGGACGAGGCGGCCAGCAAGCTGCGCATCGAGATCGACTCGTTGCCCACCGAGATCGACGTCGTCGAGCGGCGCATCCTGCAACTCGAGATCGAGCAGGTCGCGCTGCAGAAGGAGACCGATCTCGCGTCGAAAGAACGCCTCGAGGTCATCGAGACCGAGCTGGCCGATCTGCAGACGCAGACCGCCGAGATGAGGCGGCACTGGGAAGGGGAGAAGGAGGCGATCTCGGCCATCCGCATCCTGAAAGAGGAGCTCGAGCAGTTGCGCACCATCGTGGAACGCGAGACCGACCTGAACCACGCGGCCGAGATCCGTTACGGACGCATCCCCGAGCTCGAACGCCGCATCACGGAGGCCACGGCACACCTCGACGAGCTGCAGTCCGGCAACCGGATGCTGAAAGAGGAAGTCGACGCCGAGGACATCGCCGAGGTCGTCAGCAAGTGGACCGGTGTTCCGGTCACCCGCCTGTTGGAAGGCGAGATGGCCAAACTCGTGCATCTCGAAGAGCTGCTGCACCGTCGTGTGGTCGGCCAGGACGAGGCTGTGGTGGCGGTGTCGAACGCGATCCGCCGGTCGCGGGCCGGTCTCAGCGACCCGAATCGGCCGATCGGCTCGTTCATGTTCCTCGGCCCGACCGGCGTCGGCAAGACCGAACTGGCGCGAGCGGTCGCCGAGTACCTGTTCGACGACGAGCGGGCCATGGTGCGCATCGACATGGGCGAGTACATGGAGAAGTTCTCCGTCAGCAGGCTCATCGGGGCACCACCCGGCTACGTCGGCTACGACGAGGGTGGCCAACTCACCGAGGCGGTGCGTCGTCGCCCCTACAGCGTGGTGCTGCTCGACGAGATCGAAAAGGCCCACCCCGATGTGTTCAACGTGCTGCTCCAGGTGCTCGACGATGGCCGGCTGACCGATGGTCAGGGTCGTACGGTCGACTTCACCAACGTGGTGATCGTGATGACCTCGAACCTGCCCGGCGACCCGCTCGGCTTCTTCAAGCCCGAGTTCATCAACCGCGTCGACGAGATCATCCGATTCCGCGCCCTCACCGAGGCCGACCTGCGCCACATCGTCGGCATCCAGCTCGGGGCACTGCGCAAACGGATGGCCGATCGGCGGCTCACCCTCGAGGTCACCGAGACGGCGATGGACCACCTCGCCCACGAGGGCTACGACCCGAGCTTCGGCGCGCGTCCGCTGAAGCGGGTGATCCAACGCGAGATCAGCGATCCTGCTGCGGTGTTGATCCTCGAAGGCAAGGTCGTCGAAGGCGACAGCGTCACCGTCGACATCATCGACGGACGTCTCACGCTCGGCCACTGACCGCGGCGGCGGAGCCCCGCATGTTCGGAACTGCGCTGATCGCGCGACACTGACGCCGAACGGAGGTGCGCGTGGCCTATCGAATCGTGCAGTGGGGAACGGGAAACGTGGGCCGGATGGCGCTCGAGGCAGTGCTCGGACGACCCGACATGGAACTGGTCGGGTGCTACGTCACGTCGCCGGACAAGCATGGTCGAGACGTCGGCGAGCTGCTCGGGCGCCCAGCGATCGGGGTGGCTGCGACCAACGATGTGTCGGCGATCGAGGCGATGGACGCCGACTGCGTGCTGCACATGCCGTTGCCGTCGGCTCAGGCCAACGAGCACAACCCCGGTCTCGACACCGATGTCCTGTGCAGCCTGCTCGCCAGCGGCAAGAACGTGGTGACGTCGGTCGGTTACGTGCACCCGAAGAGCTATGGCGAGACGGTGTACGGGCGGCTGCAGGCTGCGTGCACGTCGGGCCACAGCTCGTTGCACGGCACGGGTCTCAACCCGGGGTTCCAGGCCGAGCTCGTTCCGCTGCTGCTGAGCGGTCTGTGCCAGCGCATCGACCGGGTACTCGTTCGCGAGTCGAGCGAGTTCTCCAGGTATCCCTCGGCACAGGTGATCATGGGAATGATGGGGATGGGCAAGACCCCTGACGAGTACGTCGCCCACAGCGCCCGCTACCGGGCGTGGTTGTCGGGTCTGTTCACCGAGAGCGTGATGCTGGTGGCCGAGGGCCTCGGCGTCGAGCTCGACGATGTGCAGGTGGAGGAAGAGACCCGGGTGACCGAGGAAGACCTCGTCATCGCGGCAGGAACGATCGCAGCCGGAACCGTGGCTGCACAGCGCTGGACCTGGGCAGGGATGCGCAGTGGTCACGACGTGATCCGGCTGGAGGCGATCTACAAGGCCGCTCCCCATGTCGCTCCCGACTGGACCAGCCCCGCGTGGGTCACGCGGATCGAAGGCCTGCCGCGCATCGTCCTCGAGGCCGATCGCTGGGTCACCAACGGCCTGCTCGCCACGGCGATGCACGCGGTTCATGCGGTTCCGGTCGTGTGCCAAGCGACCCCCGGAGTGAAGACCTTCCTCGACCTGCCGCTGATCATCGGACGGCACACCGTCGCCTGAGCAGGTGGGCGTAGTGTCGCCCTCGATGGATCCTGATGGCCCGTGGTCGAGCTTCGAGCCGCGCGGCGTGGGCGAAGGACCCGATGCTCCTGCACCGAGTGCGGTGATCGATCCGAACATCGACCGAGGGTGGCTGCGACGGATGTGGCCCCTGCTGGCAGCGCGGCGGTTCCGCTTCTTCGGCGCGCTCCTCGGCGCGCTGGTCGCGATGGTGGCCGGCGTGCTGATCCCGCGGATCACGATGGACGCGATCGATCAGGGTCTGCGTGAACGCAGTCGCGACATCGAGGACTTCGTCTGGATGCTGGGAGCGCTCGCGATCGTTCGAGCCGCCCTCACCTATTGGTACCGGTCCGCGCTCTACACCGTCGCGTACGACCTCGAGAGCGATCTCCGTTCCTCGATGTTCGGTCACCTCACCCGGCTCGACTTCGCGTTCTACGACCGAGTTCAAGCCGGCCAACTGATCTCGCGAGCGAACTCCGACATCCGTTCGGTGCAGATGTTCCTCACCTTCGCACCGCTGATCTCACTCAACCTGGTGAGCTTCGTCATCGCGCTGGGACTCATGCTGTCGATCCATGTCGGCCTGACCTTGGTCGCCGTTGCGACGTTGCCGTTCACCTACCTCACCGGCGCGAAGCTGAGGAACATCTCGTTTCCGATGAGCTGGATCGTGCAGGGTCGCCAGGCCGAGATCACCACGATCGTCGACGAGAACATCCAGGGCGTGCGGGTGGTGAAGGGATTCGCAGCGGAAGAGCGCGAGCTGCGCAAACTGGCTGCGGCTGCCACCAAGCTGCGATGGGCGAACGTGAAGCAGAACGATGCCCGGGCGCTGTGGGGCCCGCTCACCGAGAACCTGCCGCGCCTCGGTCTCGCCGGGGTCCTGCTCTACGGCGGTGTCCTGGCCATCGATGGCGACGTGAGCATTGGTGCGATCGTCGCGTTCAACGCATATGTGGTGCTGCTTCAAGCGCCGTTCCGGTTCCTCAGCTTCATCCTGATCCTGGCCCAACGCGCCGCCGCGTCGGCCGGCCGGATCTTCGAAGTGCTCGACGAGCGCGCCACCGTGACCGATCGGCTCGGTGCGATCGATCTCGTCGACCCCGCGGGTGCGGTGACGTTCGACAACGTGACCTTCGGGTACGCGTCGGGCGACGCGATCCTGCGCGACTTCACGCTGCGCATCGCCGCGGGCGAGACGGTGGCCATCGTGGGCCGCACCGGCAGTGGCAAGAGCACCGTGGCTCGCCTCCTCACCCGGTTCTACGACGTCCGGGCCGGCAGCGTGCGCATCGACGGCCACGACGTACGCGATCTCACACTGGCGAGCGTTCGCCATCACGTCGGTCTGGTGCTCGACGATCCGTTTCTGTTCTCGGCGTCGATCCACGACAACATCGCCTACGCGCGACCCGACGCCTCCCGCCACGACGTGATCGGCGCCGCTCGTGCCGCGCAGGCCGACGGGTTCGTCGACGACCTCGCCGAGGGGTACGACGCGGTGGTGGGAGAGCGCGGGTACGACTTGTCCGGTGGTCAGCGGCAGCGCATCTCGATCGCTCGAACGCTCTTGGCCGACCCGGCCATCCTGGTGCTCGACGACGCGACATCGGCGATCGATGTCCACGTGGAGCAGCAGATCCACGCCGCCCTCCACGAACAGCTCGGCACGAGAACGACGATCCTGATCGCCCATCGCTTGTCCACCATCGCCTTGGCGGACCGCGTGGTGCTCATCGAGGACGGACGCGTGATCGCCGACGGTGGGCATGCCGAGCTGATGACGACCGAACCGCGCTACGCCGCCGTCCTCGCCCAGGTGACCCCAGCCGACCAGCCGGTCGTCGGCGAATGATGTTCGGACCCGGGGGCGGAGGCTTCGGGCCTGGCGGCACCCAGACCAGCGCGGCCGCGGGGCTGCCGTTCGCCGGCGTGCCATCGGAGCTGCGTGAACGGGCGGAGCAGATCCTGGCGACCGAGCCCGATCACCCAGCCCCCGACGTGGTGTTCCAGGCCGTCAGCCCCGACCATCGGGGGTTCACGTTGCGGCGCTTCTTGAGGGGGCACACGGGGGGTCTCGCGATCGCCTTCGGGCTCGTGGTGGTGGAGACCGTCGCGCTGCAGGCAGGTGGTCTGCTGACCCAGCAGGGCATCGACAAGGGCATCACACCCGGTGACACCGGCGTCGTGGTGAAAGTCGCTCTGCTCTACGTCGCCTCGGTGATCGTCGCGTCGATCGCGGGCGGATTCCGCGTGTCGTTCACGGGCCGACTGGGTGAGCGGTTGCTCTATCAGTTGCGGCTGCGCGTGTTCTCGCACCTGCAACGGCTGTCGCTCGACTTCTACACCGACGAACGGGCCGGCCGTCTGCTCACGCGCATGACCAGCGACATCGAGGCATTGCAACAGCTGTTCCAAGACGGCCTGGTGAACCTCGCCGTGCAGGGCCTGACGGTGATCGTGGTGACGGTGATCCTGTTCTCGCTCGAGCCGACGCTCGCTCTCATCACCGTTGCCGTGGTGGTGCCGGCGCTCACGCTGACGACGCTGTGGTACCGCGCCGCGTCCGATCGCTCGTACGGAGCGGTTCGTGAACGCATCGCCGATGTGTTGGCCGATCTCAGCGAGACGCTCCAGGGTGTTCGCCTGGTGACGGCGTTCAATCGCCGACGTCACAACACCGTGGCGCACCGACGAATCGTGCGCACGTATCGCGACGCGAACGTCGTCACCGCGAAGCAGGGTGCCGTCTACAGCTCGGCGACCGATCTGTTCGGTGCGCTTGCGCAAGCCGTGATCATCCTCGTCGGCGGCAGGATGGTGTTGCGCGGTGACGTGTCGATCGGCACGCTCGCCGCATTCGTGCTGTACCTCACCGCCTTCTTCGCCCCGATCCAACAGCTCGTGCAGCTGTACTCCACCTACCAGTCGGGTCAGGCCGCCGTCGGCAAGCTCCGTGAGCTGCTCGCGACAGAGCCGTCGGTTCTCGAACTCCCCGACGCGCACGACCTTCCGCCGATCGAGGGCCGGGTCGAATTGCGAGGCGTCGCCTTCGAATACCGACCCGGTGTGCCGGTGCTGAGCGAGGTGACCGTGACCATCGAGCCAGGGGAGACCTTCGCTCTCGTCGGCACGACCGGGTCCGGCAAGTCGACGATCGCCAAGCTGGTCACACGTTTCCACGATCCCACGGCAGGATCCGTCTCGATCGACGGGCACGATCTCCGCGGGGTCACGCTCATGTCCCTGCGCCGTCAGCTCGGGGTGGTGTCACAGGAGCCGTTCCTGTTCGCTGCATCGCTGCGGCACAACGTGGCGTTCGGGCGACCCGATTGCAGCGACGACGAGGTGAGGGCTGCCTGCGACGCCGTCGGGTTGGGAGAACTGATCGACCGTCTCCCTGACGGGCTCGACACCTTCGTCCACGAGCGCGGCGTTTCGTTGTCGAGTGGTGAACGACAGCTCCTCGCCCTTGCGCGGGCGTTTCTCGCCCGCCCCCGTGTCCTGGTGCTCGACGAGGCCACCTCGAGCCTCGACCTCGAGAGCGAGACCGTGGTCGAGCGTGCTCTCGACGCTGTCCTGGAGGGTCGTACTGCGATCGTGATCGCGCATCGGCTGGCGACGGCGATGCGAGCCGACCGCATCGCCGTGGTCGAGGCCGGGCGCATCGTCGAACTGGGCACCCCGGCGGAGCTGCGCGACCTCGGTGGTCGGTGGTCGGCGATGGAAGCCACCTGGCACCGGCACACCGGTGTGATCTGACAACCCGCTTCTCGTCGCTGGTCCGACCGCGCTCTGCGCGCACGCGAAGCATTTGACGAAGGCCTGACGAAGTCTTCAGCGCCCAGCCCTGAAGTTCGGCCAACCCATGCCGATACCCATGTGACGCCCTTTCGTCGAAGGGGCCACCAGCTGATGTGCAGGGGAGAGCAGCCGTGCCGGTTCAAGCCGAGATCGAACATCTGTTGCGACGCACCGAGTTCGCGGCGCGCCCGGCCCGCGTGACCGAGCTGATGGCGTTGCCGACGCTGGCCGACGCGGTGAACAACGTGCTCGACTTCGCCCCGAACGGCAATCCGCAGCTGCGCGCCGACCTCGTGACGCACAACAACAACGACTCCTTCACCCAGCGGGTTGCCGCCTACCACTGGTGGATCGACATGATGGCCACGCGGCCCCGGCCGCTGCAGGAGAAGATGACGTTGTTCTGGCACGGCCACTTCGTGAGCGAGTGGGACGTGGTGGGCCGTACCGACCAGATGATGGAGCAGAACCAGCTGTTCCGGAACATGGCCGTGGGTGACTTCACGGCGCTCACCCACGCGATGTCGCTGCAGCCGGCGATGCTGATCTATCTCTCGAACGGCGTGAACGTGAAGGGTTCACCGAACCAGAACTTCGCTCGCGAGCTGCTCGAGCTGTTCACCATCGGCATCGGCAACTACCTCGAAGACGATGTGGCCGAGACGGCACGTGCATGGACCGGCCACAACTACAACGGCACGACCCGGGCGTACGAGTTCCGGACGAACAGCCACGACTTCGGCGACAAGACGATCTTCGGGGTTCGTCGCAACTGGAACGGGCCGGAGGTGATCGACGAGATCCTGCTCAACAACCCTGTCCTCCGATCGCTGGCAGCGAAGTTCATCGCCCGCAAGATGTGGGAGTACTTCGCGTACCTCGACCCGGCGCAGAACATCGTCGACGACCTGGCACTGATCTTCGTCGCGAACAACCTCTCGGTGCTCGAGATGGTGAGGGCACTGCTCAACCGTCCGGAGTTCTACTCGCCGGGCGCGACCCAAGGCCTGGTGCGAACGCCCACCGAGTGGGTGGTGGCATTGATGGTGCAGACCGGGTTGGCGGCGACGACCATCAAGGTCTGGGACTACGCCGAGAGCATGGGTCAGCGGATCTTCGACCCGCCGAACGTCGCGGGGTGGAAGGCCAACGGCTACTGGATGACGACCAGCGCGTTGAGCGGCCGGGCCAACCTTGCCAAGAGGGTGGCGTCGTTGCTGCGGCTCAACGGTGGTTTCGACAACCTGATCACGATGTCGGTCGCCCAGTCCGTCGATCTGGTCGCGAACTACTTCGGGGTCGCGCTGTCGGCGATCACGCGCCAGTCGCTGATCGACGCCCATCAAGCCGAACGGATCGCCTCCAACGGCACCAACAGCAAGGCGATCACGAATCTGCTCGTGATGACGATGCTCACCGCCGAGATGAACGTGGCGAGCACCGCATGAGCATCACGACCGACATCACGACCGACATCACGAGGGGCTGACCGTGCTCGATCCAGACATCTCCACCGAGGACGCGCTCCACCTCCTGTCGCGTCCCGACCTCGGCGACGAGCCAACCGGCCCCCGCGGGTGGACCCGTCGTACGTTCCTGCAGGCCATCGGCGCGGGGGTGTTCGGCGGCGCTGCGGTGGGCACCATTGCGGGCGAGTTCTTCGGCGGTGACATCCCCGACGCCTGGGCCGGCACACCGATCGGTGCCAACGACGGCATCGTCATCGTCGTCACCCTGTACGGCGGTTACGACGGCTTGAACACCTTCGTTCCGTTCGGCGACGCGAATTACTACTCCAAGCGCGCCAACATCGCGATCCCCCAGAACCAGGTCCTCGCGGTCAACTCCAGCGTCGGTTTCGCTCCGCAGCTCGCCTATCTGAAGGCGCTGTACGACGCCGGCCAGGTCGCCGCGATCCAAGGCACCGGATATGCGAATCCCGATCTGTCGCACTTCACCTCGATGGCGATCTGGATGAACGGGCGTTTCGGCAGTGGGCCGCCTTCGACCGGATGGGTCGGGCGCTGGCTCGACGGCCAACCTGCATCCTCGGCCGACCTGGCGGCTGCCTCGCTCGACTCGTCGGTGCCGCTGCACATGCAGGGCGCGGTTCGCCGTGCAGCCGGCATCCCGCCCAACGGCGGGATGTTCGGTTTCGACAACACCCCGTCGGATCAGCGGATGTATTCGGGTCTCCGGGCGATGTCGACCGTCGGTGGTGGTCGCGGCGTCCTCCACGACACGTTCAACCAGACGATGCGACGTCAGCTCGACCTGGCGGCCGAGGTCGCGCCGGCATTCCGGGCGGCGTTGCCCGGCGGAGGCGAGCTCACCCGGGAGCTCACGATCGCGGCACGGTTGATCAACGCCAATCTCGGGCTGCGCGTCTTCGACGTGTCGCGCGGCGGCTTCGACACCCACGACAACCAGAACAACGTCCTGCCCGGTCTGCTCGTCGACCTCAACGCGGGCCTGCAGGCCTTCTACGCCACCTTGCAACCGCAATGGCAGAACCGGGTCACCCTCCTGGTCATGTCGGAGTTCGGCCGCACGCCCGCGTCGAACAACTCGGGCGGTACCGATCACGGCACGTCGAACACCAGCTTCGTGATCGGCACCAACGTGCGCGGTGGGCTCTACGGGCAGATGCCATCGCTGACGGCGCTCGACCGCAACGGCCGGATGCAGTCGTACGTCGATTTCCGTTGGATCTACGGCACATTGCTCGACTCGTGGATGGGCGGTGGCGCGACCACGATCCTCAACGGGAGCTACCAGAACCTCGGACTGTTCCACACCGGTCCGGGCGCGGCATCGCCGACGGTCACGCCGGTCGTGTTGGGGCCATCGGTCGCGAGCGGCTTCGTGTCCACGGCTCCACAGCGTGTGTTCGACACTCGCGACGGCACCGGCGGGGCCAGCGGTCGCACGTCACCGCTGCAAGCAGGCGAAGCCTGGGCCTTCCCGTTCGCCGGCCAGCACGGCATCCCGACCGATGCGACCGCGGTCGCGCTGAATCTCACCGCGGTCGATGCCACCCTGCCGACGTATGTGTCGGTGTGGCCCGGTGGCACGCTGAAGCCCTTCACTGCCAACCTCAACCCGAGGCCGGGCCTGGCGGTTCCCAACCTGGTGATCGGTCAGCTCGGACCAGCGGGGACGCTGAGCTTCTACAACAACTCCGGCAGCGTGAACCTGGTGGCCGACATCGTCGGCTACTTCACGCCTTCGAGCAACCTGCGCCTCCGTGCCCTCACCCCTGCGCGATTGCTCGATACCCGCGACGGCACCGGCGAGGTGCTCGGCGCAGTGGCCGGTGGATCGACGATCAACCTGAAGGTCACCGATCGCGGCGGTGTGCCCGCGAACGCGAAGGCGGTCGCACTCAACGTGACCGTGACCGAGCCGACGTCCGGCAGCTTCCTGACGGTCTTCCCCACCGGCGAGACACGCCCTCTCGCATCGAGTGTGAACATGGTGCCGGGCCAGACCGTGCCGAACATGGTCTTCGCACGTGTGGGTACCGACGGCAAGGTCAGCATCTACAACAACTCCGGTGCGGCACATGTGGTGATCGACGTCGTGGCGGCCTTCGCCGACAACGCCCCGGGGCGACTGGTGGCGGTGCAACCCGCACGCGTGCTCGATACGCGCGAGGGCATCGGTGCACCTCTCGCCAAGCTGGCCCAGACGCCTCTCGTGGTGAAGCTCACCGGCCAAGCCGGCATCCCCAGCTCGGGCGTGAGTGCGGTCTTGATGAACGTGACGGCGGTGACGCCCGACGCCAATACGTTCATCACCGTGTACCCGACCGGCGGTGATCGGCCGCTCGCATCGAACCTCAACGCCGTCGCCGGCCAGGTGATCCCCAACATGGTGCTCGCTCGGGTGGGTGCCGATGGTTCGGTCGCGATCTACAACAACGCCGGCTCGGTCGACATGGTGGCCGACGTGATGGGCTACTTCACGACCTGAGCCGTGCCTCAGCCGGGTCGAGGGCGACGAACTCGATCGCGTTGGCGATCAGACGGCGCACGTTCGGATCGGCATAGCTGCTCGGCCCGTCACCGGGCTGGAGATACACGATCCGTGATCGCTCGACGGTGTGCGTCCACCCGATGAGGTCGGGCCCGGGCGGATGACTCCACCCTGCGCGCGAGTTGCGGCGACCGCGGATCGCCTCGTCCGCCGAGAAGAAGTGGTCGTCGGTCATCGGGTAGGTCGTCCGCAGCAGCGCAGTGACGCCTGCGGCCACCGGTGGGATCAGGTACAGCTCGTCGTGCAGTCGAAACGTGGGCGGCACCCCCGCGCACACAGGGTGGTCGGGGGCCACGACCTCGACGGTGTGATCGACCTCGAGAAGGTATCCCGAGTCGGGCCACCGCTCGCCGCCGAGCTCGCCACCTGCGTAGTGGAAGCGAGCGCCCACGATGTCGGCATAGCGGGGCCACGCCGGCCACGCTGCCATGGCGTGGTGGAGGAACACCATCCCCACGCCGGCTGCGAGGAGGGCCTCGAACCCGGCGACCAGATCGTCGCTCGGAGCAACGAATTCGACAGGGGGATCCGCGCCGGTGAACGTGAGTCCGGGCATGTCGTAGAACACCAGTGCATCGATGTGGTCGAGCGCAGCGCTCGTCAGTCGATCTGGGTGCAGCCTGGCCTGGGCATCTGGATGCTCGATGTGCTCGTAGACGATGGTCCCGGCCGCAGCCATGGAGTCGAACACAGCGAGGAAGGGGTCGCGTTCGAACGGGTGCCCCTTGGTGAGGAGCAGGACGTGATGCATGGGCACCGGCACCACGGTAGGTGGCCGACCGGGCCGAGCGTCAGTTGTGGATCGCCTGACGATCTCTTGACGGTCTCTTGCTGGTGCTGGCCCGTGTACCCGACCGATGGATTGTGCAACAACAGGCGGGGCGGAAGCAGTCGGTCGTTCGAGTGTGCCCGTCGCGCTCCCACCAGAAAGGCAACACATGCAACAGCTCAAGACACACAAGTGGAGGCTCCAGTCCCCCGTCGTCAAGGCCGCAGCCTTGGTCGGCAGCGCAGTCGCGCTCGTGGCCGCCACCGGCGCGCCGTCGAAGTGGTTCTGACGAGACACATTTGACCACCGGACCGGAGGGGCATCCCTCGTGGATGCTCCTCCGGACCGACGTTCGAACGAAGGGTGCGGCGTGACGACGGATTCGAGCTCCACGAACACAACGACTGATCGGCGGGTCGGTGTCTTCGTCGCGGGGGTTGCGTTGGCCGCGGGAGTCGTCACGGTGGCCGTGACGTGGACGGAGTTGAACGCCGATCACTCTGCGGTCAACTGGTGGTCGGTCGCGATCTTCGCGGCGCTGCTGATCGTTGCCGAGACCCGACCCAACTTCGCGCTGAGGTTCGGCAACAGCGGCATGATCACGCCCGGGTGGGCGTTCGCATTCGCTCTGCTGCTGGTCGGCACCCCGGTCGTGGCAGTGGCCACGTGTGCTGGCGCCACGCTGGCGGCAGACATGGTCGGCAAGCGGTCGATGGTCAAGACCGTCTTCAACGTGGCACAGGTGAGTCTGGCCCTCGGCCTCGGTGCGCTCGTGCTGGAGGCGGCCGGGCTCGGAGGAGCTGCGCTCGGCAGTGGCGAGGTGTCGTTCCTGCAGAGTCTGGGGTTGTTCGCCAGCGGTTGCGTGGTCCTGCTGACCAGCGCCATGTTGTTGTTCGGGGTGCTGGCGATCAGTCAGAACACCAGTATCCGCGTGCCGATGCGCGAGGGATGGTCGACGAGCGTCACCGCTGATGGCGCCCTCCTGGCCCTCGCACCGGTCTTCGTGATCGCGGTCCAGTACGGACTCCTGTTGCTGCCGATGCTGGCGGCGACGAGCTTCATCGTGTTCACGAGCGCCCGCCAGGCGATCCGTCAGGCGCACGCCGCGAGCCACGACTCATTGACCGGTCTGCGGAATCGGCAGGCGTTCCGAGACGCCATCGATCAGCGGCTCGACGCCGATCGTCGGCCGAGCGGAGACACCGACGACAGCGAACGACAGCGGACAGCGCTGTTGCTCATCGACCTCGACGGCTTCAAGGAGGTCAACGACCGACTCGGCCATGCGACGGGAGACGCGTTGCTCGTCGCGTTCGCAGATCACATGGATCGCGTCGTTCCTTCGTCTGCGGTGACCGCCCGTCTCGGCGGTGACGAGTTCGCGATCCTGATCGAGGGCGGAGCGTCGATCGAAGCCGATCGGGCCGCGGTGATCGAGCTGCATGCGGCGCTCTCACAAACCTTGAACGTGGACGGCTTCCCGTTGAAGATCGAGATGAGCATCGGCGTCGCGTGTGCACCCGAACACGGTGTCGAGGCCGAGGCACTGATGGCGTGCGCGGACATCGCGATGTACCGCGCGAAGCGGTTCGACACCCAGGTGGAGCTCTACGGATCCGCTGGTGCCGCCAAGGAGCATGGGCGAATCGGGCTGCTCGGAGCGCTCTCGTCGGCGATCGACGACCACGAGCTCACCTTGTGCTACCAGCCACAGGTGCGCATGAACGATGGATCGTGTGGCGCCGTCGAGGCGCTGCTGCGCTGGAAGCACCCGACCCTCGGTGCCGTGCCGCCGGGCGAGTTCATCGCCGTCGCGGAACAGACCGAGCTGATCGCGCCGATCACCGACTTCGTCCTCTGCTCGGCCATTGCCGACATCGTCGCCCTCAATGCCCCGGACGTGGCGATCGCGGTCAACATCTCGGCTCGGAACCTGCAGGATCGACACTTCTCGAGCAGGGTGCTGACCATGCTCGACGACGCCGGCCTGTCTCCGGATCGGCTGGAGCTGGAGATCACGGAGAGCTCGTTCATGTCCGACCGCGAACGGAGCCGAATCACCCTCGACGAGCTCCGCGAGGCGGGCGTTCGCCTCGCCGTCGACGACTTCGGCACCGGGTACTCGTCGTTCACGAGCCTTCGTGAGCTCGACGTCGATCGGCTCAAGATCGACCGCAGCTTCATCGCAGGCGTGACGACCAATCGCACCGACCAGATCCTCGTCCGTTCGATCGTGTCGATGGCGACCGAGCTCGGCCTGGAGACCGTGGCCGAAGGGATCGAGGATCTCGCGACCTGGGACGTCGTGCGATCGTTCGGGTGTGTGGTCGGCCAGGGCTTCCTCGTCTCCCATCCCCTCACGTTCCGCGAGCTCTCTGGATGGTTCGCGCGTCGCCGGCTGCTCGCAGACCTCTCGGAGTTCGAGGTCCGCACGCTCACATCATCGGTGGCCGGGCAATGATCATCGTCGCTGCGTCCATCATCGGGATCTGTCTCGCGGTGGTCGCGGGGGCGGATCTTCGTCGCCTGGCCCTCATCCACGTTCGCCATCTGTGGCTGGTGTGGGCGTCGATCGGGATCCAGGTGGGTGTGCTGACCTACCTCGCGGAGTACGTACACGGCGGGGTCGGCAACGCGGTCCACCTGGGGACGTACCTTCTCGCCGGCGTGTTCGTGATCGTGAACCGCCACATCAGAGGCGTGGTGGCGATCGGTGTCGGGGCGGCGATGAACGTCGCTGCCATCGTCGCCAACGGTGGCGTGATGCCGGCGTCCGCGGCGGCGTGGGAGATTGCCGGCTTCGGTGCCGAGGTGGGCTTCAACAACTCGGTTCCCGTGGAGAACCCGAAACTGCTGTTCCTCGGCGACGTCTTCGCCGTGCCGGCCGGGTGGCCGCTCGCCAACGTCTTCAGCGCGGGAGACGTGATCTTGGTGCTGGGACTGACCTGGATGGTCTACCGCGCGGGAGTGCCCGACGGAGGACGGTTCGGTCTCCGGGTACCGGATGGGTACGTGATGGTTCGGCGCACCGACGAGCACCGCCTCGCGCTCGTGTCCGCGCGCGAACGTCTCGGTGAGCTGATCCAAGCGATCGAGCATCAGGCCGATGACGTGCGCCACCTGACCATGCCGCCCCGAGTCGCAGGCGAACTGTTCGCCGAGGAATCGGAGGAGTGGCGTGGCCTGTCGGGGGCGGTGCCCAACTGGGGAGCAGCGCTGGACGGTCGCCCCGGCTGATGACCGGACGCGGATGACCGGACGCGGATGACCGGACGCTGGGGCGATCAGCTCTTGCGGTAGCGAGCGATCGCGATCGGTGACATCACGGCGATGATCGCGAACGACCAGATGATCGACGCGACCACCGGGCCGGCAGTCTCCCCACCGAGCATCAGGGCGCGCACCGCCTCGGTGGTCTTGCTCACCGGCTGCCGGCGCGCCCACCACTCCAACCAACCCGGCATCGAGGCGGGGTCGACGAATGCGTTCGATGCGAACACCAGCGGGGCGAGCAACGGGAACGCTGCGGCCTGGGCCGCCTCACCGTTGGACACGCTGAGACCGATCAGCACGAAGATCGACGCGAGCGCCACCCCGAACAACACCAGTACGCCGACGCCTGCAGCCACGGCGAGCACGTTGGTGTGGGTGCGGAAGCCGACGATCATGCCGATCACGATCATCAACAAGATGATGACGACGTTGCGCGCCGTGTCGGCGAGGACACGACCTCCGAGGACGGCCGATCGAGACATGGGCAGGGAGCGCAACCGTTCGAGCAGCCCCTTGCCCTTGTCCTCGGCCAGCCCGACGGCGGTGTTGATCGCACCGAACGCGACGGTCTGGGTGAAGATGCCCGGCATCAGATAGTCGACGTAGTCGCGGCCCGGGATCTTGATCGCTCCGCCGAACACGAATCGGAACATCAGCACGAAGATCACCGGCTGCACCAGCGAGAACACCAACACCTGGGGAACCCGGCGCATGGCCGTGAGGTTGCGGCCCGTCATCGCCAAGGTGTCACGAATGGCCCAGCCGATGCTGCTGTCGGACGTACCGACCGCCGGATCGAACGTCGGGATGTGGCGCGGGTTGGCGGGCGAGCCACCGGCTGGATCGGTGGTTGTGTCGGTGGTGCTCATGAACGGGCTCCGGTCAGGCTGATGAACACATCATCGAGGGTGGGTTCGTGGAGATCGATGCGTCCGACGTCGAGCTCGTTCGAGTGGAGCAGGTTGAGCACGTCGCGCACCGTGTCGGCGCCTCCGCGCAGAGGGATGTTGACGGTGGTCTCGTCGCCGCTGGACCGTGACGCTCCGAAGTCGCCGAGCAGGAGCGCTGCCCGGCCGGCGAGGTCCGACCCTCGGAACGACAACGTCACCGTGGTCTCACCGAGCGTCGACTTCAGCTCGGCCGATGTGCCCTCGGCAACGACGAGCCCATGGTCGATCACCACGATCCGATCGGCCAGCCGGTCGGCCTCCTCGAGGTACTGCGTGGTCAACAGCACGGTCGTACCGTCGGAAACCAGCGACTCGATGACATCCCAGAGTCCCTGGCGGCTGGCGGGATCGAGGCCCGTGGTCGGCTCGTCGAGCAGCAGCACCGGTGGATGTGTGACCAGCGCCGCGGCCAGGTCGAGACGGCGTCGCATGCCACCGGAGTACGTGCGCACCGGTCGGTGCGCTGCGTCGCTGAGGTTGAACTGGTCGAGCAGGGCGACCGAGCGCTCGCGCGCCGCCGCCGTCGACAGGTGGTTCAGGCGCCCGACGAGCGTGAGGTTCTCGTTGCCCGTGAGGTTCTCGTCGACTGCGGCGTACTGCCCGGCGAGTCCGATTCGACGACGTACCTCGTGGGGGTGGGCGATCACGTCCACACCCGCCACCTCCGCTCGCCCGGAGGTGGGCTGGAGGATGGTGGTGAGGATGCGGACGGCCGTGGTCTTGCCAGCGCCGTTCGGACCGAGCAGCCCGAGGACCGTGCCCATCGGCACCTCGAACGACACGCCTTGGAGTGCATGGACGTCGCCGTAGTGCTTCACGAGCGACTCGGCCAGGATGGCACAGCGCGGGGATCCGCCGGATCCGCCGGGAGACGAGGGGGTGGTGGACATGTGGTTCACTCTACCCGATGATTGAGTATCACCAACTATTGCCTCGGGTGAACATCTTCACGAGCTTGGATACACTCGTCAGCATGATCAGGCCCACCGACGACATGCTCTGGGCCCGCATGATGACCCTGTTCGCGACCGCTCGCGACGCGATGTTCGCGATCCTCGCACGCCACGGGCTCACGCCACCTCACGGCTTTGCGATCTCGATGCTCGATGCCGGTCCGATGCGGATGAGCGACATGGCGGCGCGCATGACGTGCGATGCGTCGTACGTCACCGCCATCGTCGACCGCCTCGAGGAGGTCGGCCTCGCCGTGCGGCGGACCAGCCCGACCGATCGTCGGGTGAAGGAGATCGCGCTGACTGCCGCAGGCGAGCGCGTTGCCGCCGACGTGCGCCTCGCGATGGACGCACCGCCGTCGGCCATCGACCGACTCTCGCCGGCGGACCTCCGTGCGCTCGCGAGGTTGATGGCACTCGTCGTTCCCGACGAGGAAGTCGTGCGGGATGCCTTCCGTCTGCCCCCACCCCGTGTCTGATCCCCCTGGTCAGCGGCCGGGTTCAGCGCCGCTGACGTTCGCGGATCGCGTTGCCGTGGGCAGGGAAGCCCTCGTGGTCGGCGAGGGCGAGGATCGAGGCCGACATCCGTGACAGGGCCCGGCCGTCGGCTCGCGCCACGGCAGTGCGCTTCAGGAACGTGTCGGCCGTGATGCCCGACGACACCTTCGCGAACCCGCTCGTCGGCAGCGATGCCGGACAGCCGATGACGAAGTTGGCGGCGCAGAACGGCGTGTGCTGCCCGATGAGGATCTCGCCGGCGTCCGTGAGCCGTGCCAGGGTCGCATCGACCTCTGACTCGTGGACCGCGAGCTGCAGGTGTTCGGGCGCGTAGGCGTTGGACACGTCGGCGGCGGCCGCGAGGTCGTCGACCAGGACGCAGCCGCCGTTGACACCCAGGGAGGCTCGAGCGGCCTCGGCGCGAATCGCCGGCAGTGCTGCGAGTTGGCGTTCGAGTTCGACATCCACCTGATCGGCGAGTTCGACCGATGTGGTGATCAGCACCACGGCGGAGTCGGTGCCGTGCTCGGCTTCGATCAGCAGGTCGGCGGCGACGAGCACAGGGTCGGCGCTGGCATCGGCGATCACGGCGCTCTCGGTGGGGCCCAGCAGCATCATCGTTGCCACGCCGTGGCGTTGCATCTCGACCTGTGCACACGTGACGGCCGGAGAGCCGGGGCCGACCACCTTGCGCACCTTCGGGATCGATTCGGTGCCGAACCCGAGGGCTGCGATGCCCGCAGGTCCGTTCACACGGAACACCTGCGTGATGTCCAGCTTGCGGCACACGGTGAGCACCGCTGGATCCACGTCGCCGGTGCCGCCCGGTATCGGCGGCACGACGAGAGCGATCTGCGCGACGCCGGCAACCACGGCAGGCACCCCGAGCTGGTAGGCGACACTCGGATACGACGCCTTGCCGCTCGGTACGAACAAGCCCACCGAAGCGATCGGCGAGACCTTCTCGCCGACCACCAGGCCGGGTTCGCTCTCGAACGACCAGTCGGAGGCGCGCCGCATCAGCTGCTCGTTGAAGGAGCGCAGGTGATCGATCGCATCGTCGATGGCGGCGTCGACCTCGGGGGACACACGGGCAGCATCGATCTCGTCGGCGGCCACACGGAGTCGATCGGGCTGGAGTTCGATGTGGTCGAAGCGGGCGAGCGCCCGACAGACGGCCGCGTCGCCGTTCAGACGCACATCCTCGATGAGCTCACCGATCGAGCTGCGCAGCGCAGGATCGAAGATGTCGTCGAGACCGCGGTGCAGCAACGCCCCGCGCTCGCCGGCCGACATGTCGGCCCATCGCAGCCGTCGCATCACACCGTCAGTACTCATGGCACCCGACGGTACCAACGGACCCCTGATCAGCCATCGGCGGCGGCCGCAAGTCGCTCGAGGGTCTGCTCCATGCCGGCGCGATTGTGGCTGGCCCGGTCGGCCACACCGCTGACCGGCTTGCCGAGCTTGCCGACCAACCAGCCCCGCTGATCGGTCCACGTCTCGGTCACCGTGCAACCGGTGCCGTCGCCCGGGTCGGGCTCGATGCGGTACGACCAGTGCGCCACCTTCAACGGGCCTGCCGCGACGGCGAAACCGAATGATCGGCCGGCCTCGCACTCGTCGACCGTGCATCCCATCGACCAGGTCTTCTTGCCGTTTCGGTTGTCGCCGGAGAACCGAGCGCCGAGCGTCGGGCCGTTCGCGCCTTTCGACCACGCCGCCCGAGTCGTCTCCGGAGACCACTCTCCCATCCGGGTGACATCGCTGATCATCTGCCACACCGTCGCCGCCGGCGCAGCGATGTGTCGGGACACGCTCACCTGGGTCTCTGCCATCCCGCGACGTTACCCGAGCCGCTGTCCGGGCTCGCCCGGACCTCACCGCTAGCGTTGCCGCCGTGCGCCCACCCCGAGCGAACCCGAGCGGTCACGTGGCCGACGCGCTCTCCTCGCACCGTGTGTTGGTCATCTCGCCGCACCTCGACGACAGCCCGCTGTCTGCGTTCGGACTGATGAGTCTGGCCGCCCGGGTCTCACCCGACGTCGAGTCGATCACCGTGTTCACCGCGCCTCGGGCCGACGGCAGTCCGAGTGACTGGGATCGATACAGCGGCTTCGCGTCCAGCACCGAGGCCATGGCCTCTCGATACGACGAGGATCGGCGCGCGATGGAGGTCGTGGGCGTCAGCACCCGGTACCTGCACCAGCGCGAAGAGCAGTATCGCCAGCCGGGCGACACCGAGCTCGTCGTCACCGCGATGCACCAACAGCTCCGTGACATCGTGGCCGAACACGACATGCCCACCGTTCTGGCGATTCCGGCCGGGCTCGGCGCGACGCCTTCGTGGTTCCGGATGCAACGTCACAAGGTGTCGATCCCGCTGCTGCGTGTGAAGCCAGGTGGGCCATCGCACACCGATCATGTCCTGCTCAGGAAGAACCTGCTCGAGTTCGCACTCGACGTCTGCCCCACCGTGTCGTCGGTGATCGTCTACGAGGACCTCCCCTATGCCTGGGGAGGCGGCTACGAGGACCTGATCACCGATCTCCGTGCCGACGGCCGGCGCGCTCGGCGCGAGTCGCTCCCGGTCGATCTCGCCCGGAAGGACGAGGCGCTCCGGCACTACGCGTCCCAGTACCAGATGTTCTTCCCGAAGTGGAGCGATCGGCTTGCCGATGTCTTCGAACCGGTCGAGCACTACTGGTGGGTCACCCGGAACTGACCGATGTCCGGGTGCGAAGGGTTCGGGTGCGAAGGGTTCGGGTGCGATCGAGGCCAACCGGCATCGACCAGCTAGGCTCGGCACACGTTCCGGTACACCGGATCACCGAGAGCGGGCGCCACGACGCCTGCGTGTGAGGAGCGTTCTATGCCGGTCACCGTCGTCGTCGGCGCCCAATGGGGCGACGAGGGCAAGGCCAAGGTCATCGACCTGCTGTCGAAAGAGCACGGCTACGTCGTCCGCTACCAGGGCGGGCACAATGCCGGCCACACGGTGGTGGTGGGTGATGAGCGCTACGCACTGCAGCTGATCCCGAGCGGCATTCTCTACGACCACGTCGTGCCGGTCATCGCGAACGGCGTCGTGGTCGACATGCCCACGCTGTTCAACGAGGTCGACACGCTGGAGCGGCGCGGGATCTCGTGCCACCGGCTCCTCGTGAGCAGTCACGCGCACCTCATCTTCCCGTGGCATCAGTCGTGGGATGCCCTGTTCGAGCAGGGTCGCGGCGACGCCAAGATCGGCACCACGCTGAAGGGCATCGGTCCTGCCTATGCAGACAAGGCACGCCGCGTCGGCATCCGTGCCGGCGACGTGCTCGATCCGGCTGCGTTCGCAGCTGCCGTGGCCGAGCGGGCTGCGATCGAGAGCGACGCCATCGTGGGCGCCGGTGGCGAGGCCCTCGACGTCGCCGCGCTCGTGGCTCAGTTCGGCGAACTGGCCGCTCGCCTCGCCCCGTACATCGCCGACACCGTGAACGTGCTGCACGACGCGTTGGCCGCCGGACAGCACGTGCTGCTCGAAGGCGCTCAGGCGACCTTCCTCGACCTCGATCACGGCACCTATCCGTACGTCACCTCGTCGAATCCCACCGCGGGTGGTGCCTGCGCGGGGACCGGCTTGGGGCCACGCGACATCGATCGGATCGTCGGGATCACCAAGGCGTACACCACTCGTGTCGGAGCGGGGCCATTCCCCACCGAGCTGCTCGACGCCGTCGGCGACCGTCTCGTCGAGGTCGGCCGCGAGTTCGGCACCGTGACCGGCCGACGTCGTCGGCCCGGGTGGATCGATTGCGTGATGCTGCGCCATGCGGTGAAGGTGAACTCTCTCAGCGAGCTCGCCCTCACCAAACTCGACGTGCTCGATGGCTTCGAAACGGTGAAGGTGTGCGTCGGCTATCGCGTGAACGGGCAGCGCCTGGCGCACTATCCCGACCGTGTCGATCTGCTCGGTCAGGTGCAGCCCGACTACGTGGAGCTGCCCGGATGGACCCGTGAACTGCGCAGCATGCGCCAATCGAGCGAGCTGCCGACCGCGGCTCGAGCGTTCGTGCAGTTGGTCGAGGCCGAGGTCGGTGTCCCGATCAGCGTGGTGGGTGTGGGCGCCGAGCGCGACGACTACCTGCACTGGACCCCCGTCCTCGGCGGCGAAGGATGATCCCTCGCTACACCACGCCCGAGATGGTGGCGGTCTTCTCCGATCCAGCCCGGTTCGCGCGCTGGCTCGAGATCGAGCTGCTCGCGACCGAGGCCCACGTCGCGCTCGGGGTCGTGCCCGCAGATCACGCCGCCGCCTGTCGGCTGCATGCACCGTGGGTCGACGACGCATTCGTTGCCGCTGTCTCCGAACGAGAGCTCGTCACCGATCACGATGTCGCGGCCTTCGTCGACGTGGTCCAAGGCGCGATCGGTGCTCCGGCCGCCGCCTGGATCCACTACGGGCTGACCAGCAGCGACGTGGTCGACACGGCGTGGTGCTGGATGCTCCGCGATGCCGCCGACCTCCTGATCGAGGCGTCGACCCAGCTGCTCCGCACGCTGGTCGAGCTGGCCCACCGGCACCGCAGCACGGTCATGATCGGCCGCACCCATGGCGTGCATGCCGAGCCGACCACGTTCGGGGCGAAGGTTGCACTGTGGGCGTTGCAGGTCGGTCGCGACCGAGACCGTCTCCGGGCTGCCCGAGACACCGTGTCGGTCTGCAAGCTCAGCGGCGCCGTCGGTACCTATTCGAACATCGACCCCAGCGTCGAACGGTTCGTGGCCGAACGGCTCGGGCTGCGGCCGGTGCCGGCCACGCAGGTGATCGCCCGCGACCGCCACGCCGAGTACCTGTGGGCGTGCGCATCGGTGGGCACCACCCTCGAGTTGATCGCGGTCGAGCTCCGCCACCTGCAACGCACCGAGGTGCGCGAGGTGCAGGAGGGTTTCAAGCCCGGCCAAAAGGGTTCGTCGGCGATGCCGCACAAGAAGAACCCGATCTCAGCCGAGACGATCAGCGGATTGTCACGCGTCCTTCGCGGCAATCTCCAAGCCGGTCTGCAGAACGTGGCGCTGTGGCACGAGCGAGACATCTCGCACAGTTCGGTCGAACGAGTGGTGCTGCCCGACTCGTCGATGCTGGCTCACTATGTGATGCGTCGCTGTCAGAAGTTGCTGACCGGTCTGGTCGTCGATGGCGAGCGGATGAAGGCCAATCTCTCTGCCAGCCATGGGCTGGTGTTCAGTCAAGGAGTGCTGCTCGCGCTGGTGCAAGCCGGGATCTCCCGTGACGACGCCTATCGCATGGTGCAGCAGGCGGCGATGCAGGCGTGGGACGACCAGACCGACTTCCGCGAGCTGCTGGAAGCCGACCCGGTGGTCGCCGCTCTCGGCGCCGCAACGCTCGACGAGGCATTCGACCTCGATCGGTCGCTCCGGAACGTGGGCGCGGTGTTCGAAGCGCTCGACGCCATGCACGTCTGACCCGATCAGCCGTGATCACGCGTGATCACGCTGATCACGGCCCGTCGCGGAGCGTGTGCATCAGCTCTCTCAGCCGGCGGTGCGACCGATGCCGGCCGCTTTCAGGACGGCAGCTTCCACGCCGACGTCACGCCACGTGGCGTAGCTGATGCCTTGGCGCTGGCTGTACGCCTTGGCCACCTTCACGAATTCGGCCTCGAGCGCGGTCATGTCGACGGCTGCGCCCATGGTCTCCAGTTCGTCGGTGAGATTGCGGCGTTCCTGGATGAGCCGCAGCTCGTCGAGAGCACTTGCGGTGATGAGTTCGTCGTCGATCTTCGCGAGCCGCGCCTTGATCGAATCAGACGTGCGTTTCCGGCCACGCTTGGGCTTGTTGGCGCGGAGCGCATCGAGGTACTCACGCACCGCTCGACCTTCGGTTCGGCCGGCAGCCATGGCCGCCTTGTGCTGATCGCTCAGAGGATTCTTGGGGCCCTTCTTTGCCATGAACGCCAGGCTACTCACAGCGAGACCTTCGATCTCGCATCTCGATCATTGTCTCCAATATGAGTGGGAATCACTGCCGCAATTGTGTCGTGACGGGTCGTCGGTACTCGGCGGCACCCGTCGCTTCGCCGAGTAGGTTGCTGGACGACATGGATCTCGGTGCACTGTTCGAACTCGCTCCTCACGGGCCAGACACGTTCGTGGGCGTCGGGCCGCGCTACCCATGGGGTGGTCTGTTCGGTGGCCAGATCGTCGCCCAGGCACTCCGGGCCGCATCGGGCACCGTCGACCCGGAACTCGATCCGCATTCGTTGCGGGCGTACTTCATCCGTCGGGGCGACCACACCGAACCCATCCGATACGAGGTCGATCGCATCCGCAACGGGCGCAGCTTCTGCACGCGGCGCGTCGTGGCCCGCCAGGCGATCGGTGCGATCCTGAACCTCGAGGCGTCGTTCCAGCGGCCTGAGCCCGCACCCGACCTGCAGACGGTCTTCATGCCGACCGGCATCCCCGGACCGGACGAATGCGCCGAGGACACCTGGACCACCTCGTTCGCGCGCCGTCCGGTTCCGCGCGCAGCCCTGCTCGAGGCCGGCGCGCTCGGCGCTGGACGGGTGGCTGCCTGGTTGAAGGTGAACGATGTCGTCGCCGCCGACGAGCTGGTGCACCGGTGCTGGCTCGCGTACATGAGCGACGACATGCCGACCGACTCCGTCCGTCACGCGCTGGCAGAGAGTGAAGTCCCGCCCGTCACCGACGTCGACACGTGGTGGCAGGGCAGCTTTGCGGCGAGCCTCGATCACACCGTCTGGTTCCACCGACCGATGCGCGTCGACGAATGGCACCTCTACGACTTCGTCTGCCACAGCTACGTCGGAGGGCGAGGCGTGTCGGTCGGGCACGTGTTCACCACCGGTGGCATGCACGTGGCGACGGTTGCCCAGGAGGTCCTGCTGCGGCGGGGTCGTCGCGACGCTGTGGCCGTGCCCGAGGCTGCGCCGACCCCAAGCGAGTAGCGTCGGGCGGCGTGTCCTCGCCTGAGCCCGCTGCGCCACCCGATCTTCCGTCGCTCGATCCCGCTCGGCATGCGCTGCGCGAGCACGTGCTGCGTCACAGCGTGAAGCGTGGCGAGTTCACCCTGAAGTCGGGAGCGCGGAGCTCCTGGTTCCTCGACACCAAGCAGACCGCGTGCCGACCGGACGGGGTGCTGCTGATGGCCGACGTGGCGCTGTCGCTGATCCCGGCCGACGCCACGGCGATCGGAGGTCTGACCGTGGGTGCCGACCCCGTCGCCTACGCGGTCGCGGCGATCGGTGCCACGCGAGGGTTCTCGTTGAAGAGCTTCACGGTTCGCAAGGAGGCGAAGGACCATGGCGTCACCGGTCGTCTCGCCGGAGCGTTGGAGCCCGGCGATCGAGTGGTGATCACCGAGGACACCGTGACGCGCGGTACCTCGCTCATGGAGGCGGTCGAGGTCGTGCGCGCGTTCGGCGCGGTGCCGATCCTGATCACCGTGATCGTCGATCGTGGCGGGACGTGCGGTGCCATGGCCGAGGCGGCAGGTGTGCCGTTCGTGCCGATGCTGACCGCGGTCGATCTCGGGTTCGAGTTCGGTACCTGACGAACTGGCTCGGACCGGCTCGGACCGGCTCGGGCGGCTCGGACCGGCTCGAACGAGATCAGTTGCCCGCTGTGGCCGAAGCGGAGGCCTTCGTGCTCGTCGCCAGCAGCAGCGCGTCCTCGCTCGGCATCGGCCGACCGATGAGGTATCCCTGGACGAGCTGACAGCCGAGGGTACGCAACACCTCGAGCTCGGCTCCTGTCTCGACGCCCTCGGCGAGCACGACGTAGTCGAGCCCCTTGGCGAGCTCGACCATCGCGCGCACGATGCACTGGTCCTGGGTCGAGGCGGCGATCTCGGCCACGAACTCGCGATCGATCTTCACCATGTACACCGGGTACCGACGCAGGTACGCGAGCGACGAGTAGCCGGTCCCGAAATCGTCGATCGCGACGCGAATGCCGGCGAGCTTCAACTCCCGTAGCCGGTCGAGCGCCTTGTCGGGGTCGTCGAGCAGCATCGTCTCCGTCATCTCGAGGACGAGCCAGTGCGGTGGAACGTCGTGACGGCGCAGCGCGTCGCGCACACGGCCCAGCAGATGTGGTGATTGCAGTTCCCTGCCCGAGATGTTCACGTGGACCACCAACGGGTCCATGCCGTGGGTGAGGCGTTCACGGTTCCACGTCGCCACGTCGCGGCATGCCAGGTCGAGCATGCGGTCGCCGAGAGCCGTGATCAAGCCGGTCTCCTCGGCAACGGGCACGAAGCGGTCGGGTCGCACGTCGCCGAGCACGGGGTGGATCCAACGTGCGAGCGCCTCGAAGCCCACGAGTTCATCGTCGCCGGCTCGCTTCACCGGTTGGTACGCCACGGTCAGTTCGCGCTTCGCGATCGCGCTGCGCAGACCCCGCTCGAGCAGCACCCGCTCCGCCGCGTTCACCCGCAGTCCTTCGTCGGCGACGTCGAAGCAGTTGCGGCCGCGGTCCTTGGCGCGGTACATCGCCAGGTCGGCTTCGTGCAGCAGCACGTCCGCCGACGTGTGCTGGGGCCCCGCGTGGGCGATGCCGATCGACACCGAGACGTGTGTCTCTTCGTCGCTCAACTCGAATGGTTCGATCAGGGCCTCGAGGATGCGCTCGGCGATGCCGCGGACCAGTTCGGTGTCGCCTGCGCTCTCGCACAGGATCACGAACTCGTCGCCGCCCAGGCGAGCAACGGTGTCGATGCTGCGTACGCACTTCATCAGTCGATCGGCGGCGATCGTGAGCAGCCTGTCGCCGGCACCGTGGCCGAACGAGTCGTTGATGTGCTTGAAACGGTCGAGGTCGAGGAAGAGCACGGACGGCCACGCACCCGACCGTCGGGCACCGACGAGGGCGAGTTCGATGCGCTCGGTCACGACCGCGCGGTTCTGAAGTCCGGTCAGCGGGTCGTGCGACGCCTGCCATGCCAAACGCTCTCGTGCCGACTCGCGTTCTGCGTTGTCGGTCACGACCACCAGGCCACCGACACAGATGTCGTCGTCGTTGAACGGGATGATCACCACATCGGCGGCGACGAGATGCTCCGAGGTCATCTGGCTCGCTCCACCGTCGATCAACGCACGACCGGAGGCCGAGACGAGGTGGACGTCGTTGCGCACCCAACGCCCTTCCAACAACACGTCGTCCAGTTCGGCGATCGCCAGCATCGGACGTGCCGCGCCATCGCGGCCCACCATGAACAACGCCTCATCGAGCGATCGGTCCACCAACGACTCCGCCGGCCCGAACAGCCTTTCTGCCTCGGGGTTCGCGTTCGAGATGCGACCGGATCGCTCGATCACCACGAGCGCCGTGGTGACCGAATCGAACACGAGCTGCAGACGGTGTCGCTCCGATGCGAGCACATGCGAGGTCTGCACCTGCAGCTGTTCGTACATCGTCGCGAACTCACGTGCGGACACGTCGAGGGTCTGCTCCACCAGTCGCTGGGCGCGATCAGCCTCGACGTACGAACGCTCGACCCGGCCGAGGAAGTCGGCCCACTGCTCGGCCGACGGCGACTCTGCCTCGATCGCGCAGCGCTCCAACTGCCGAGCGAGGAGAGGATGGTGCGTGGAGGGCGAGTCGTCCGGATGCTCGTCGGTGTGCTGGTGTTCCTGACTCGTCATGGGGAGGTCAGCCTTCCTGGGTTTCCGATGGGATCGCGCGGTCGGTCCCGGTCGGGACGAACGGTGGTGGCGTCGTGCTCGACGCGTCGGTGCTCGCACGCTCGGCAAGGGTGGTGATGCAGATGGCCTGGTCGACCATGTCCGCACCGTGGTTGGTCGGAACGATCGCCCCGTACGCCCAGCACCCCACGACAGGTGTGTGCTCGGGCAGTGCGGCGATCACTGCGTCGAGCTCGTCCTCGACCCGTTGACCGAGGACCCGCCGCCGGCCCACGGTGCTGACGACGAGGCACACGGCGGCATCTTCGAGCCGAGCGGTCTTCGCCGCGATCGATGCATCGTGCACGAGTTCGTGCGGGGAGCTGCGGACCAGTCGTGCGGTCGCGCCCTGGGCAACGTCGCCCGACATCGTGACCGAGCCGTCGGGGTGGAACCGCCGTGGAGTCCGCAACGAGACGTCGCCGTCGAGATCGCGTACCTCCATCGAGAGCATCGAACTGTTCGCCAGAAGTTCGTCGGAGAGCGTGCCGAGGTAGTCGTGATAGAGGTCGGTCGCGGTCTGGCCATCGAGCTCGTGGATGACGTTTCCGTGCGTGTTGGTCACCAATCGCTCTGGTCCGACCGGTCGCCAGTTCGCCCCCGACCCGTGGGCGACCTCGATGTGATCCCCGTAGAGGCCGACCGCGCAGAGTCGACCCTCCACCGCAGCTCCCTCGACCACGGTCCAGGCCTGCTCGTAACGGACACCGTCGCCGGCGAGGGCGCCGACCACCTCCACGTCGGGGAGCACGTCGGTGATGCCGGCGGCGATCGCCGAGCCGTTGAACTGCAGCCCATCGGCAGCGAGGAAGACGACTCGAAGGCTGGGATCGGCCAGGGCCTCCGCGACTTCGCGCCCGGCGCGCCGCGCCGAGCCAGCAGTGCGCAGCGCAGCACGCGCGGACAGGACCGTCGTGGTCTCGAACCGCAGCACGGTCACCACCAGGGCTCCATCGTGAACCCGACCACCGATCGCCTGACCGGCGGTCGACCAGCCGAGGATCGCATGGCCGTCCCAGGTCGCCGTCAGCGCGCCGATCGGGTCGAGCCCCAGCTCAGCGGCAGTTTCGAGCACCTCGCGGTCGCCCATCACCATCACCATCGAGGAGCGTCCGTCCGGTTCTGGGGCAGATGGATGCCACCCGTCGGCTGCGCGCCAGGTGAATGTCTCCGCGATCACGAATGGATCATCGGTTACGCGACCCGATGCCTTGAGTTCTGCCTCGTTCCGCGTGTTCCCGCCGACGTGGTGGCGGGTCAGGCGCGCTCGACGCCAGCGGGCAGATCGGCGAGGAGCGCCTCGCTGACCCAACACCGGGTGAGGTGCAGCGTGTTCGTGATCCTCACGATTCGCTTCGGCTCGGCGAGACCCTTGCCGCACATGCTGACCGCCGCTCTGATGCAGTCCTGCTCCGTCGGCAGCACCATCGGCAATCGGCTGCGACGAACACCACTCGGACCTGCGGTGAAGCAGTTGATGTAGGTCTTGGTGAAGTCGATCTGTTCGGCCACCGACACGGGGATGAAGTCGGCGAAACCGATGCCGAGCACGTTGCCTCCCGACACCGGGGTGATGCCCAGCAGCACGATCGTCGAGACGGTCGGCGTCGCGCCGTCACGAAGGCCGTGCACCCAGAACCGGCCCGTGACGTTGGGGTCGATGGTCGTGCCGCTGATGTCCTTGCCGCCCTCTTCGATGATCAGCACATCGATGTCGGGGAAGGGAAGCGGCGGCACGAGGCCGCGGGCGTACTCGGTGAGGGCGCGCTCGGCGTCACCTCCCACCTCGTCGCCGGTGAGCGCCTCGATGCGGACGACTGCGCCGCTGGTCGACTCGATCGAGGCGACGCCTCCGAGCAGGCGACCTGTCGAGCGCAGTGCGGCGATGCCGGCGAGCAACCGGTCACGCATCTCGACGGGTCCGCAGGAATGGATCTGCGCTGCACCTGGCTGCTTGCCGAAGCCGACGACGGACATCTTGGTGCATCCGCTCTCGATCGGGCCCTTGAAGCAGGTGTGCGGCTTCACACGGTTCACGGGCAGGATGCGGTCCGCCGACGCCGCGTGGCGATCGAGGTAGATGGGCATGCCGTCAGGAGTGCGTGCCACCTCCACCGTCTCCATCGTCGCCCGGATCTCGGCACCCATGGCTTCCTCGGTCATGCCGAGCGATTCGAGCATCGCTCGTTGGCCTTGGGCCGTGGCGCCGCCATGGCTCCCCATGGCCGGAACGACGAAGGGCTCTGCGCCGAGCTCGCGCAATCCACTGATCGTGCCGCGCATCAGGCCGACCCGATCGGCGAGTCCGCGGCTTCCGCCGCCGACGGCCACGCTCATCCCTGGTGTCACCGCCCGGCCCAGCGCGCTCACGACGCGAGCGTGAGCGACCGAAGCGACATCGTCGATCGCAGGCGGCTGCGGGATGGGCAGCCTGACCTCGTGGAGTTCGGGCACGACGAGATCGGGGTGGAACGGCAGCTCCACGCCGGCCACGAGTTGCTCCCAGGGGCTCATGGACGAACCGTAGCGGTTGCCCCATCGGCACGATCGCCGGGCACGTCACCGCCCGAGGCGCGCAGCACACCGTCGACGATCCGAACGGTGCGGTCCGCGTAGTGCGTCATGCGCGTGTCGTGGGTGACGATCACCGCCGCGGTGCCTCGCGCCCGCATCTCCGACTGGATCAGCTCCATCACCTGTTCGCCGATCTTGGTGTCGAGCGCCGACGTGGGCTCGTCGAACAGCACGAGCGCCGGGCTGTTGAACAAGGCTCGCCCGATGGCGACACGCTGGCGCTCGCCGCCACTCAACTGCGACGGCAGGTTGCTCGTCCGCTTCGCGAGCCCGAGCTCGGCGAGGAGGTCGCGGGCGCGTGCCCGCGCCACCTTGCGAGCCTTTCTGCCGACGCCGGCGAGTTCGGCCACGACGACCAGGTTCTCCTCTGCCGTCAAGAACGGCACCAGGTTCACCGACTGGAAGACGAAGCCGACCTTCGTGCGTCGGAACTCGGTCAGCTCCCGTGGGGAGTGGCCCGAGATGTCCTCGCCGCCCACGACGACGGTGCCCTCGGTGGCGGAGAGCAATCCACCGGCCACCGACAGCAGCGTGGTCTTGCCCGATCCCGACGGCCCGAGCAGAGCGACGATCTCGCCGCAACGCACCACCAGCGATGCATGGTCGAGTGCCACGATCTCGTTCTCGCCGCTGCCGTACACCTTGCGTACACCGTCGAGCCTGAGTGTGTCGTCAGCAGCGGTGTCGGCCGGGGCTTGCGGAGGAGGAGGGATGGACGAGCTCATGTGGCACTCCCGATGGCTGAGGCAGGATCGATCCGTGTGACTCGACGCAGCGAGATCGCGCTGCCGAGCACCGCGGCGACGACGAGGGCGACGAAGGTGAACGCATACCGGCCGATGGTGAGCTGCAAGGGCACGTCGCCCGACAGCGCGCGGTCGACGAGTGCTGCCAGCGAACCACCGATCACGAATGCGATCACCGCCACCACGACGGCCTGCACCACCACGCCACCGAACAACCGTCGAGTGGACGCTCCGATGGCTTTGAGCACGCCGTAGAGGCCGATTCGCTCGAGCGTGAGCAGCGAGAAGAAGAGACCGACGACGGCCAGCACGACGGCGAGGGTCGAGAAGATGATCGCGTTGAACGTGCTGCGCTGCTGTTCCACGCCGGGCAGAGCGTTCACCGCCTCCTCTCGCGTCAGCGTGGACGTGGTTCCGGTGGCGGTGTCGATCGCGCTGCGCAGATCGCCATCGCCTCGCACCACCAAGACCTGCACCACTCCCCCTGCCACGAAGGCGTCGGGCCGGTTGGCGTTCTGCACCGCACGCCACGTGTCGAGCGTGACCCACAGCCCGCTCTGTTGGAGGTAGTTGGTGTCGTCCACCCACCCATCCACCACGATCGGCGTCGCCGCCGGTCCGAGCAGCAAGGTGTCACCGATCGACACGCCCGCGTCCTGCAGCGTGCTGTCAGCCCATGCATGGCCGGCGGGCAGCGGGTCGGGCACCCCGTCGGGCGCCAACTCGTACCCGACGATCGCGACATCGGCCAGGTCGCGCTCTCCCGGCACGACGGCACCGAGCAGTGTGAAGCCCAGACCGCCCACCATGTCGACCCCATCGACACCTTCCACAGCGTCTCGGACATCCGATGTCAGCCGGCTCCGAAGGAACGAGTCGCGGGCCGTTTCCGAGTAGACGATCGCGTCGGCGTCCTGGGCGCGGATCGCTCCGGTGGAGCCCAGGTAGAGACCGTCGAGCAGACCTCCGAGCAGCAACAGCAACAGGCTCAGGAACGTCAGCACGATCGTGGCGACCGTGAAGCGGCTCGGGCGCCGACGCAGCTCGGTCAAGGCGAGGTTCATCAGACCTGCAACCCAGCGCCGGTCGTCGCCGCGATCGGATCGATGCGGAGCACACGCCGGGCGGCTGCCAGCGACGTCAGCAAGGAAAGGACGAGCACCGCGAGGGTCGTGGCGATCACGGGCTTCGGTTCGACGGTGATGCCGAGCCCACCCGTCCCACCTCTCGCGGTGAGCCAGAACAGGACGGTTGCCAGTGCGGCTCCGGCGAGCACCACGATCACGACCTGGATGAGCAACGAACGCACCAGCGTCCCTGCGGGTGAACCGATCGCACGGAGCAGCGTGAGCGCGCCGGCCTTCTGGAAGGTGACGATCAAGAAGAACAGCCCGGTCACCAACGGAACGACGAGGTAGAAGAGCAGCAGGATCACCGAGAAGCTCTGGCGGACACTGGCGACACCTGGCGAGCCGTCGACGGCCTGCTGGCGCGTGAGCGCTTCGGTGCCGTCGACCGCCGCTGAGATCGCGCCAGCTACCTGCTCGGCCGCGGCACCATCAGCGACACGAACAGCGATCACCGATGGCAGCACGTCGGTCGCGTCGGGGTTCACGCCGCGACGAGCGGCCTCGTAGTCGGCGAAGTCGACGAACAGCACAGGGGAAACGGAGTAGTTGATCTCCTCTGCCAGGCCGACCACCTGGAACGTGGTGGCCACGCCGCCGAGATTCGGAACCAACTCGACCGTGGCGCCGATGTCGAAACCGTCCTCCGCGTTGCGGCTGCTGGCCACCGCCTCACCGGGCACCTCGGGCAGCCGGCCCTCGATCAGCGTGGTCGGCTCGCCCGGTCCGCCGAGTCGATAGCCGAACACGACCGCATCCTGCTCCTCGTCGCCGGCGATCACCGTGAAGGTGCCCTCGCCCAGAGGGGCGCTCACCGCCACGCCGTCGACGGTCTCGATCGCCGCTTGCTGGTCGGGGAGGATGATCGAACCTTCGAGGTTCTTGCGGGCCTGGGAGTTGTACACGAGCACATCGGCCGACTGGTTCTTCAACGCGCCGATGAACTGGTTGACGAGACCGCTGAGGAGTGCCTGCTGGAACAGGATGAGGAACACGAGCAGCCCCACTGCGCCGGCGAGGAGCCCGAATCGCACCTTCGCGCGACGCATCTCGTTCAGAGCGAGGAACACCCCGTCACTGTGGCACAGCGCCCCTGCAGGCGACACGGCAGGGGACCCGGCAGGCGACACGGCGCCGGTGAGCGGGTGCCGTCATGATGCGAGTCGCCGGTATGCATCGATCACCGGCGCGAGCTCGTCCGGTGCTGCGCCGTGCAGGATCACTGCGTCGGCCCCGAGCGTGAGTTGGCGCGCGACCGCGTTCGCGCACTGCTCTGGTGAGCCGGTCGCGGCTGGAGCCAGCCACTCGTCGGGGATCAGGGTCGCGACGTGCTCGAGTTGTTCGGTGGTGGCCTTGCCGTCCAAGGCACCCCGGAAGCCGGCGACGAACGGATCGCTCCGGAATCGAGCGAGCACCGCTGGGTCCCAACCGTTCGTTCGCACCATCAGATCGCCGTACGCCTGCAGGTAGGTGGCCAACCGTCCCACGGTCTTCTTCAGCCGCACGTCCTCCGGCAACCAGTCGCCGATCACGGCGAAGCAGCTCCACACCTTCACATCGTGTGGGTCGCGACCTGCCTGCTCGGCCGACTCCTTCACCGTCCGGACGCACCGCTGCAACGTCTCGTCGGTGAAGAAGGTGTGCAGCAGCACCTCGTCGAACGATCGCCCGGCGAGCTGCAGGCTCTGTGGTCCGAACGCACTGAGCAGGAGCGGGATGTCCTCGCGGAAGTCCGGATCGAGCGCGAGCACCGGGTACTTCCCACTCGGCCCGTCGTGGCCGACCACCACTTCCCCGTGCCAGAGCCGTCGCATCAGCGACGCGAAGTCCTCGAGCTGCGCGGTCGTGATCCGGGGGAGGCCGAACGCGTCGAACATGCGGTCCATGCCGCGGCCGAGCCCGAGCACGAACCGACCGTTCGTCAGGCGGTGCATCGTGGTGGCGTAGCTGGCGGTCACCACCGGGTGACGGGTGTTGTGGTTGGTCACCCCCGTTGCGATGCGCATCCGTTCGGTCACCGCGCCGGCCACGCCGCTGATCGTTGCGATCTCTTTGATGTTGAACCGTTCGCTCAGGAACACCGTGCCCAGCCCCAGGGCCTCGCCGTCGCGGCACTCCCCGATGAGGTCGGCCGGCGATCGGGGCGCTCCGGCCAACCCGTAGAAGCCCAGTTCGTCGAGCGATCGCATCGTTGGTTCGGTCATGCCGCCATGTTGCCCGGTGCCGATCGACGACGGGTCACCGGGACGCGACGCGATCGCTTCGCCTGAGACACGTCGCGTCGGAATCGGTGCAGGTCACGCGGCATCGACTTTCGCCAGCGCGCACCCACGCGCCAACATGCCGGTGTGCGAGAACTCAACGGTGTCGTCGTGGTGGTCGTGGGCGCCACCGGTGGACTGGGCAGCGCCATCGCCGACGAGCTCCGCTCGCGCGGGTCGGTCGTGCTCGGCGCCGGACGTCACGGTCCCGACATCGTCGCCGATCTCCGCGATTCCCACGCAGGTGACGCCGTGGTGCGCGGTGCGCTGGGAATGCAGGGGAGGCTGGACGGTGTGGTGAACGCGGCAGGCATCGTGGCGTTCGGCGACCTCGTGTCCACCGATCCGGCGGTGATGGAGGAGTTGTTCCTCACCAATGCGCTCGGACCTCTGTGGCTTGCCCGCGCAGTGTTGCCCACGCTCGCCCAGAGCAAGGGCTTCTTCGCCACGATCAGCGGAGTCGTGGCCGAGAAGTCACTCGCCGATCTGGTGCCCTACTGCGCGTCGAAGGCGGCCATCTCACACGCGATTCCCGGTCTTCGTCGCGAGGCCCGCCGGCGGGGAGTGCATGTCGCCGATTTCCGCCCGCCGCACACCGAGACCGGCCTCGTCGATCGAGCCATCGCCGGAACGGCGCCGACGTTCGGTCCGGGGCTCGATCCGGTGCTCGTTGCCAAGCGAATGGTCGATGCGATCGTGGCCGACGAGCCCGAGCTCGCCTCGACCGACTTCGGCTGACCGGCCAGCGGCAGGTCAGCGGTAGGCCAGCGGCAGGTCAGCCGTTGGCCGGTCGGCGGGCGTGCCTTCTCGGTGCGTTCGACGCACGCCGTAGCCTTTCGGCATGAGCACCACACTCGCCGCCCCCACGGTCACACCGATCTCCGAGATCGCCGTCATCGTCGACGGCGCTCGTCGGGCGTTCGCCGGTGGCACGACGCGACCGCGGGGCTGGCGCGTCGAGACGTTGCGTCGGCTGCGCGAACTGTTGGTGTCGAACGAGCGTGTCCTGCTCGAGGCGCTGGCGGCCGACTTCGGCAAGCCCGCCTTCGAAGCGTGGGCCACCGAGGTCGGCTTCTTGGTGACCGACATCGATCACACCCTCGCTCAGCTGGATCGTTGGATGGCGCCGGAGAAGGTGCCCACGCCCGTTGCCTTTCAGCCGGGCTCGTCGAGGATCGAGCGCGAACCGCTGGGCATCGCGTGTGTGATCGCTCCATGGAACTACCCGGTCCAGCTCCTGCTGCTGCCGATGATCGCGGCGATCGCGGCCGGCAACGCCGTGGTGGGCAAACCCAGCGAGCTCGCGCCACGCTCGGCCGATGCGGTCGCGGCACTGATCGCAGAGCTCGGCGAACCCGCCGTGGCGCTGGTGCTCGGCGGCGTGGCCGAGACCACCGAGTTGCTGACGCAACGCTTCGATCACATCCTGTACACCGGGAACGGGCGCGTCGCTCGAATCGTGATGCGAGCCGCGGCCGAGCATCTCACACCGGTCACACTCGAGCTGGGTGGCAAGAGTCCGGCGATCGTCAGCCGACACGCCGACTTGGAGGTGACGTCCCGTCGACTCGCGTGGGGCAAGTTCATGAACGCCGGCCAGACGTGCATCGCTCCCGATTACGTGCTCGTCGAACGTGACGTGCACGATCGACTGGTCGAACAGTTGCGCCAGCGGGTCCACGAGTTCTACGGCGACGATCCGCAGCGGAGTGCCGACTTCGCCCGCATCGACAACGACTCGCACTTCCATCGCTTGGAGAAGCTCCTGCACTGCGGAACGGTTGCGATCGGAGGCCACAGCGATGCCGATTCCCGCTACATCGCTCCCACGGTGCTCGTCGGCATCACCCGTGACGACCCGGTGATGGGAGAAGAGATCTTCGGGCCGATTCTGCCGGTCATCGCGATCGACTCCCTCGACGAAGCGATCGCGTTCGTCAACGAGGGAGACAAGCCGTTGGCGTTGTACTCCTTCAGCGCCGACGACGCAGACCACGACCGCGTGCTCACCGGAACGAGCAGTGGCGGTGTGTGCGTGAACGCCACGATCATGCACGTCAGCAACCCACATCTCCCGTTCGGTGGAGTCGGCGAGAGCGGCATGGGCTCGTATCACGGCAAGGACGGCTTCGACACGTTCAGCCATCGTCGGGCGATCCACGAGCGGGGAACCCGATTCGATCCGGCGTTGTTGTATCCGCCCTACTCGAGCAGGAAGTTCGCGATCGCCCGGCGCGGTTTCACGCTGCCCGACCCCCGCGACCTGTGGGCCAGGGCGCGGGGGGCGATGCGGCGGCGTGGGCGCTGAGCAGACGTCGGCCGTCAGACGGTCGGACGGTCAGACATCAGAGGTGGCTGACGAGGCAGGACGCGAGGCGGGTCAGCGCGTGGCGTAGATCAACTGACGCGTGTCCGAGACGATGCCGATGCGGCAGTCGGCGTCTCGCCGGACGCAGTTCTGCAACCAGGTGGCGCTCACGGCCGGGTCCCAGGCAGTGATGATGTCGCCGTGCAACGAGTAGCCACCGGGCCCGGCGTACATGTCACTCGACAGTCGCCACCCGGCGCTGGTGCCCGTCGTGACCGGCCAGTGCACGTTGTAGGTGATCTCGGGCAACGCCACCGGATGGCTGGAGGGGCACCCGACGCCGAACGTGCCGTAGGCCAGGTGGCTCTTGTGATCAGCCGAATCGAGGTTCACGCCGTCCCAGCACTGGGGGAATCGGATCACCGCCCAGAGATCGGTGCCGGCGCCACAACTCGGAATGGTCGGGGTGGAGCCGACGATCATCGTCGGGCCGTTGTTGGTGTCGACGCCGCATGTCCAACGCACCGTGTCCTGGCCGGCATCTTGGGGCTGCGGTCCCGTGGCGCGGGCGTTGCCGGCGATCAGCTTGAGACCGTTGGGGAGCGTGGGATGGATGCGCGAGAAGTGGGTGCCCTGGTATCCGCTCTTGTAATAGACCTGGTTCATGCTCGGGGTTACCGGCCGGCCGGAGGCATCGAGCACCGTCGGCACCCAGTACGACGAGCGATTGCTGATCCCGCCACTGCAGGTGGAGTTGCCGCTCGCGAGCAGCGAGCCCGGCGTCGACGCTGCGATCGAGGTCGTGTTGCCGAAGTAGGTGTGCAGGTGCGCGGCGCCGGCGCGTCCTGGGAACACGATCGAGTCGTCGGCGTTCATGTGCGAGAACAAGCACGTCACCCGGAAGTTGCCGGTGCCATCGCCGGACGCCTGGATGGGGCCACCGAAGGGTTGCGTCCCAGCGGCTGATGTACCCGCCGACGGGGCTGGCAGGGGTCCGTTCACTTCAGCGCCGCCCGATGCGGGCACGGATGCGGGCACAGATGCGGGCACGGCCGCCGGCGGCACCGCCGGCGCTTCCACGGGAGCGGGGTTGGGCCCTGCGGTGACGACGGGCGTCTCCGCCGCAGGCGTCACCGCCGCCCCGGCCAGAACGACCCTCGCGGCGGGCGACCACGCCCGACGGCCCCGTTTGGTCACGGCGCGCACCTGGGCCTCGTACGTGCCGCCAGGCGTGAGGCCGCTGATCGTTCGTGTCCGGGTCGTGAGCCGGGTGATCGTGACCGGGCTGCTGAGCCCCGTGCCCGCATAGACGAGGTCGTAGGAACGGGCGCCGCCGACGGCCACCCAGGTGATCGTCATCGACGTCGCCCCTGCCGCGGTGATGGTCACGGATGGCGCCGGAGCGACCGCCGCCGGGCGCGCGGTCGAGGGTGCGCATCCCTGTGGCGACATCAACATCGCCCCCGACAGGGCAACGGCCATGGTCAGCCGACGTGATCGAGCCCGCCCGGGTGGTGGGAGGCGTTGGCCGAGGTCGAGCGAACTCGCATGGTGACCGGTGCCGCCCAGCACCTTGGGGAGCAGTGTGAAACGCATGTCATTGAATCGTCATGTTCACTGGCTGGATTGAGTTCGAAAACCGTCAAGATCGGCACGCACCGATGACCACGGAGCGTCGAAACACACCAGTTGATGACGTTCATGTCAATTGGATGACGATCCGACAGATCGTTCGAATGACGCGGAGCGCGCGCCCGGGGGTGGCCCGTGCGGTCGTCAGTCGGCGAGGGCGAGCAGGGCCATCACGTGGCTGCGAAGGGCGTCGATCCCGGTGCCCTTGGCCGCGCTCACCCAGAAGATGTCGCCTTCGTCGAGCCGGCACCCCTTGGCCAGTTGTTGCTTGCGCCCGGCCAACTTCGACGGCTTCACCTTGTCGAGCTTGGTGGCGACGATCACCGTGGTGATCCCGTTCGACTGGACCCAGTCGATCATCTGCGAATCGAGCTTGGTGGGGCCGATCTCACCGTCGACGAGCAGCAACAAGGCCTGCAGGCTCTCGCGACCGAGCAGGTAGCCCTCGATCATCGGGCCCCACTTCACCTTCTCGCGCGTGGGCACCGACGCGTACCCGTAGCCGGGGAGGTCGACCACGGTGCCGCCCGTGGGCAGCGTGAACAGGTTGATCAGCTGTGTGCGACCGGGGGTGTTCGACACCCGGGCCAACTGCTTCCGGTTGGCCAGGGCGTTGATCAGCGCCGACTTGCCCACGTTCGAGCGACCGACCAGGGCCACTTCGCTGGGCGATGGTGGCAGGTCGGCCACCCGCTGCGCCGACGCGACGAAGGTGAGCTGCAACGGACCGGCCATCGCTCCAGGCTACGGCCGTGTCGTTCCCGCAGGCTCGGGGGCCGTGTTGATCCGGCATCGGCCGGAGAACGACTCAACGCCGCAGGCAATGCCTGCGGCGTTGACATCGAGGTGGTCGAGACCGGCGTCGATCCGGTGACCCCACGCTTTTCAGGCGTGTGCTCTGCCGACTGAGCTACTCGACCGTGACTGCGGCTGCCGGTGCGGGCCTGCGAACAGGTCCCGCACTCAACACCCGAACGAGCTTGCGCTCGCAGCGGTCCCGACGGGGTTCGAACCCGCGACCTCCGGCTTGACAGGCCGGCGTGAACTCCACTTCACCACGGGACCATGAATGGTCACTAGCACCCCCAACGGGATTCGAACCCGTGCCGCCACCTTGAAAGGGTGGTGTCCTAGGCCACTAGACGATGGGGGCTAGGAGATTCTCCGGTTGAGAGCGT
>JANNQK010000075.1:0-6309 GCA_031400715.1 Actinomycetes bacterium | reverse complement strand
ATCCCCTGCGGATCGCCGGTCAACCGGATCACATCGCCCGCGCTGCGCTGTTCCTCGCCAGCGATCTCGCCGCGTTCATCACCGGCCACGTGCTCGTGGTCGACGGTGGCTACACCGCCTGACCGCGAACGATCGGGGCGGCCCGGTTCAGGTCGGACGGGTCACCTTGGTGACGCTCGCGCCGGCTGGTGAGTTGGCGAACATCGCTTCACTGTCGAAACCGATCCGGGCCGTCGGGACGATCTCGATCACCACGCGGCCAGGGCTGTCGAGGTGATGCACGAACGCATCCTGCTTGGCGACGTCGCCGGGACGAACTCGCTCGGCGAGAACCCGGTAGAACCACTGCAACGTCTCGGCGTCGTCGTGCACCCGTGCATCGCCTTTGTAGGTGAGTGCCTGACTGATGCCGATGTCGGTGCCCCGACTCGAGATCGCGACTGCCACTCGGGGACGTGCTTCCACAGCGGCGACCCGCTTGCGCTGTCGCGTGCACGTCACCCAGACGCGGCTGTCGTGGGCCACGAAGTTCATGATCACACCGACAGGGTCGCCGTCCTTGGTGGTCCACATGAAGGTGCACTCGGTCTGAGTCTCGAGCAGGTTCTGTTCGCGCTCGCCGGCGAGCGCGAACTTCGACACGTCTGCGTAGATTTCGACGTAGTTCTTGCCTGACTTCTCGTCGCTCATGTCGACCTCCGGCCATTCGGGCCACTCGGCCCGATCGACAACGTACTCGGCGGTTAGTTTCGGTTCCGTATGGCAGCGATCCGCGCAGTGGTGTTCGACTTCGGCGGTGTGCTGATCAGCCCGATCGTGGAGAAGGTGGCGTTCATCGCCGCCGATCGGGGCACGACCATGCACGAGTTGCTCCATGTGCTGCTCGGTCCCCGCGAATCGGCACCCGACCATCCATGGCATCGGTGCGAACGCGGCGAGATCGCCGTCGCCGAGATCCAGAGCCAGCTCCAACCATGGGCCGACCGTGCCGGCATCGGCCTGCGCGGCGACGAGATCGAGGTGCTGCTCGAGGGCGGATACCGCGTCCTCACCGAGGTCATCGATCGAGTCGACGCGCTTCGTGCCGCCGGCTACCTCACCGGGTTGCTGACCAACACCTTCGTCGAGTTCCGACCGACGATGGAGGCCGACATCGGCTTTCATCACTTCGACGTCGTGGTGGAGAGCTTCGCTGTGGGATCACGCAAACCGGAGCCGGCGATCTACGAGGCAACGGCGACGATGCTCGGAGTGGCACACGACGAGATCTTGTACCTCGACGATTTCGACCAGAACCTGGAACCGGCACGGGCGCTCGGCTGGCAGGTCATCCATGTGACCGGGCCCGACCAGTGCCTCGCCGCCCTGGACCGACTGGCCCCCGTGCCCGAACTCTGACTCGCCGAGTCAGCTCCAGCTGTTCCAGCGGATGACGTTGTCGGCGGGCGGGCGCTTGGCCTGCTTGAACTCGGTACCGATGGTGTAGGCCACCGGGAACAGGCCGGCCTGCGTGTACTCGTCGAACGGGACGCCCAGCAGCTCGGCGACCTCGCGCTCGCTCTGCAAGGTCATCGTGGTCCAGGCCGTGCCCAGGCCGCGCTCGCGGGCGGCCAACATGAAGCTCCAGACGCCGGGCAGGATCGATCCCCACCGCGACGCCTGGCGGGCGACCGGCGTGGTGTCGGTCATCCGATCGGCGAGGAGCGGGACCATCATGACCGGCACCCGCTCGAAGTTCTCGGCGAGGTAGGTGGCCGACTGCTGCACGGCATCGCCTGCGTGTTCGGCCTGTGGCTTGCCGGAGGTCTGTGCGTACACGAAGAAGTGCCGGCGATAGATGTCGGCCAGAGCCAGCTTCGTCGCCGGGTCGTCGACGAACACCCAACGCCATCGCTGGGTGTTCGACCCGCTCGGCGATTGATGGGCGATCTCGACGCACTCGGTGATCAGCTCACGCGGCACAGGTCGGTCGAAGTCGAGCCGCTTGCGCACCGCTCGTGTCGTGGTCAGCACCTCGTCTGCGCTGAGACCGAGATGACCGTCAACGAGCTCACCCATCAGATCTCACCAATGAGGAGGCGCACATCAGTACGGCATCGTTCCACCGTCGACCGGAAAGAGGTTGCCGGTGATGTTCCGGGCTGCGTCGCTGGCCAGCATGACCGCGACGGCCGCGACCTCTTCGACCTTGTTCGGCCGCTTGATGGCCGACTCCTGGGCGAACAGGTCGATCAGGGCGTCGTAGCCGTCGAGCCCCATGGCCACGGCCGAATCAGGGCCGGTGGCGCGAACGATGTCGGTCTCGATGATGCCGGGAAGGATGGCGTTGACCGTGATGCCCAGCGCGCCCACCTCTTGCGCAGCCGACTTCACCAACCCGTTCACCGCGTGCTTGGTGGTGACGTAGCCGGGGATGCCCGGTTTGCCGAGCTTCCCCTCGACCGACGACGTCACGATGATGCGACCCGCTTCGCGAGGAATCATGTGCTGCAACGCTCGCCGCATGCCCCAGAACACATGGTTCAGATTCCAGTCGATCTCGAGTGCCCACTCCTCATCGGTCATCTGCGCCACGGGTGCCGTCATCTGCACGCCACCGGAGTTGAGGCAGCAGATGTCGAGCTTGCCGTACGTGGCGATCGTGAAGTCGACCAGACCCTCGACCGTCGACTGCTTCGACGCATCGCCGGCGAAAAACGCAGCACGGTCGCCTGCGCCGATCTCTGCCAGGCATGCCTGGCCTTTGGCCTCGTCACGTCCGTTGACCACGACCGAGGCGCCCTCGGCGATGAACGCGTCGGCCATTGCCCGGCCGATGCTGCGGGTGCCACCCGTGATGCAGGCGACCTTTCCCTGCAACTTCCCTGTTGTCGCGTTTCCCATGTCTGTTCAGTCCCCCTGCATCAGTACGGCGACGTGCCGCCGTCGATCGAGATCATCGATCCCGTGATTCCAGCTCCGGCATCGGATGCCAGCAGTACGGCCACGAGGGCCACGTCTTCGCATTCGTTCAGCCGCTTGATCGCCGACTGCTGGGCGAACACATCGAGCAGACCCTCGTACGTGAGGCCCATCGCTTCGGCGGCCGGCGGGCCTGCGGTGCGCATCTCGTCGGTCTCGATGGCACCGGGGCACAGCGCGTTCACGGTGATGCCCATCGTGCCGACCTCCTTGGCCGCCGACTTGCAGAGGCCGTTGATCGCATGCTTCGAGGCCACGTAGCTCGAGATGGCCGGCTTGCCCATCTTGCCTTCCACCGAGCTCATGGCCATGATGCGACCCCAGCCCTGGGGGATCATGTAGTTGAGGGCGGTGCGCATCGTCCAGAACGTGTGCCAGAAGTTCCACAACATGGCGTCTTCCATGGCCGCGTCGGTCATCTGCGCCACCGGGGCGTAGTCGCTGCCGCCACCGGCGTTGGGCACGAGGATGTCGATCTTGCCGAAGTGCTCGACCGTGCCGTGCACGATCGCTTCGCAGTCCTCCCGCTTCTTCACGTCGCCAGCGATGAAGTGCACCCGGTCGCCGCGGTTCAGTTCCGCGATCGATCCTTCGGCCTTCTTGGCGTCACGGCCGTTGATGACCACGCTCGCCCCTTCGTCGAGAAAGGCCTTGGCACACGCCAGACCGATCCCTCTCGTTCCTCCCGTGACGCACGCGACACGGCCGTCGAGCACACCCATGACACACCCCTCTTCTGGTCCCCCACAACGGACCGGCCGTAACGTACTCGCGGATCACTAACTCGCCAGCAGCCGAAGGATCATCTCTCGCCCATCGCGGGGCAGATCCGCAGCAGATCCGCAGCAGATCCGGGGCGTTCACACGGATAGGGTCAGACGATGAGCGATCACGTCGATGTCGCCGTCGTCGGTGCCGGTATCTCGGGCATCGGTGCCGCCTACCACCTGCAGACCCTCTGTCCCGACCGCACCTTCGCGATCCTCGAGGGTCGCGACGACATCGGCGGTACGTGGGACCTGTTCCGCTACCCCGGTGTGCGCAGCGACAGCGACATGCACACCCTCGGCTTCTCGTTCAAGCCGTGGACCGCCGAGAAGTCGATCGCCGATGGCCCGTCGATCATGTCGTACCTGCGCGAGACGATCGCCGAGCACGGCATCGAGCGGCACATCCGCTTCGGTCACCTCGTCACCACAGCCGAGTGGTCGAGCGACGACGCTCGCTGGACGGTCACCGCCACGAAGAAGGCCACCGGTGAGTCGGCGCGAATCACCTGCAACTTCTTGTTCATGTGCTCGGGCTACTACTCCTACAAGGAGGGCTACACACCTGTGTTCCCCGGACGCGAGCGTTTCCGGGGCCAGATCGTGCACCCGCAGGCCTGGCCCGACGATCTCGACTACGCCGGCAAGAAGGTCGTGATCATCGGCTCGGGCGCGACCGCGATGACGCTCGTGCCGGCGATGGCCGATCAGGCCGCGCACGTCACGATGCTGCAGCGATCGCCGACCTATGTGGTGTCGGCCCCCGATCAGGACCCGATCGCGAACGGTTTGCGCAAGGTGCTGCCCGGCAAGCTCGCCTACGAGATCACGCGCAAGAAGAACGTGGCGATGCAGCAGTTCACGTACGGCCGCACGCGCACACAGCCCGAGAAGGTGAAGCAGACGCTGCTGAAGCGGGTGCGCAAGGAGCTCGGCGAGAGCTACGACGTCGACACGCACTTCACGCCGACGTACAACCCGTGGGACCAGCGCATGTGCCTGGTGCCGAACAGCGACCTGTTCACGTCGATCAACAACGGGAAGGCGACGGTGGTCACCGATCACATCGACACCTTCGACGAGACGGGCATCGTGCTCGCGTCGGGCGGCCACCTCGACGCCGACATCATCGTGACCGCGACCGGGCTCAACCTGGTGACCCTCGGCGAGATGACGTTCGTCGTCGACGGCGAGACGATCGACTTCGCCGACACCTGGACCTACAAGGGCATGTCGTACTCGGGCGTCCCGAACCTCGTGTCGACCTTCGGCTACATCAACGCCTCGTGGACGCTCCGCGCCGACCTCACCAGCGAGTACGTGTGCCGGTTGCTGAACCACATGCGCACCACCGGCACGATGCAGTGCACGCCGCGGCTGCGCCCGTCCGACGCGAACATGCCGCAGCGCCCGTGGATCGACGTCTTCTCGGCCGGCTACATGCAGCGCGTGATGCACCGGTTCCCGAAGCAGGGTGACCGTGAGCCCTGGGTCAACCCGCAGAACTACACCCGCGACAAGAAGATGTTCCGCAAGGCCCCGCTCGACGACGGCTGCATGCAGTTCACTCGGCCCCGCGTGCCCCAGGGCGCCGGCGTCTGAATCACGCCACGGGGTCGACCGACAACGCCATCACGACGTGACCCTCGGCGTCGAGCAGCTCGATGCCGACGATCTCGTTGATCGCGGCGACGGCATGGCCGAACACGATCGGCGGGTCGCTCCGATCGTCAGCCAGCAGGGCCTGCTGCTCGAACGTCGTCCCGTCGAGCATCCAGAAGCGCGCCCACACGACCTGCTCGTCTCCGGAGACGGCCCAGGCGACGGACGCGTCGCCGTGGATCCCGCCGTCGTACACCGCTCCGCCTGATCCCGGTTCGGTGCCCATGCACGTGCTGGCACCATCGATGCCTGCGATGACACATGTCGGCGTGAGCGCAAGCCCGAAAACCGGTGGCGGACCGCCCTCCTCCACAGGTCGCAGCCCCTCGATCGCCTCGGTGTACAGGACCACCGCCTCGTCGGGCAACGGACCCGACGACTCCAACGGGTCTCGTCTCGCATCAACGGCCGCACCGGTGCACGCCGCTCCCACGAGCACGAACACGAGCACGAACACGAGTGGGCCACCGAGCACCGACCGCAGCAACCGGGGGGCGCGGCGGTTCACGGCGTCACCTCGTCGAACGCCTCGACCTGTGTTCGTTCCTGGAACACCACCGCGCCTGCGGCGTCACGGCCGACCACCTCGTAGGTGCCAGGCTCGAGCTCGACCGTTCCCCAACGCACCGTCACACCGGAGTCGGGATCGACGATCGGGTGCAGGGTCACGGCCATGCCATCGATGTCGACGGATCTGACGTCGGCCGTGGCTCGCACCGTCGACGGCCGGTCCGTCACGGACGCGACCACGACGCCCGTGTCCTCGTCCGCCGTCGGCGTGCCACCGAACCCGACCACTCCGGAGCTGTACACGAGCGACACGCCGCCCCGGAGCGAGCCCGTGACGGAGCGCTCGACCTCGAGACCGTCGTCGAAGCGGAAGACCGTGTCGGTCCCTCGACCGCCGCGGCCGAGGGTG
>JANNQK010000074.1:0-14276 GCA_031400715.1 Actinomycetes bacterium | reverse complement strand
CGACGAATGCACATCGTCGTCATCGAAATCTCGCATTGCTGTACCCGCTCTCCCTGGCTGCAGCGATGGTTCCCGCACCATCAATCAGGGTGCATCGTGCCACATCTCGAACAGAAAAACAACGGGGAGTGTTGGAGCAATCACCAAGCGCTGTCAACGCGCCGTCAAGAAGCGCCCGGCTCCCACCCTCCGCGACGTGGCCGACCACGCTCGGTCGCGACGTTGACACGCCGTTGCAGGGAGGTCGAATCGCGGCTCGGCGCCGCAGGCCGAGCGTCACCCGTGCGAGGCGACGAGCATGGCTGCAGCGACGATCGCCGCTGTCTCGACGCGCAAGATGTGGCGCGACAAGCCGATCTTCGGGACGGCGAAATCGAGTTCGTCACCGTCGAAGCCACCCTCGGGCCCGATCAGGATGCCCGTCACCACAGCGTCGATCGGATCACGGCCCCCGGGCTCGGCCATCGCCATCCCGTTCTGCTCGATGATCCGCTCGAACGTGGTGAACTCGATCCTCGGCAGGTACGTTCGTCGGCTCTGCATCGCCGCTTCCTTGGCGATCCGGTTCAGCCGCTCGGCTTGTTTGGACCGTCGCTCTGCGTCCCAACGCACCACGGAGCGTGTTGTCTCGAAGAACGCAATTCTATTGATCCCGAGCTCTGTGAGCTTCTGAACCACCAGTTCGGGCCGGTCGCCCTTCGGGATCGCGCACCCGATCGTGAGCGATGGGCGCTCCGGCTCGATGTGGATCTGGCTGGTGAGTTCGAGACCCCGCCGGCGGCTCCAGGTGGCCGTCGCCCACCGCCCCTGACCATCGCTGACCGAGACGGGATCGGTCTCTTCGAGCCGGAGCGAACGATCGAGGTGATGCTCGTCTTCGAAAGCCAGCTGCGGGGTGGCCAACGAGTCGACGAACACGTGGGCTTCGGAGTTTCGCAGCTGAGGGTTCACTGGAACGCCGATTTGATGCGGGAGAACAGGCCCTGCTCGGCATGCACGTGCTCGCCGCGACCCTCGGCGAACCGTTTGAGCAGGTCGACCTCGGCTTCGGAGAGCTTGGTGGGCACCTCCACCTTCACGCGCACTCGCAGGTCACCACGACCGCGACCCTGCAGTCGTGTGACCCCCTTGCCACGGATCACGAACTCCTTGCCGGGCTGGGTGCCGGCGAGCACGGTGATCTCCTCGTCGCCGTCGAGCGTGGGCATGAGGAACTTGGTCCCGAGCGATGCCTGAGCGATCGACACCGGGAGGTCGACGTACAGATCGTCACCGTCGCGCACGAAGCGCTCGTGAGCGGCAACCCGCACATGGACGTACAGATCGCCGGCAGCGCCGTTGCGCGGACCGACCGCCCCGCGTCCGGTGAGTCGAAGCGTGGATCCGGTGTCGACACCTGCGGGGATGTCGACCTGATACGTCTTCTCCGTGACGACGCGGCCGTCGCCGCTGCAGGTCGGGCATGGGCTGGCGATCACCTGCCCGGCGCCCGCACACCGCGGGCATGCCGACGTGGTGACCATCTGTCCGAGCAGGCTCTGTCTCACGCGTTGCACCTGCCCACGGCCATTGCACTCGCTGCACGTGACCGGCTTGGTGCCCTCGGCGGCACCGGCGCCCTCACAGGCGTCGCACCGCACCGCCGTGCGGACGGTGACCGGCATCGTCGCTCCGAACACGGCCTGCTCGAGCGAGATGTCCGCCACGACTTCGAGATCCTGACCGCGCGGTGGCCCTGCCGGCCCACCACGACCGCCGAAACCGCCGCCCTGCTGGCCGAAGAACGCGTCGAACAGGTCGCCCAGGCCACCACCGCCGAACATGTCGCCGAGATTGGGGCCGCCGTTCGCACCACCGACGCCCGCCTCGCCGAAGCGGTCGTAGCGGGCACGGGTGTCGGGATCGCTCAGCACCTCGTACGCCTGCGCGACCTGCTTGAACTTCTCTTCCGCCGCAGCATCCCCCGGATTCGCGTCGGGATGCAGTTCGCGGGCCCGCTTTCGATAGGCCTTCTTCAGTTCATCGGGGCTGACGTTGCGCGTCACACCGAGCAGTTCGTAGTAGTCGGCCAATGTCAGCCCGCCCCTTCGCCGAGATGCCTGCCGAGTCGTTCGCTGACCACCTCGACCGTGGCCAGCGCTTGAGGGTAGTTCATGCGCGTCGGACCGAGGACTCCCACGGTACCGACATGTTCACCATCGACGACCACGGGCGCCACCACCACCGAACAGGCGGCGAGGGGTTCCACGCCGTGCTCGGTTCCGATCGCGACCGACAGTCCCCGGCTGAGCACATCGCGCACGAGGGAGACCATCACGAACTGCTGCTCCAAGACCTGCAGCACCTGTCGCACCGTGTCGACGGCGTCGAAGGCCTGGGCCATCACCGCGGTGCCGCCGACGTACACAGGCTCGCGCTGACCGGCGCCGACCAGGACTGCGTTGGCTGCGGCGCAGACCTCGTCGACGTCGGGATCGCCGCTCGGGGGGAGGTCGCCCATCTCGATCGCTCGGCCCGTGAGCACACGCTGCAGATGGCTGCTCGCCGCGCTCACCCGGAGCTCCGACATGTCGCAGCCGAACTCGATCGTCTCGTTCTCGACCGAGCCGTTCGACAACACCGCAACCACCACGGCCACACGAGCCGAGAGCCCCACCACCTGCACCGAACGGACCACCGATCGTTCGTGAACTGGGCCGACCACGAGTGATGCGTGGTGGGTGAGCTGAGCCAACAGGTTGGACGTGGAGTGGAGCATCTCCTCCAGCCGACCATGTGTTGCGTCGAAGAACTCGCCCACGCGTTGGCTGGTGGCGGTGTCGAGCGGGCCGGGAGCGGCGAGCGTGTCGACGAAGAGCCGGTAGCCCTTGTCGGTGGGGATGCGACCGGCCGAGGTGTGGGGCTGCACCAGGTATCCCTCTTGCTCGAGCACGGCCATCTCGTTGCGCACCGTGGCCGAACTGACGTTCACCCCCGACATCGCCGCGATGTGCGTCGACCCGACCGGCTGGGCCGTGGCGATGTACTCGTGCACGATGGCCCGCAGAATGGCTGTCTTGCGTTCGTCCAGCATGTGAAGGTGACCCTCGTCAGACCGCTTCATCTCGTCGCGGTCGAGCTCGTGCAGCAGTGGTGACAGGCTAGCGAGGGACAGCGCCCAAGGACTTGTACCGGCGCAACGCCTCGTCACGCTCGGACGCGTGATCCACGATCGGCGCGGGATAGCTCGCGGGCCGCCACAGCCCTTCGGGGGCGTGGACGGCGCTGCCCACCACGTCGGCCAGCTCCGGCACCCAGCGACGCACGTACTCGCCCTGCGGGTCGAATCGCTCGGACTGGGTGGTCGGGTTGAACACCCGGAAGTACGGCGCCGCATCGGTGCCGGTGCCCGCTGCCCATTGCCACCCGTGGTTGTTCGATGCGAGGTCGCCGTCGACGAGGTGGCGCATGAAGTGCCCGGCACCCCATTGCCATGGCAGGTGGAGGTCCTTCACGAGGAAGCTGGCCACGATCATCCGGACGCGGTTGTGCATCCAACCCGTGGCGAGCAGTTGGCGCATGCCCGCATCGACGATCGGGTAGCCCGTTCGGCCCGCCGCCCAGGCGGCGAACCGGTCGCGCGCTCGAGCGTCGGTGTCGACGATCATCGCGTCCATCTTCGTCTGCAGGTTCTGCCACGCGGTCTCGGGGCGGCGGAACAACACGTCGGCGTAGAAGTCTCGCCACGCGAGCTCGCTCCGGAACACCTCGTGCGAACGAACCGGTCCGAGATCGTCGATCAGCTGCAGCGGATGCACGATCCCCCACCGCAACGCCGGCGACAGCCGGCTCGTGCCGTCGAGCGCCGGCAGGTTGCGGCGATCGTCGTACTGATCGAGGCCGTCGGCGAGGAACTCCGACCACCGCTCACGTGCGCTCTGCTCCGAGGCCGGCGGCAGGACCACGTCCAGCACCGGTGTCCCGGGCGGACCGTCGCAGGCGATGTCGGGAGCGCCCACCCAGTTCACGTCTGCCGGCGCCGGGGAGAGACGGCGATCCGACCAGCGAGACTGTCCGACCGACAGCCATGCCTTGGAGAACGGCGTGAACACCGCGTACGGCGAACCGTCCTGCTTCACCACGGTGCCGGGGTCGACCGCATACGGCGAACCGACACCGTGCAGCGTGCGACCGTCGGCGGCGAGGTTCTGCGCCACTTCCACATCGCGGCGTCGGCCGTAGGGCCCGAAGTCCTTCGACACCATCACCGCCGTCGCTCCCACCTCGGCTGCGAGCGCGGGCACGACGCGGGCAGGGTCGCCGTGGCGGTACACGAGCGCACCGTCCATGCGATCGTCGAGCGCCTGGAGTGCCGCCTTCATGTACGCACGTCGCGGTGCTCCCGCCCGGTGGAATGCCGGATCGACGACGAACAACGGCACCACGTCTCCCACGGCATGCGCCGCAGCGAGCGCCGGCAGGTCGTCGAGCCGCAGGTCGCGCCGGAACCAGAGGATCGATCGGGGGCGGGCGGTCGTCACGGACGAACTTCCAGGTCCGTGACCGGCACCGACGGGTCCCCGGGCTGGATCTCGGCCCGCGTCGCGGCCCGCGATGCGCTGCGCCGGTACACCGCCGATCCCACCGCTGCGCACAACAACGCAATGGTGCTGCCGTAGGCGAGGCTCCATTCGGCGCTCACGTTGTCTGCCACCCATCCGGTGATCGGCGACCCGATCGGCGTGGTGCCCAGGAACGCAACGGCCCCGAGCGCGAGGAGGCGGCCACGCATGTGCGGAGGCGACTCCATCTGCGAGATGCTGTTCATGGCCGTGATCAGCGCCGCACCGCCGGCGCCGAGCGGCAAGCCGACGAGGTAGGCGACCCAGATGTTCGGCGACCAGGCGACGCCCAGTCCGCTCAGCCCCAGCACGACCATGCTCGAGAAGAAGAAGCGCATACCGATCGACGGCCGGCCGGCCGAGAACAGTGAACCGAGCAGACTGCCCACGCTGGTCGCGGCCAGCATCCAGCCGAACAGCCGCGCGTCGCCGAAGCGAACGTCGGCGAGCTTCAGCAACGACACGCCGTAGTTGAACGCGAAGGTTCCGACCACGGTGAACACCACGAACATCGTCGCGAGCCGAGAGTTCGAGGCCACGAAACGAATCGCGTCGCGAACGGGTGTCCCGCCGCAAGCGGCGATCGGTGATCGATGCAGATCGCTCTCGTCGGCGGTGATCATCGGCCAGAGGATCGCGAGGAACGTCAGGCCGTTCACGATGAACAGCCAACCGGCACCCAGCGGCCCGATCAGCGCGGCGGCGAGCGCCGGGCCGAAGATGCGACTGCCGGTCATCACCGCGGTGTTGAGCGCCAGGACGTTCGGGATGTCGGCCGGCTCGACGAGCTCGACCACGTAGCCCCGACGCGCGGGGTTGTCGAGCGCTCCGGCGATCCCGAGCACCAGGGCTGCCACGTAGACCACCCACAACTGCACCAGACCGGCCAGTTCGAGCACGCCGAGCGCCACCGCCTGCAGGCCCATGACCGACTGGGTGACGATGGCCATCTTGCGCTTGTCGACCCGATCGGCCAGTGCGCCCGCCCACGCGCCGAGGAGCAGCATCGGCAGGAACTGTGCCATCAGCGTGACGCCGACATCGGTTGCCCTCCCGGTGAGCCGGTAGACGAGCAAGCCCATCGCTGTCGACTGGATCCAGGCGCCCACGTTGCTGATGGTGAGCCCGACGAAGAACCGCCTGGCGTTGCGCGTCCGCAACGAGCGGAACGTCTGCGAGGTAGCCATCACGTCAGTTCTACCGCCGATCCCGCTCGTGGCATCTGTCGGACCGTATGGTGCGACCCGTGTCCCCTGTGCTCCCGCTCGCCGTCCTGCTCGTGCGGCATGGCGCGACCGAGTGGTCGGTGAACGGGCGCCACACCGGACGCACCGACCTCCCGCTCACCGACGAAGGTGCTGATCAGGCCGAAGCGCTCCAACCGGTGCTGGCCCGGCTGATCGCGGCGCGCTCCCCCGGCGGCGTGGTCGATCCGGTGGTGTTCACCAGTTCGCTCCAGCGTGCCCGCGACACCGCCATCAGGGCCATGCCCGGCGCGGAGATGGAAGAGACGCACCTGCTCCTCGAGGTCGACTATGGCCGGTACGAGGGACTGCGCAACGAAGAGATCCGCGATCTGCGCGGCAGCGAGTGGAGCGTGTTCCAGCACGGCGCCGACGTTGGCGAGAGCGTGGCTGCGATCGTGGCGCGTTGCGACTCGTTCATCGCCAAGCTGGAACGAGTGGCGGCCGGGCGAGTGGTCGTCGCGTTCACCCACGGTCACCTGTCGCGGTTCCTCACGGCCAGGCTGCTCGGACTGCCGGCGTCCGCCGGTGTGGGGTTCTACAACGACACCGGCACGGTGGCCGTGATCGAGCAGCGCCGCGACGCGCTCACCCTCACGGGCTGGAACATCCGCCCGATCTGACCGCAAGTCAGCCGACCGCGAGCCCGAGCGTCCGGCGAGCTGGATCGTCGGCGAGCTGGATCGTCAGCTCCGATCGATCGAGCGAACGGTCAGACCGTCGCCAACCCTGCGCTGGCGGTCCGCGAGGATGGCACCGTGGTGCTGCTCCTCGACGACCCTGCCGACGCCGATTCGGGCGCACCCGGCTCGTTCGGCCGTCTCCATGACGCACTCGTGGCGTCCGGTGCGGAGCGGGGCACGCCCGTCGGCCTCGCGCTCTCGGCGGGAGCGAACGGATCGATCACCGTCGGCGTCGCGGCGGCCGGCGTCTCGATCGGGTGCACGGGCCGCGACGCCCTCCACTCGATCGCCGCCGTGGAAGCGGCGCTGCGCCCTCGGTGGGTGTGGTGGACCAATGAACCGGCCGCCGTGCTCGTGCGCCACGAGATCCGCCTCAGCGCGTGTTGGGACCTGTCGGCCGTGCACCGGTTGCTGGTCGGTGGGTGGCGCGCCGACGAGGTTCGCATGTGGTCGACGGCGAACCGCCTCGATCACACGCTCGCCCCAGCGCTCGGGCAGCTCGACCTCGGCGACGGCGACGGCGGTGCCGGTGCGCACCCCGCCGTGCGGGCCGACGGGCACCTGCGCGCCGAATGGGTGTCGGGGTCGTGGCGCGATTCCGCCGAGGGAGCAGCACGGTGGGCCGAGCTCGCCTTGGACGTCATGGCGCGCCAGCAGGATCTGTTGCGTTCCGTCGAAGCCGCGGGCGACTCGATGGCGACCGCACGCTCGGAGTCAGCGGCCGAGATGCTGTGCGCCGAACTCGAACACGACGGGCTGCCGATCGACATGTCGGTGGCGTTCGACCTCATCCGCGATCTGGTGGGCGAACGGCCGGCGGATGAGCGCGAGACGGTGGAGCGTCGCGCTGCTCGCGATGCGTCCGTGCTCGCGCATCTTCCGCCGGGCGCATCGTTCGATCTCCGCAACCCAGCGGACGTGAAGTCGATGTTGCGCCGCGTGGGCATCGACGTCCCCGACACCCGCGCGTGGCGGCTCGAACAGATGCGCACCGTGCACCCGGTGGTCGAGGCGCTGCTGCGATGGCGCAAGGCCGAACGGATCGCGACCACCTTCGGATACACCTGGCTCGACCAGCACGTGGGCGACGACCACCGATTGCGCGGCGCGTGGACCGGCACCGACGGTGCGGCCGGCCGAATGACCGCACAGGCGGGACTGCACAACCTGCCGGCCGATCTGCGACCCGCGGTGCGCGCCGACGCGGGGTGGAAGTTCGTGCGGGCCGATCTCGGCCAGATCGAACCTCGGGTGCTGGCCGCCGTGTCGGGCGATCGATCCTTCGTCCAGGCCACCGCTGCCGACGACCTCTACCAGCCTGTCGCTCAACGGTTGAAGGTCGAGCGCCCCATCGCCAAGGTCGGTGTGCTGGCGGCGATGTACGGCCAGACCAGCGGCACGGCGGGCCAGGCCTTGCAAGGCATGGACAAGGCCTACCCGGTGGCGATGCAGTTCCTGCGCGACGCCGATCGAGCAGGGCGCGAGGGGCGCGAGCTGCGCACCTTCGGCGGTCGGTTGATCCCGATGTGGGACACCACACCCGATCCCGATGCTCCCGTCGACGAACGTTCGGCATCGTCCGCGATCGCGTCGAGGGGTCGCTATGCGCGCAACGCCACCGTGCAGGGGGCGGCCGCCGAGCTGTTCAAGGCGTGGGCGGCCACCGTCCGGGCGCGGTTGGCCGGCGACCCCGATCTCGCGTCGACACGCATCGTGCTGTGCCTGCACGACGAACTGCTCGTGCACGCTCCAGCGGCCGTGGCCGACCGGGTCGCGGCACTGGTGCACGCATGTCTCGACGAAGCCTCGGGACGCTGGTTCCGCGGCACCGGCGTGCGCTTCGTGGCCGACGTGTCGATCGTCGACAGCTGGGCCGACGCCAAGGCGTGACCGACCGGCGACCGGTCTCGGTGTGCCCGAGGGGTCAGGCGCGCCATTCGTGGACGACGGTGACGCCGGCGTCGGTGACGAGCAGTGTCGATCGCTGCGGCGCCGGCTGCGCGACCAGTTCGGCCTGCTCGTGCGCGAGCACGCGGGTGCCTTGGCGCAGGCGAGCGAGCAGCGGCCCGATCAGGCGGGCGACCACCTCGGCCGGCAGGAACACGAGCACGACGTCGACGTCGTCCAGAGGAGCGCTCGCCGCGTCGGCGTGGACGATCTCGATCCGGTCGGTGAACCCGGCGCGCTCCACGTTGCGACGGGCGAGCTCGACCAGTCCTCGGTCGCGCTCGATGCCGCGGCCGTGGCAGCCGTGCCGGGTGACGGCGTCGACCAGCAGACGGCCGTCGCCGCAGCCGAGGTCGACGACCAAGTCGGAGGGGGCAATTCCGGCCTGGTCGACGAACGCGGACGTGAGCCCGACCGGCGTCGAGAGGTACGGCCCCAGGTCGTCACCGGGAGCGGCGCCGCGTCGCAGGCCCAGCTTCGTGAGCACCAGGCGCACCGGGCGGACGAGGACGTACATCGGCCACAGGAACCCTGGCAGCGCGACGGCGTCGAAGTCGGCCTGGCCCGGGGTGACCAGACGTTGCAGCCGGCCGACCAGGCCCGAGCGAGGCGCCGGTTCGTCGCGCCAGACCAGCTCGACGCGAGTGGGACGGTCGTCGAGCGGGGTGAGCGTCACACGTCCGTGGCTGCGTCGGTACGACCGCCACGCACCCGAACCGCTCGGCCCCCACCGACGCATCCCGTCGGCCTCCAACACGTCGACCGCGTGCGATGCCGAGCCGACGTCGGGCAGCTTCAGGCGCACGAGGCGGAGCAGTTCGTCCTCCACGGCGAGCGGCAGCGTGCGGGCCCGCACGCCGGCGTCGGCCAGCGTGGTCGCCACGGCATCGGAGTCGAGCGCTGCCAGTTCGCGCAGGCGCTGCGCCGCCGCCAGGTCGTCGTCGACGGGAGCACCCTCCGCCGCGAGCTCGACCAGCACCGGCCGCAGGCAACGGCGCTGCGCCGCCGCCACCAGCAGGCGTGCACGCTGCTCCTCGTCGAGCGGACGGGTGAGACCGAGGTCGGAGAGCAGCTGATCGAGCATGGTCGGCGAACGGTATCGCCGACCATGCTCGATCGGGAGTCGCGATCAGCCGCCGAAGCTGAAGCCGAGCGGCAGGAACGACAACACGGCCTTGCCGGGCACCTCGACCAGCGCCCGATCGCCATGGCCGATCCAGCAGGTGCCGATGGTCGCGTCGCACATCGTGAAACGCGCATCGAGCGGATCGACGACGTCGCGGCGGACATCGGCGCTGAGAGCGAACGCCTCGGCCTGGAAGGGGAACTGCACGCTCAACTCGCTGCCACCCTGCGCCAAGTCGAGCACCAGCAGTTCGGACCGGTTGCGGCACTCGAGCACGACCGCCAGCGTCGAATCACCGACCCACGGGCCGATGAACCGCGACCACATCGTGCCGCGTGCGGAGCACCCGGCAGCTCCGAGCACGACGTCGCGGTCGAGCTCCGTCCCTGCTTCGACGTCGAAGTAGCGGTACTCACCGAAGATCTGGACCGCGAGGAACCGTGCGTCGGGGCTGAAGAAGGCATCGAGGAACTCCGACGGTGTCACGCCGCTGGCGAGGGTGCGACCGGGCAGATCCGGCCGGGCGGGGTCGAACACCTGGAAGGTGAGCTCGAAGTCCGACGCGCGAACACCGTCGGCGAGGGTGCCTGCGTCGGGGCAGTCGCTGCTGACGACCAGGAGACGGCTTCGGTCGGCGCTCATAGAGATGCTGCGGGCCCGGGCGGGCATGGCGGCCCCGTCCGCCCCCGTCACCGTGAGCTCGGCCTGCTCGCAACGGTCGAAGAACGGGAGCGCCGCCGGATCCTGGAGGTCGAGCGACGGGATCTCGGTCGGCAGGAACGCGTTGCCGTACACGATGTCGCCCGCGACGAGCTCGTAGCGGAAGAGCCCGATCCCGAGGCCGTCGTCGGGGTACGTCGCGGGGGCCTGGACCCGCGGGACGAGCTCGTCCTGCGCCGCGCGCGAGGCGTTGCTGAGGGCGTCGTCGACGACCAGGGTTCCCGTCACCGCTCCGGTGGTCGGGTCGATGGTCGTCACCTGTGAACCGAAGGTCGGGAACGGCTCCGTCGATCCCCAGATCGCGTCCGGCGCGACGTCGATCGTGGGAGTGGAGGTCGGGGGCGCCGACGTGGACGCCACGGTGTCGGGGGTGGTCGCCGCCGGAGCGGTCGTCCCGGGCGAGGCATCCTCGACGGTGTCGGGGGTGCCCGTGGACTCCAGGACGTCGGTCGAATTGGTCGAGTCGTCGGTGGCGGGCACCACCGAGGCGCGGTCGTCGCGTCCGGCGAGAGCGACGACGCCGATCGCCACGACGGCGAGGACCGCCGTGCCCGACAGCGCGGCCCGCGTGACCTGGCGGCGCTGCGAGGTCCGTCGGGCGCGGCCGATGCCGTCGGGCGGTGCCGGGCGACGGAGTTGGCTGCCGGCGGCGCGGGCGAGGGCATCGATGCGGGCGTCGGCGTCGCTCGGCGTCTGCGGGCCGCCGGGCGTCGTCGGGGCGGGCGTCGTCGCGTCGAGTGGACGGTGCGGATCGTTGGGGTCGAGTGGATCGCTGGGGTCGAGTGGATCGTTGGGGTCGAGTGGATCGTTGGGGTCGAGTGGATCATTGGGGTCGAGGCGGTCGTTCACGTCATGCTCCGAGCTGGGTCGCGAGCGCAGCGCGCGCTCGGGTGAGGTCCGATCGCACGGTCCCTTCGGGGGCCGAGAGGATGGATGCGATCTCGGCCACCGACCGGTCGCCCGCGTCGTGCCGCACCATCACCATCCGGTGGCGTTCGGGCAGCAGTCGCACCGCTCCCCAGAACGCCATCGCGTCCGGTGACGGACCGGCCACGGACGGGTCGACCCGACGCTGCCGGGCGAGGTGGTTCGCCTCGGTCCGGCGGCGACGCCACCAACTGGTGCAGGCGTTGAGGAGCACGCGGTGCGCCCACCCTCCCGGCCGTTCCAGTTGCTGAACCTTCCCCCATCGCATCAACGACTTGACCATCGTGTCCTGCGTGAGGTCCTCGGCCGCCTCGACCGACCCGACGAGAGCCGTCGCGACAGCGACCAGCCCGGGGAACTCGGCTCGGTAGAACTCGTCGAACGAGAAGATCGAGTTCAGCGTGAGGGTGGGAACGTCTGCAGGGTCGTTGGTCATGTCGTTGGTGCGGCGTCGAGGCAGGCGGTGAAGCGCAAGTGCTGCATCCATCACCACGACACACGTCCGACCGCGGCATCGCGCTGCAACAGATCCGGAGCTTCGTCGCAGCCGCGTCAGCCGAGCACAGGGGTGTGACAATTTCGACCCGATCCGACCAGTTCAGGGCATCTTTTCTTCCGATCACTCGGCGGACCGCCATCACGATGAACCATGGATGAATCGAACATACGTTCGATTTATCCATGTAGTGTTGGCACCATCGAACAGCGCCCACCGGAGGACGCTGACCGGCGAACGAGCGGGAGGTGTCAGATGGGGAGCGACCTGGTGTCGACGGCGGCGGCGATCGCCGCGATCGACCTCGCCACGGCCGATCGCGACACGGTCAGCGCCGCGCTCGGCCTCACCACTCGCCTGATCCGCATGGCACAGGCGGTCGAGATCGACGCCAACCTCCGCCTCGAGGCGCTCGCTGACGACGACACGACGATCAACCCCGAACACATCAACGCCACGGCCACCGGTCGCTCGCTCGCCGCTGCCACCCGCTCGGTCAAGCGAGCGAAGGCCTCCCTCTCGTACCCTGCGCTGCGCGCCGCGATCGCCCGAGGCGAGCTCGGTGGCGAGCACCTCGACGCACTCGACACGGCCGTGCGATCGCTGGCGAAGGAGCTCCGTTCTCGCCTGCTCGAACGCGAGCGCCACCTCGTGTGCGTCGCCACCGCCACGACCCTCGAGGAGTTCAGAGCACGGCTCGACGCCGAGGTGCGCGACATCGAAGGTGACGACGGTGCTGGTCGCCTCGCACGGCAGCGACGCCACATCGGCGCCCGCACCTGGACGGGGCGGGATGGCATGTGGAACATCCACGGTCGCTTCGACGCCGAACGAGCGGTCTCGCTCGTCGAGGCACTGCGCCGGGCGACCGAGGCTCGCTTCCACGCGGAGCATCCTTGCGAGGCACCCGACGATCCGGTGCTCCGACACGAGTTCTTCCAGGCGCTCGGACTCGCCGATCTGATGTTGGGCGTCGCCGGCGGCAGCGGACGGCCCGAGTTCATCGTCACGATCGACGAGCAGACGCTGCACGACGGCCGCCATCCGAAAAGCCGGGTCGACTGCGGACGCGGCATTCATCTGCCGGTCGAGTCCCTGCAGGCCATGGCCGGGCGGGCCCGGTTCGTCCCGGTCGTGGTCGACCGCCACGGAGTGGTGATCCGCCAAGGCCGATCGGTGCCGACGCTCGACCAGCTCCGCGACTCGCTGCTCCGTCCGGTGTCGCTCGACCACGGGCGCACCCGCCGGTACGCGTCGCGCGATCAGCGACGAGCACTCCGAGCGATGTACCGATCGTGCGGGGTCCCCGGCTGCGACCGACACGTAGCCGATTGTCAACCACACCACGTGCAGTTCTGGGAACACGACGGTCCGACCGATCTGGCCGTCCTGCTGCCGCTCTGCAAACACCATCACGACCGGCTCCACGCCGAGTCCTGGGAGGTCGAGCTCGCCCTCGACCGGTCGCTGGTCGTCCGACGCCACGGGGAGGTGATCATGAGCACCGGTCCACCGATCGAGCAGTGGGCCTGACGGCCCTCTTCGGATGAGCAGTCCCCGACCACGATGGCGGGACCGACAGCCGCACCCTCGGGCAGCACATCGCCCCGCGGGCTCATCCGCTCCTTGACAACCGAATCCGGTCGCGCTCGCGGTCAGTCGTCGAGCTTGAGGGCGGAGATGAACACGTCGCCGGGCACCTCCACGCGCCCGATCGACTTCATCTTCTTCTTGCCCTCTTTCTGCTTCTCGAGCAGCTTGCGCTTGCGCGTGATGTCGCCGCCATAGCACTTGGCGAGCACGTCCTTGCGCTTGGCCTTCACCGTCTCACGGGCGATCACCTTGCCACCGATGGCGGCCTGGATCGGCACGTCGAACATCTGCCGAGGGATCAGTTCCTTCAGCTTCTCGCACATCCGACTGCCGTAGGCGAACGCCTTGTCGCGGTGCACGATGGTGCTGAAGGCGTCGGCCGGGATCGCGTTGAGCAGCAGATCGACCTTCACCAGGTTGCTGCGCTCGTAGCCACTCAGCTCGTAGTCGAGCGACGCATAGCCCTGGGTGCGGCTCTTCATCTGGTCGAAGAAGTCGACCACCACCTCGGCCAGCGGGATCTTGTAGTGCAGCTCCACCCGCTCGGGCGACAGGTACTCGAGCTTCACCATGTCGCCGCGGCGGGTCTGGCACAGGTCCATCAAGGTGCCCGTGTACTCCTTGGGAGTGATGATGCTCACCCGGAAGTACGGCTCCTCGATGTAGTCGATGCTCTGCGGCTGGGGAAGATCGGCCGGGTTGTCGACCAGCTCCATCTCACCGTTGGTCTTGAACACCCGGTACTCCACGCTCGGGGCAGTGGCGATGAGGGCGAGGTTGAACTCGCGCTCGAGTCGCTCCTTCACGATCTCCATGTGCAGCAGCCCGAGGAATCCGCATCGGAACCCGAAGCCGAGCGCTCCGGACGACTCCGGCTCGTAGGTGACCGACGCATCGTTCAGCTTCAGCTTCTGCAGGCTCTCGCGGAGGTTCTCGAAG
>JANNQK010000073.1:0-25454 GCA_031400715.1 Actinomycetes bacterium | reverse complement strand
CAGTCGAAGCGGTCGCGGTAGTCGAAGAGGTCGCCGCAGTCGAGGCAGTCGAGGTAGCCGAAGAGGCCGAGGCGGCCGACACCACTGAAGAAGCTGTCGACACCGAGGCTCCCGAAGAGACCACAACCGAGACTGCAACCGAGACCAGCACGGAGAGCTGAGAGATCATGTCATTCACCGCCAAGGACGTACAGGCGCTGCGCCAAGCAACCGGCGCCGGCATGATGGACGCCAAGAAGGCCCTCGAGGCCAACGACGGCGACATGGAAGCATCCAAGCAATGGCTCCGCGAGAAGGGCCTCGCCGCGAGCGCGAAGCGCGACGACCGCGAGAACGCCCAGGGCGTCGTCGCTCTGGTCATCGAGGGCAACGTGGGCGCGATGGTGAAGCTCAAGTCGGAGACCGACTTCGTCGCTGCCAGCGATCAGTTCAAGGGCGAGGCCGACACGTTGGCCCGTCTCGTGATCGCACAGGGTGAGGCTGCGGTGGCCGAGCGCTCGACGGTGCTCGACGACATGAAGATCCTGCTGAAGGAGAAGATCGAGCTCGGCGAGGTCGTTCGGATCGAGGCTGCCCCCGGCAACGTCATCGACAGCTACCTGCACCTGCAGGGCGGCCGTGGTGTCAACGGCGTGCTCGTCGAGATGGCCGGTGCCGATCAGCAACTGGCCCACGACATCGCCGTTCACATCGGGTTCGCTCGCCCGAAGTACCTCAGCCGCAACGACATCCCCGCCGACGTGCTCGACAAGGAGCGCGACACCCTCGAGGCCATCAGCCGCAACGAGGGCAAGCCCGAGGCAGCCTTGCCGAAGATCATCGAAGGTCGCATCAACGGCTTCTACAAGGACGTCGCGCTGCTCGATCAGCCGTACGCGAAAGACGACAGCAAATCCGTCACCCAGGTGATCGGGTCGGCGACCATCGTCCGCTTCGCCCAGGTCGAGATCGGCTGACCCGATGACCTCGCCCCGGTGGAAGCGGATCGTCTTCAAGCCGTCGGGCGAGGCGTTGGCCGGCGCATCCGGGTCGGGCCTCGACGGCGCAACGCTCGATCACACCGCGCGCGAGATCATCGCGGTCCGCGCCATGGGCGTCGATGTCACCGTCGTCGTCGGTGGCGGCAACTTCTGGCGTGGTCGCACCGGGGCCATGTCGGGTATGGACGCCACCCAGAGCGATCACATCGGCATGCTGGGCACCGTGATGAACGCGCTCGCACTGCAGGACTCCCTCGAGCGCAACGGGCAGTCCACACGGGTGATGAGCGCGATCGAGATGCCGCGCATCGCCGAGCCGTACATCAGGCGGCGGGCGATGCGCCACCTCGAGAAGGGTCGCGTGGTCATCTTCGCGGCCGGCACCGGCAACCCGTTCTTCACCACCGATACCGCGGCTGCACTGCGCGCCGCCGAGATGGATGCGAACGCGCTGCTGAAAGGCACGCATTCCGGCGTGGACGGCGTCTACAGCGCCGACCCTCGTCGCGACAGCGCCGCCACCAAGTACGACGAGATCGACTACATGGATGTGATGACCAAGGACCTCAAGGTCATGGACGCCACGGCGATCGCGTTCTGCCGCGACAACGACATCCCGATCGTCGTGTTCGACATGTCGACCCCTGGTGCCCTGCAGGCCATCCTCGGGGGCGAACAAGTGGGCACGATCATCCACGGTGGTGCGCCACAGAGCCGTCGGCGTCGCCACGACGATCTTCCCGATCTGAACCCCCAGTCCTGAGGTTCTCGTCGGAACGTTCTGGTCGCGAAGTTCTGGCCCGTCGCGGCCGATGACCGCGCAGCGTGCGCTGCGTCGGTAACCTGTGGCCGTGATCGAAGAGACGCTGCTCGAAGCCATTGACAAGATGGAGAAGGCGGTCGAACACGTCCAGAGCCAGTTCACGACGATTCGCACGGGCCGGGCCTCGCCGGCGCTGGTCGAACGGCTCCAGGTGGAGTACTACGGGTCGCACGTCCCGCTGTTGCAACTCGCTGGGTTCGCCGTGCCCGAGGCGCGTCAGTTGGTGGTCAAGCCGCACGACCGCACCACTCTCGGAGCGATCGAGAAGGCCATCCGCGACAGCGACCTCGGCGTCAATCCGTCGAACGACGGTGTGGTCATCCGGATCAACTTCCCGGCGCTCACCGAGCAGCGCCGCAAGGAGTACGTGAAGGTCGTGAAGAACATGGCCGAAGACGGGCGCATCGCGGTGCGCAACATCCGTCGCGACGGGCGCAAGCACCTCGAGGCCGCCGAGAAGGCGGCGGAGATCTCCGCTGATCAACTCGAACGGGCCGAGAAAGAACTCGAAAAGATCACCCACGACCACGTCGAGTCGATCGACAAGGCGTTCGGGCGCAAGGAACAGGAACTGCTCGAAGTCTGACCTGCGGGTCAGCGTGCCACCCATGGACGAGCAGCGAGAAACGGGGGAACCCTCATGAGCGATGATGTCTGGCGTCGTGGCCGAACCAGCGGCCGTGAAGACGACGATTTCGGGCCGCCGCTGTTCGGCGACGATGCGTCGCGGGCCGACATGACCCGCGAGATGGACGACCCGAGCGACGGGTTGTCGTTCGGTACCGCCGACACCGGACCACTGCCGCATTGGACCGCGCCGCCGACGGGCGAGATGCCCTCGATGCTCACGTCGCAGCACGCCGACAACCAAGGGTCCGACGCCACCGACGACCTCGACGTGTGGTCGTCGTTCTCCAACGACGCCCCGGTCTGGAGCGACGACCCGGCACCGACCGGCGAGATCCAGATCCCTGCGCGTGCCGCGTCGCAACATGCTGCCGATCCCTTCGACGAGGCCGGCGACGGTTCGCTCCCCATCCGTCGCGGTCCTGGGCGGATCACGATCGGAACCGATCCCACCGACGACCGGATGGGGCGGCCGATGCCGAAGAAGACCAGTCGCGGTTCCGGCCGTGTCGATCCGGGTCGCGGGCCGCGACCGAGTCGTCCGTCGGCCTCCGGGGGCTCTGGCGGCGTTGCTCGCTCTGCCCCGCCTGCTTCGAGCCGCGACATGCCGACCGCGGTCGCTGTCGGTCTGATCATCGCAGCAGCGTTCATCGGTGCCTTGCTGTTCCGCCCGTGGGCAGCCCTTGCGATCGTGGTCGCGATCGTCGGCCTGGCGTCGGTCGAATTCTTCGACAAGGTCACCGAGAAGGGCTACCGGCCAGCCACGGTCACGGGCATCGTCGCTTCCGTCTGCCTGCCACTGGCTGCCTATTGGGTGGGCGAGCAGGCGGTGCCGCTGGTGATCGTTCTCGCATTCGCGGCGGCGTGCGTCACGTTCGTCGCGTCGACGGGCCTCGACTCGAGCCCGTTGCCCAACACCGCCGTCACCATGCTCGGCGTGATGTGGGTCGGTGTGCTCGGTTCGTTCGCTGCGCTCATCCTGACGTGGTCGAACACCTCCGGCGGCATCTTCGTCGCCGAGGGATTCGCCTCGCACACCGTCGGCACCGACACGCTGTTCCTGCTCGCCCTCGGCGTGGTGGCCAACGACGTCGGTGCCCTGTTCATCGGCTCGGCCGCTGGCCGCACCCCGCTGCGGGCGTGGATCAGCCCGAACAAGACCGTCGAAGGGTTCCTCGGCGGAACGGTGATGACCATGCTCGCCATGGTCGTCGTCAGTGCGGCGGGTTCGAGCTCCACCTGGAACAGCCTCGGCGATCTGTTGCTGTTGGGCGTCGTCGTGTCGATCACGGCGCCGCTGGGCGACCTCACCGAGAGCATGTTCAAACGCAACCTCGACATCAAGGACTTCGGCAGCATCGTGAAGGGCCATGGCGGCGTGCTCGACCGCTTCGACGGGTTCTTGTTCACCCTGCCCGCCGTGTACTACCTGGTGCAGGTGCTGCAGCCCTGGTTGACGAAGTAGCCACCGACCGTCGTCGACCAGCTGTGGCTGCATCCGTGGACACAACCATGGGCATCGCGGGTGACGAACTCCACAGGTGTGTTGTCGGCGACCCGACGCGACGATTCTCGATCGTGCTGCAAGACTCACCATCATGAGTGTCGTTCGGGTCGCCATCGCCGGGAGCAGCGGCAGCATTGGCACCCAGACACTCGACGTCGTGTGCGCCGAGGCGGGCAGCTACGAGATCGTCGGTCTCGGCGTCGGCTCCTCGGTCGAAGTGTTGATCGAGCAGGCGCTCGAGTTCCGACCATCGGTGGTGGCCGTGGGCGACCCGGCACAGCGGCAGCGCGTCGCCGATGCGTTGCCGTTCGCCGAGGTGGTCGGTGACCTCGAGGTCCTGGCCGAGTGCGCCGACGTGGTCGTGAACGCCGTCGTGGGGTTTGCCGGGCTGCCGGTCACCATCGCCACGCTCCGGGCGGGGCGTCGATTGGCGCTCGCCAACAAAGAGAGCCTCATCGCCGCGGGGCCGGTGGTGCAGCCGCTGCGGATGACACCCGGCGCCGAGCTGGTACCGGTCGACAGCGAGCACTGCGCCGTCCACCAATGCCTCCGTTCGTCGGCGAACACCGATCGCGAAGTGTCGCGGGTCGTGCTCACCGCGAGCGGCGGTCCCTTCCGTGGTCGCAGTGCATCTCAACTCGAACAGGTGACCGTCGAGCAGGCGCTCGCGCATCCGACGTGGACGATGGGTCCGAAGATCACGATCGACTCGTCGACGTTGATGAACAAGGGCCTCGAAGTGATCGAGGCGCACGAGCTGTTCGGGACACCGTTCGACCAGATCGACGTCGTCGTCCATCCGCAGAGCGTGATCCACTCCATGGTCGAGTTCACCGACGGATGCACCATGGCCCAGTTGTCGATGCCCGACATGCGCCTACCGATCGGGTATGCCCTGGCGTACCCGGCTCGGATCGGCACGCCGTTCGGTCGGATCGACTGGGCACAGCTCGGCCGGCTCGACTTCGAGCCGCCCGATACGTCCACGTTCCGCTGCCTCACGCTCGCGTACCAGGCCGGTCGGCACGGCAGTACTGCGCCCGCATGGCTCAGCGCCTCGAACGAGGTGGCCGTCGATGCGTTCCTGGCCGGCGAGCTGCGCTGGCCACAGATCGCCGACGTGTGCGACGAATCGCTCCAGCGCTATGAGCCGGGTGCCGATGCAACAGTGGACGACATCATCGCCGCCGACGCTCGGGCCCGGCAGGTGGCCACCGACATCATCTCCAGGCTGCACAGCAGCCACCCCCTCCAGACGGTCCACTGAGGTACTCCCACATGAGCCAGACACTTCCGCCACCTCCCCAGCCGGCCCTCGTGCCTCCCTCCGCACCTCCCTCCGCACCGCCCGCGGCGTTCCCGAGCCCTGCGGCTGCCGAATCGGGATACCTGAAGTTCCGCAACGAGGTGCTCGCCGGTGGTGCCAGCGAGGAGCCAGGCGTCGACGATCTCGCCGGCGGCCCTCGCGCTGCCGCGGGCCTGGCCATGATCGTGGCGCTCCTCGTCCTGCTCGGATGGTGGAACGTCTGGGCGCTCGTGTTCGTCCTCGGGCTGTTGGTGTGCATCTTCCTGCACGAGGTGGGGCACTTCGTCACGGCGCGTTGGACCGGGATGAAGGCCACCCAGTTCTTCTTGTTCATGGGGCCCAAGCTGTGGAGCTTCCGTCGCGGCGAGACCGAGTACGGCATTCGCGCTCTGCCACTCGGAGCGTTCGTGCGCATCATCGGCATGAACAACCTCGACGAGGTCGACCCTGCCGACGAGCCGCGGGCCTACCGGAACCAGAGCTATCCCAAGCGCATGCTCGTCATCTGCGCAGGCTCGATGATGCACATGATCATCGCGATCACCCTGCTGTTCGGCTTGTACGCCACAAAGGGCGTGCTCGAAGAGACCGGTCGGGTGCAGATCGGCACGGTCAATGCCGGCGCTCCGGCGTCGGAAGGCGGCGTTCGAAACGATGACGTGATCCTGAGCTTCGATGGTGTCACGCCGACCGATTCGGCCGAGTACGTGACGTTGGTGCAGTCGAAGCGGCCCGGCGACATCGTCACCGTCGTGGTCGAGCGGGCCGGCGAGGTCCTCACGCTCGAGGTCGGGCTCGGCGCCAACCCCACCCCCGGCGACGTGTTCGGCAAGGCCTACATGGGTACGACCAGCGGCTCGGAGCTGCTGTGGACCGATCTGCCGCTCGGCACTGCGGTCACCCGCAGCGTCACCGATCTCGGTGACGCCACCTGGCAGTCCATCGGTGGCGTGGTGAAGATCCTGAACCCGGTGAACATCTTCGAACACCTGGTGGGCACCTCGGACGACATCACGACGCGACCGACCACGGTGGTCGGCGTGTCTCGCTACAGCGGATTCCTGGGCGATGAGGACGGTCTGGCCGGGATCGTGGCCCTGCTCGCCGGGGTGAACGTGTTCGTCGGTCTGATCAACCTCTTCCCGATGCTTCCCTTCGACGGTGGCCATGCCGCGATCGCGACCTACGAGCGGATCCGTAGCCGGAGAGGTCAGGCGCCCTATCGAGCCGACGTCGCCAAGATGGTTCCGGTGGCGATGACGATGATGGGCCTGCTCGCGTTCATGTTCCTGACCGGTCTGTACCTCGACATCGTGAAGCCCATCGGCGGATGATGGTTCGAGACGGCAGACTGACATCGTGAACGCATCCGCACCCGCTCCAGGCTCGTCGCAACAGAGGTTCGAGCGCCGCCCGACTCGTCAACTGCACGTCGGCAAGGTGGCCGTCGGCGGCGACGCGCCGATCTCGGTGCAGTCGATGACGATCACCAAGACAGCCGACGTGGAGGGCACGCTCCAGCAGATCTACGCGCTCGCCGCGGCTGGCTGCGACATCGTGCGTTGCACCTGCAACGAGAGCGAGGCCGCCGAAGGACTCGCCCAGATCGTGCCGCGTTCACCGATCCCGGTGATCGCCGACATCCACCACCAGTACAAGATGGCGTTGGCCGCGATGGAGGCCGGGGTACACGGCCTGAGGCTGAACCCGGGCAACATCCGCAAGCCCGAACACATCAAGGCCGTCGCTGCCGAGGCCAAGGATCGCGGCATCCCCATCCGAATCGGTGTGAACGGCGGTTCGCTCGATCCGGCCCTCTACGAGAAGTACGGCGGCATTCGCCCCGAGGCGCTGGTCGAGAGCGCGCTGCAAGAGATCGCCTACTTCGACGAGGTCGGCTTCCACGACTACAAGATCAGCGTGAAGGCCTCGAGCGTGCCGCTGATGGTCGAGGCCTACCGTCAGCTCAGTGAGGTCACCGACGCTCCGCTGCACCTCGGAGTCACCGAGGCCGGTCCGCCGCCCGCCGGGCTGGTGAAGGCGACGGCGGGCATCGCCACGTTGCTGCTGGAGGGCATTGGCGACACCATCCGCTACTCGCTCACGGCCGATCCGGTGGAAGAGGCCCGCGCCGGACGGCAGCTGCTCGAGGCGCTCGGTCTGCGTGAGCGCAAGAACGTCGACCTGATCGCCTGCCCCAGCTGTGGCCGGGCCGAGATCGACGTGATCGATGTGGCGAACCGGGCGATGCAGGCCTTCGGCGATCGCAAGATCCCGCTGCAGGTCGCCGTCATGGGCTGTGTGGTCAACGGCCCGGGTGAGGCGCGCGAGGCCGACATCGGCATCGCTGCGGGCAACAAGCGTGGCCACCTGTTCGTGAAGGGCCGTAACGTCGCGGTGGTGCCCGAGAGCGAGATGGTCGAGGCGTTGGTGGAGTGGGCCGAGTACATCCACGAACACGGCACCGACGCAGCGCTGGCCCGGGTCGACACCGCCCTCGCCGAGCGCGAGGCCGCCAAGGACCGGGCGAAGCTGCTGGGCGACAAGGGCGACGATGTGAACCACGCCACCGAACGGATCGTCGAGATCCGCAAGACAGTGGCCGGCGGCTGATCGATGCGCGGTGTGATACCCGCGGTGTGACCAAGGCGAGGTGTGATCGGCGCGCGGTGTGATCGGCGCGCGGTGTGATCAGATGCTCGTGTGATGGAGCACGACCACCCGCTGTTCGAGTTCGACCCCAGCGTCGACGCGGTGATCAACCCATGGCTGCATCGGCCACAGCTCGGATTCCCCGAGCGGGCGGTGATGTGCTGGTTCGGTGACGTGGTGCGCTCCCGATCGGCCGGCCTCGAAGCGGTTCATCACGTGCCGTTCGAGCATGGAGCGCATGCCATCTATGTCGTGACCCATCGGGGTGTCGACGTGGCCCTCACCAACCCGCCGGTCGGCGCGCCGGCATCGGTGGGTTCGTTGGAGGTGTTGATCGCGCTCGGAGCGACGAACGTGATCGGCTGTGGGGGAGCGGGCATCGTGCGGCCGGGGTTCGACGTCGGCCACGTGATCGTGCCGACGGGCGCGATCCGCGACGAAGGGACGAGCTACCACTACGCATCGGCCGACACGGCGGTGCTTCCTCACCCCCGTGCGGTGGCAGCGATCGACCGAGCGCTCAGCGACGGTGGCGTCCCCCACGACCGTGGTCTCACGTGGACCACCGACGCCTTCTATCGGGAGACCCCGGCCAAGGTGGCCCGACGCCGCGACCAGGGGTGCATCACCGTGGAGATGGAGGCCTCGGCGATGTTCGCGTGCGCCGCGTTCCGAGGCGTGGCCTACGGACAGCTGCTGTACGCCGGTGACGACGTGAGTGCGGCGGAGTGGGATCACCGCGACTGGCAGGGCCAGGAGAGTGCCCGCGAGCGCCTGCTCGACCTGGCGCTCGACGCGGCGATCATGCTCTGATCACGCTCTGATCACCGGGCGGGTGGATCAGCGGTCGGCATCTCTTCCACCCGGAACAGCGTGGCGATGCCGGCCAACTCGAGCGTCTCACCGGGGAGGAGCATGACGGTCTGACCACGGTCGATGAGGTCGGTGGCGCCATCGGTGCAGATCACCAGTTCGCGACCGGTGGCCGTGATGCGGAACCCGCCGGCGACCTCGCAGCGCCACAGGCGGAACGGCGTGGCGATGCTGTCGTAGCGCCAGCATCCGGGTGTCACCTCGACAGGAACGACGCGAGGGTCGGCGATCGCGCGGATGTCGAGCACATCGAGCAGCTCGTCGACGTCGACGTGTTTGACGGTCAGGCCACCGCGCACCACGTTGTCGCTGGCGCTCATGATCTCGATGCCGGCGCCTGACAGGTACGCGTGGAGGTTCCCGGGCCCGAGGAAGATCGCCTCGCCGGGAGCGAGGTGCACCCGATGCATCAGCAACGTCACCGCCACGCTGGGGTCGCGCGGGTACTGGTCGGCCAGGTGCGACACGAGGCGAGCCTCGGGGTGCGCGAGCGCCCGACAGGACTCCACGATCGGCTCGATGTCGATCTCGCCCCGGTACAGGGCACGAACCATCGCAGGCAAGCCGTGCGCGCGCAGTCGCGCCGCGAGAGCGGTCAGGCCGAGCCCGTCGAGCAGCGCAGCCGACGACACGATGGGGCGGAAGCCGCACAGAGCGTCGAATGGTGTGAGCGCACAGATCAGCTCCGGCTTGGGATGTGTATCGCGGTAGATGCGGTTCGCTGCGTTGCGGGGGATACCAGCCGCTTCCTCGCGAGCGAAACCTGCTTCGGCTTGGGAGCGGCTCGGGTGGGTCTGCAGCGAGAGCGCCTCGCCCGCCGCGAGCACCTTCAACAGGTAGGGCAGCTCGCCAGCGACCGCACTCAGCGCTGTTCCGTCGTCGAGCGCAGCCGGTCCACCCGGATGGGTGCCGAGCCACAGCTCGGCCCATGGGGTGCCGTCGTCGGCCACGTCGAGCAGCGACGGGATGAACGACGGGTCGCCCCAGCTGTATCGCTGCACCACCCCGGTCACGTACTGCATCGGGCCATTCTGACCGCTGTGCGACTCAGAACAGGCGAAGCTCGTCGGGTCGCATGCCACGCAGTTCGTCGTAGTCGACCTCGACGACGCCGAATCCTCGGGCTTCGGCCAGCACACGTGCCTGTGGTTTCACCACCTGGGCGACGAACACGCCACGCACGGTACCGAGCGACGAGTCCAAGTGCAGCCGATCGATGTAGCGAGCCAACTGCTCGACTCCATCGATGTCGCCGCGCCGCTTCACCTCGATCGCCACCACCTGGCCCCCCGTGTCGCGGCACACGAGGTCGATCGGGCCGATCGCGGTCGGGTACTCGCGGCGCACCAGGGTGAGCCCGTCCTCGATCGCGTGCGGCGATGCAGCGAGCAGCTCCTGCAGGTGTGCCTCCACACCGTCTTTCTGCAGGCCGGGATCGTCGCCGAACTCGTGGGCGACGTCGCTGATCACCTCGAGCAGATTGATCGTGAGCGTCTCGCCCTTGGGATTGGTGACGGTCCAGTGCTGGCCGTGGTCGACGATGGTGTTGGGAGCGTTCATCCAGTTGAGCGGCTTGTACGCGCCCCCGTCTGCGTGGATCGCCACGCAGCCGTCGTTCTTCACCATGATCAGACGAACGGCTTCGGGAAGGTGGGCGGTGAGCCGACCGGAGTAGTCGACCGAACACCGAGCAATGACCAGGCGCATGAGGTGACCACGTTAGACGGGGAGGCGTCGCCCGGGGGAGTGGTCGCCATCCTCCGGGCGTCGCGATCGGCTGTGGGATGCTGGCCGCATGGACGAGGACCAACGATGGGCCCGGCTGGAGCGACGGGTCGACGACCTGGAGGCGGAGTTGCGCCGGTTGCGCGGGTCCCTCGACACTGCGGGATCGGTGTCGGCGGCGAAGCGCCCACTCCCGCCGCCCGTGGCGCTCAGGCCCCCGACCAAAGATCAGGTCGGCGCCATGTCGAGGTCGTTGCCGTCGATGTCGCCCATGTCGCCCGGCGCACACCGGTCAGGGTCACCGGTCGTCGATACCGAAGCGGTACTGAAGTGGGGCGGCGTGGTGCTCGTGGTGCTCGCGATCGCGTTCGCGGTGAGCACGGCGATCGCCCGCGGCTGGATCGGACCCGAGTTGCAATTGGCGGGCGCGGTTGCGTTCGGGGTGGCCCTGGTGGTGCTCGGCGTGCGCCTGCAGTCCTCCCGTCCGCGCTGGACGCCGGCGCTGTGTGGTGCCGGTGTCGTTGCACTTCATGTCACGTTCGCCTCGTCGCTGTTCCTCGATCAGGCCGACGCTCGCATCGCGCTCGCGCTCACCCTGGTGGTGGCAGGCAGCGGCATGGTCGTCGCCCGGCGGATTGCCATCGAGGGTGTCGCCGTCGCCACACTGGTGGCGGCAGCAATCGGGGTCGCTGTCATCGCAGACTCCGATCCGGGCTTCGTGGTGACCGTGGCCTGTGCAGGCGTCATCACGCTCGCCGCCGTCGTGTTCGGCACCGTGCAACATTGGTACGTGCTGCGCCTCGCCGCCCAGCTGATCGCGGCAGTGGTGGGTCTGGTCGCCGCGGCTGACGCGAGCGGTTCGGCCGAAGTGATCACTGCGGCTGCCGTGGCGGCGGCTGCGGCGGTGTCGTTCGTGCGCTCGCCGAGCCTGGGTGCACCCGAACCTCTCGCTCGTCAGTTGGAGGTGCAGGCCGCCGCGCTGGCTGCTCCGTGGGCGTTCCTGGTGGTCGTCGGTGTGGCCGAGATCGACGATCGACGCGGGCCGGTTGCCTGGTCGGCATTCGCGGTTGCGGGCGTTGCGGGCATCGTGGCCGTGGCATTGCGACGGTGGAACATCCACTCGCACACGGTGTCGTTGGTGGTGGGAGCGAGCATCGTCGCGTCGATCGGGTTCGCCGCACTGCTCGACGCGCCGGGGGCGTTCCTCGCCTTGTCGGTGCAGGGAGCGGGGTTGGCGGTGCTGGCCCGAACCATGGACGCGCAGCGGCGTGTGCAGCTGAACGGCGTCGTGCTGCTCGCCATCGCCGGGACCGGGGTGCTGGCCGGCTCACTCGACGCCTGGAATATGGATGCGCCACTCGTCGATGATCTGGTGCGCCTTGCCGCCTTGGGCGTGCTGGTCGTGGGTCTGTGGCAGCTCCGCGAGCGCGCCGCGTTGACCATCGGTGCCGTGACGATGATCGTGCTCGTGATGGTCTGGCTGGGATCAGCGCTCGTGCACCTGCCCCAGGGCCAGGCCATCGTGTCGGCGTCGTGGGCGATCGTGGGCGTCGCGGTGCTGTTGGTGGGCGTGGCGCGCAAGGTGCCCGAGGCCGGCAACGTGGGACTCGTGGTGCTGGGGGTCACGGTGGGCAAGCTGCTCACGGTCGATCTGCAGGAAGTGGACACCCTGTGGCGTGCCGGCCTGTTCCTCGTGATCGGGCTCGGGCTGATGCGGCTGGGCTTCGTGCTACCGCGGCTCACCGCTGCCAGCCGCCCTGCGCCCGCGCCTGCGGTCGATGCCGATGCCGAGTAGCGCTCAGCGGCCGGGCGGCCAGCTCTCTCTCGGAATCCTCGATGAACGTGAGGTCCGTACGCCCGGTTGGCCCTGATGGCGAGCCGGGGAGTACTTTGCTCGGACCGGCATGGGCGATGCCGGCGTGGTGGCGGGCTACAGCGGAGGCGAAGAGTGCGGTGGACTCGGTGTTTGGTGGCTGTCGGCGTTGCCATGTCATGTCTGACGATCGTCCCTGAGGCGGCTGCGCAACCGTCGCCGGGAGCGCTGCCGCCGGTGCTCACCCTCAGACTTGACCTCACCACCATCCCGGATGTGCCAGGCGACGCACTCGGTGTCGCGGTGAACGTCACCGTCACGAATCCGGTCTCCGCCGGGTACCTCACGGTCTATCCGTGTAGTGCCGGTCGCCCAGCGACGAGCAATCTCAACTTCGTCGCCGGCCAGACCGTGCCCAACCTCGTGGTCACCGCGCTCGACGAGTTCAGCGCGTTCTGCGTCGAGACCATCGCAACGGCGGATGTGATTGTCGACCTCGTGGGATACGTCCCCTTCGGGTCGCCGCTCACGATGTTGCCCGCACCTGTTCGATTCGCCGACACACGCCAGCCAGGCAATCGTGCTGGCGTCCGGCTCCGGGCCGGGGAGATTCGATCGGTGCTTGTGGCTGGCACGCCTGGCGTGCCTGCCGACGCTGCTGCCGTGGTGTTCAACGCAACAGCAGTCGATCCCGATCGAAGTGGCTTCCTGACGGTCTTCCCCTGTGGGCGTCCGATGCCCAGCACGTCGACGCTGAACTTCACTCGCGGCGTGGTGGTGCCGAACCTGGTGACGACAGCCGTCGGTGCCGGCGGCGCAGTGTGCTTCTCGGCGATCGCCGACGTCGACCTGGTGGCCGATGTCTCGGCCTACGTTCCCGGCGGGAGCACAGGCATGACGTTGCTGGCTGCGCCCGAACGGCTCTTCGATACGCGCACCGGTGTGGGCGGCCCTCCCGCGGTGCTCGGGTTCGAGCCCCGGCCGGTTCAGGTGACCGGGCGCGCAGCGGTTCCCTTCGGTGCCACCGGAGCCATCCTCAACCTCACTGCCACGGAGGGCTCGGGGACCGGCTACGTGGCCGCCTTCCCGTGTGGCGGTGAACCGCCGCTGGTGTCGAGCCTCAACTTCGGGGCTGGGCAGAACGTGGCCAACGCTGCGATCGTGAAGTTGGCGCCCGACGGTTCGTTCTGCCTTCGGTCGAACTCTCCCGTGCACGCCATCGTCGACATCGCGGGCTATCTCACCTCGACCGCCGCCTTCGTTCCACTCGTTCCCGAACGCATCGGTGACACCCGAGAGGACGCACAACCGCTCTGCAACCTCGGGATCGTCGAAACGGAGGGTCGCTGGCAGTGGATCGACCTGGCGACCGGTGCGTTGGGAGCGGTGTTCGATCGACCGGCGATTCCGTTCAACACGACCTACGTCAGTATCTCGTCCGACTGTGCGACGGCAGTGTTGGTTGCGAACAGAGTGCAGTACACCATCGACCGAGCTGGGCGAAACCTGTCGGCGGTGCCGATACCGAGGGGTCGGTCCCTTCCTCTTCTGTTCACCTCCGATGTGGGTCTGATGGCGATGTCTTTCAGTCGGTCGGCGACGGCGCCGATCTCGCTGGTGGACCTCACCACGGATCAGGTCTTGTTGGAGTTCGACGCGCTCGATTCCGACCTTGGCTGGGACTTCGCGGGAGCGGCTCGGGACCAGTCGCTCTTCATGTTCTTCACGAGGCTCTCCGACAGCACCAAGGAGTTCCACGTCCTCGACTTCAACGGGTTCGAGGTTGCGACGTTCCGCCTGCCGGCCGGCGCCGACTTCTTCAGCGTCTCGCCCACCGGTCTCTACATGTCCTACGGACTGCGGGTCATGACCGTCAACGGTGAGAGGATTCCGGAGATGCACGTGGTGACCAGCGCAGGGGATCCTGTCGAGGTGCGCCCGACGACGATCGGTGATCGCTCTCATGCGGTGTCGGTCGCATGGCTGTCGGACGGGCGTGGGATCGGGTGCTCGTCGCTGTTGCCCTTGTACTCGAACCCGGTCACCACGATGTACGACATGTTCGCGCCGCCGCGCCTCACTGGGTTGCCGTGCGTGCGTGCGGCTCTGTGAAACTCACCCGAGGTCCCCAGAAGCCCCGATCGGTGGGCGGGCCCCGTCGCTCGTCCACTTGTCGGTCGTGGTTCGTTGCCTCTGTGCTCTTGCTGGGCCTGCAGATCGGCGCTCGAGATGCGTCGGCTGATCCACCGACGGGGGGAGCGCTGGCTCGCCAACAGACACTGGTCGTTTCGATCGCCGGCAAGGGTCAGGTTCCGGCCGATGCGGTGGGCGCAGCGTTGAACGTCACGGTGACCAACCCGGTGGCCCCTGGCTTTCTGACGGTGTACCCGTGCAGCGACGTTGCCCCGGTGGTGAGCAACCTGAACTATGTCGCCGGCCAGACGGTTCCGAACTCGGTCTTGGTGGGTGTCGATGCCGATGGTGACGTCTGCATCGACACGTTGGCCACGACGGACATCGTGGTCGACGTCAGTGGGTACATCCCGTTCGGCTCACCCTTGGTGCCGTTGACGCAACCCGAGCGATTCCTCGACACTCGTGATGGCATCGGCGCCCCGCGGGCGCGGGTTGGCGCCGGGAAAGTGCTTCAGGTCCCGCTCGCTGGTAGAGCGGGTGTGCCCGCGAGTTCGACCATGGTTGGATTCAACGTCACCGTCGTCAATCCCGCTGGCGATGGTTTCGTGACAGTGTTCCCGTGCGGACAGCCGGTGCCAGAAACGTCGACGATCAACTTCAGGCGCGGCCAGACGATTCCGAATCTGACCGTGGCAGCGATCGGCGATGGTGGCGCGGTCTGCCTGTACTCGACCGTCGCAGCCGATCTCGTCGGCGACGTCGCTGCGTTCTTGACCGGGGGTTCCACGGGTCTGACGAACTTGTCAGCGCCTCGACGAGTCCTCGACACTCGGATCGGCCTCGGTGGGCCGCAAGCACCCATTGCATCGGACGTTCGTCCGCTTCAGGTCGCAGGAGTGGCAGGAGTGCCCCAGGGTGCGACAGCCGCTGTGGTGAATCTCACGGCGACGGGCTCGGCCGGTTCCGGCTTTGCAGCAGCGTTCCCGTGTGGGGTCGGCATCCCGCTGGTGTCGAACCTCAACTTCGCAGCCGGGGAAAGCGTCGCCAATGGAGCGATCGTCGCACTTGCAGCGGATGGGACGCTCTGCTTCACAGCGAACACGCCGGTCGACATCGTGGTCGACGTTGCAGGCTTCGTGACAGGAACCGCATCGTTTGTTCCGATCACACCGACTCGGATCGTCGACACCCGCGAAGGCGTCGAACCTCCCTGCGAAGTCGGTGTCGATGTCCGCCATGACATCACGGTCAACCCGCCGATGAACCGATTCGATCTGTACGACCTCCGGACCGGCCAGTTGCTGGGCCGACCAGTTGGGCTACCGGGCATGCAATCTGCCTCGGCACACATCACGGCGGACTGCCATGTCCGCATTACCGGGATCGTTGGATCATCCTGGGCCTCGTTCGACTTTCTCGGCTCCGGCCAACTGGTGTCCTCCCAGCAGAGGCAGTCGTCGGGATACCACACCGTGCGTACCAGTGCGGGTTCCGTTGAACTCACCGATGGTCCAGACTTCGCGGCTCGTTTCGTCGATCTCACGACCAACCAGTCGCTGTTCTCGATCCCTGAACGCCCGACAGCAGCTCGAACCGGTGGCCCAGGCGGCTGGCAGTTGCTCGGGATCACCGCTGATCGGTCGGTGTTCGCCGTCGCCGCGATCGCGCTCGATGGACCGCGCTTCGACGTCCACTTCTACGACGGCTCCGGTGGGTTGTTGTTCGTCCGCGAGTTGGAGTTCGGCGTCACCCCGTTGGCGATGTCGCCGAACGGTGCATACCTGTTGACGTACCGCCTCGACCGGAGGATTCCCGAGTACGAGATCACGACGATCTCCGGGGCAGTGGTGGCGATCATGCCGTTCTCAGCGTTCATCTCCACGATCGGCCCGCAAGCATTCGTGACGTCCGGCGTGGTCCTGGGATGCGTCGACGATCCGAAGCTTGGATTGGTTGCCCGGCGATGGGACATCTTCACGCCACCCAAACCGATCGTCGCAGCGCGGCCTGATCTCCCGTGCCTCGACGAAGCTTTCTGAGCATTCGTGGTGGGCAAAACGCACCATGGCGTCGGTGTCGATCTTCGTGGTGAACTTGGTTCCTGATCGATCGGTGTGGTCGACTCGATCGATCTCCGGAGGGTTCGTGCGCAAGGTGGTCCGGACCGACGTCGCGTGTCCAACGGTCACCCGATGAACGCGATCCGCAGGAACGATCGGACGAGTGGTCGGAAGCCGGTTGCGTTTGCGGTGATCGTCGCATGACGCCGACCACGTGAGAACCCGCGGCTCGTGTGTCTCCCGGCTACGGTCGAAACCATGATGAGAACCGCCCTCGCGAAGCTGTCGCTGTGTGCGGGCCTCGTCGCAGTGCTGCCCCTGGCTGGCCGCGCCGAGGCGACGCCGTCGCCGGGGGCGCTGCCACCCGCGCTGAGCCTCGTGATCGACATCCTGGATCTGCCGGTCGTCCCGATCGACGCCCTGGGGCTTGCACTCAACGTCACGGTGACGGATCCGGCAGCGGAGGGCTTTCTGACGGTGTACCCCTGCGCGTCGGGTCGTCCGCTCGCAAGCAACGTCAACTACCGCGCGGGACAGACGGTGCCGAACTTCGTCGTCGCGGCGATCGATCCCGACGGCTTCGTGTGCATCGACACGCTCTCAGTGACCGATGTGGTGGTGGACCTCGCAGGCTACGTGCCGGCCGGATCGCCACTGACGATGTTGCCGTCGCCGGCTCGCTTCGCGGACACACGGATCCCGGGCGATGCGTCAGGGGTCCGGCTTCGCGCCGGTGAGGTCCGCGCCGTCCCGGTCGCGGGGCGCCTCGGGGTGCCCTCGGATGCGGCCGCCGTCGTGTTCAACGCCACTGCTGTCGACCCGGACCGGAACGGCTTCCTCACGGCGTACCCGTGCGGTCGCCCCGTCCCGCGTACGTCGACGCTGAACTTCATGGCGCGCACGGTGGTGCCCAACCTCGTCACGTCGGCCATCGGTACCGGCGGCGCCGTGTGCTTCTACGCGATCGCCGACGTTGACCTCGTCGCCGACGTCGCGGCGTACGTGCCCGCCGGCGGCGGGGGTGTCGCGCTGCTGACTGCCCCGGAACGCATCTTCGACACGCGCGACGGTACCGGTGGGCCCATCGTGCCGATCGACCTGTCGCCACGCCGGGTGCAGGTCGCGGGCGTCGCAGGTGTCCCTGTGACGGCGACGGCGGCGATCGTGAACCTCACCGCGACACGGGCCGGATCAGCTGGCTATCTGACGGCCTTCCCGTGCGACGCGCCAGCGCCGCTGGCATCCAACCTCAACTTCCTCGCGCAGCAGAACGTCGCGAACGCGGCGATCGTGAAACTGTCGGCCGACGGGGCGCTGTGCCTCCGCTCGAACACGGAGGTCGACGCGATCGCGGACCTCGCGGGGTACGTGGGCTCCGACTCCGCGCTCGTGCCTGTCGAGCCGCAACGGATCGCCGACACGCGCGACGACGCCGACGACACCTGTGAACTGGGCGTCACCGAGGCGAGCAACGGAACGCGTTCGTGGGTCAACCTCCGCTCGGCGCGACTGGAGGCGTCGATGAGTGGTGAGCCGTCGGCGCCGGGTGTGTGGGCGGCCGGGATCGCACTCGACTGTGGCTCCGCGTGGTTCGCCGGTGGATCGACCGCGTGGCAAGTCGATCGACTCGGCAACGTCGTCAGCACTCTGCCCCTGCTGCCGGGGTCGCCTGCCACCACCGTGACGATGGGGCTCGTCGGCCCGTTCGCCGTGCGGATGGCTCCTTGGCCGCTCGTCTACGACCTCCGCTCCCAGCAGCCGCTCGTCGGGTTCCCGGTGCTTCAGAACGGTCGCCCGTGGGAGTTCGCCGGTGCTGCCTACGATCTCTCCGCCATCTGGTTCTTCCAGCGCAACGTCGACTTCACGCGCAGCGTGCGGGTCTTGGACGGCATCGGTCAGCTGATCGGCGAGTTCGTCCTGCCGAACGGCTCCGACGGATTTCGCGTGTCGCCCGGTGGGTTGTACATGTCGTACGGCTTCAAGTCGGGCGGGGTCACGGCGTCCACCTTCGACGAGACGGTGATCGTGACGTTCAGCGGTGACGTGGTCGAACGGCGTCCGGTCGTCGTCGGCAACGAGATCCGATCGCACCTCCTGCTGTGGCAGTCGGACGGCCGAGCGGTCACGTGCGCCAACACGCTCGACTTGCGGCGCCCGCGCCCGACCCGGGCGAACCTCTTCGCCGAGCCGGCCGAGATCGGCGCCGGCCTACCGTGTCTTGCCGCTGCGGGATGACCCACCTACTCAGCGGCCGACCTGGTCGCGCATGCGTTTGCTGATCAGCTCGCGGCGGGCTTGGAGCTCGCGATAGGTGAGGCTCTCGGTGGCGGCGTCGACGCCGAATCCGGCCTTCACGCCGTCCATGTTCATCTCGATCGAGCTGTGATCGATGCCCAGTTCGCGGCCGAGGCGCTCGCCGTGGCGCTCGGCGAACATCATCGAGATCTTGGCGATCTCACCGATCAGGTCGAGGTCGGGGGCGAGCCGGGCCATCGCCCCGTCGAGGAACACCATGTTCTTCACGTAGAGCATCAGCTCCTTGGGCATGCGCGCGCCATAGCCCATCAGCGCCTTCACCACGCGCTGCACCTCGCTCACCAGTTCTTCGCCCGTGAGCGTCGTCGGGTCGACCGGAGGTAGGTCGAGACGGAGGTCCTTGATGACGGCCTCGAGGTCGGTGTCGGGCGGCAGCGCACCGAGGTCGCGCATGGCAGCCATCTGCCCGCGCACGTCGTTGGTGGTGGCGGCCAGCATCATCCGTAGGAACGCCAGACGCCGCTCGCCGGTGAGTCGACCCACGATGCCGAAGTCGAGCAGCGCGGTGCGTCCGTCGGCCAGTACGAACAGGTTGCCGCCGTGCAGGTCACCGTGGAACACGCCGTAGACCATGGCGCCCTCCATGAGCGCCACCATCGCAGTGCGCACGACCTCTTCGGTGTCGATGCCCGCGTCCTTCATGCCGACCACATCGTCGAAGTTGAAGCCCTTGACTCGCTGCATCACCAGCACTCGGCGGGTGACGAGCGTGGGGTGCGGGCGGGGCACGACGTAGCCGTCCTGGCCGAGCTCGCGCAGCATGGTTGCGACATCGATCATGTTGGCGGCTTCCATCCGGAAGTCGAGCTCTTCCACGATCGTCTCGGCGAACAGTTCGACGAGGGCAGGAGGGTTGGCGAGCGCGGCGATCGGGATGCGACCCACGAGGTGCGGGGCGAGCCACGCCATCACGCGCAGGTCCTTGCGCACGTACATCGACACACTCGGCCGCTGCACCTTCACGACGACCTCCTCGCCGGTGCGCAGCGTGGCTGCGTGCACCTGGGCGATCGACGCCGCGGCCAGCGGGGTTCGATCGAACGAGGAGAACAGGTCTTCGAGCCGTCCGCCCAGGTCGGCTTCGACCACCGTGCGCACCACCTCGAACGGTTCCGGCGGCACCTGGTCGCGGCAGAGCTTGAACTCGGCGACCAGTTCGGCAGGGAACAGGCCCTCGCCGCTGGAGATGATCTGGCCGAGCTTGATGTAGGTGGGGCCGAGGTGTTCGGCCGCGATGCGCAGCCGGCGCGAGACATCGGCGCGGCTCGCCTCGGGCGTCGCGAATCGGCCGCGCTTCTTGCGCACCATCCACGGGAGCACGGCGGTGCCGAGTTCGCGGACCACCGTGATCACGCGGGCGCCGGGCGGCACCTTCGACGGCTTGGTGAGCACCGGTACCTCGGCCCTCGCCGAAGCCCGGAGGCGGTCGGCCAGCGGGAGCCAGCGGATGGCGTCGCGATCGAGCACCCAGGGGTGCTCCTCGGTGAATGCACCCCATGAGCGGTCGGCGGGTCCTGCCAGGAGTTCCATGGGCACAAGGATCGCAGCGATCGACGGCATCCGGCCACGTGTCGGCAACATTGCCCGGTGCGATTCCCGGCACATCCACACCTGGCTACGATGCGCCACGCCGGTGGCCATGGGGATGGCGTCCGGATCGACGTCTGGGGGACGAAACCATGTCTGGTGATCGCTACTACGTGACCGACTCAGATCTGTCGGCGCGGTTTCCGCTGTACACGCGGGCCAACGTCGGCGAGGTCTTCCCCGACCCGGTCACGCCCCTCACCAGCGACACAGCGCTCTGGTATGCCGAGCTCGGGTGGCGTGATGCGTGGGTGCGGATGGGGGCATTCGAGGCCGATGAGTTCCCGGCCGACGAGTTCTGCCAGCTGGGCGTGCAGGGCGGCTACTGCTACCTCAACGCCTCGTTGATCCGGATCTTCGGCGAGCGGGCGCCGGGCCTGTCGTGGCAGCTGATGGACGAGACGTTCTTCGGTGCGATGCCGGGCGTCCCGCCGTACCAGTCGATGGACGGCGACGAGCGACCGGATCTGACCGAGAAGATCGGTGCCACGTTCGGATACGTGTTCGCGCAGAGCAGCCTGAGCGATCTCACCGAGCTCACCGAGGACCGCGAGGAGACGATCGCCCTGCGCGCAGCTCGCCCCGACTACAGCACCTGGAGCGAACTCGACCTCTGGAAGAAGTACCTCGATCTGGTGCCGTCGCACCGGAAGTACTTCTCGCACCACCTGTTCACCACCTACATGGCCACGGTTCCGGTAGGGGCGATCTCCGGCGTCGCCACCGCGGTCGGCCGCCCCGACCTGATCCTGCCGATTCTCGCCGGCATCGGGGAGGTCGACTCGGCGGCTCCGAGCCATGCGATGTGGGCGCTGTCGCGCATGGCCCCCGACTCGCAGGAGTTCGCCGACGCGTTCGCCCAGTTCCTGATCGACTTCGGCAGCCGCGGCCCGAACGAGTGGGAGTCGCGGTCGCCCACCTGGGAGACCCGGCCGGCCCTCGCCCTGTCGGCCATCGACCGCATGCGTGGCGCGCCCGAGTCGGCAGATCCGGCGTTGCAGAACGCCGACCGAGCACGCCAGCGCGAGGCGGCGTCGGCCGAACTGCTGGCGATGGTGGAGGGCGACCCGGCCACCCACGGACAGCTCGCCGCGGCGATCGCCTGCTCGGCCGCGTGGCTGCCGGGCCGGGAACGAACCAAGACGAACAACATCCGTTGCATCCACGAGATGCGCATGCCGATGCGTGAGTTCGGCTCGCGCATGGTCGCCACGGGCGCCTTCGACGAGATCGAGGACTACGGCTTCCTGCGGTCGGCCGAGGTCGAGGCGTGCATCGACAACCCGCACGCGTTCACCGAGACGATCCGTGAGCGCCGCGCCGAGTATCGCAAGCTGCAGGAGCTCACTCCGCCGTTCATCTTCGACGGCCGCACCGATGGGCCCGACACGTGGCATCGACGCGACGAGCCGTCTGCGGGCATGCTCGGCGTCGACGACGTGCTGGTCGGCATGCCCGGCTGCCCGGGGCAGGCCGAAGGCATCGCCCGGGTGATCCTCGACTCGAACGATCCGACCGACCTCGAGCCGGGCGACATCCTGATCGCCCCGATCACCGATCCGTCGTGGACCCCGTTGTTCGTGCCGGCGGCAGGTGTGGTCGTCGATGTGGGCGCGGCGCTCAGCCACGCGATCATCGTGAGCCGCGAACTCGGCATCCCGTGTGTCATCTCCGCCACCGACGCCACGCGACGCATCCCGAACGGCGCCCGCATCCGCGTCGACGGCAGCACCGGTGTCGTCACCGTGCTCGCACTTTCCTGACCCGTCGCGCCTGCCCCGACGTCCGCCTCACTCGAACCGCACAGGAGCATCACCAAGGTCGCCGACCGCTGGATCACGGACTGGGACATCAATCCGAAGTTCCCGTTGCTCACCCGGGCGAATGCAGGCGAGGTGCTGCCCGACCCCTGCAGCCCGCTCGGCTGGACCCTGGCCTTCACGCCGATGCTCGCCGGTTGGCGCGACTCGGTGATGCTGGACGTGGGTGCGTTCGACGACGACGAGATGTCGGAGACGACCCCTGAAGTCGTGGGGACGCTGGGTGGGTACCTGTTCATCAACGGCACGATGGCGCGCGTGTTCGGGGCGCGCGGCCCGGGCCTGACTCCGGAGGCGATCGACACCGCCTACTTCGGCGACCATCCCGACAAGCCGCCGTACGCGGCCGAGTCGTGGCACGAAAATGCCGCGGCGACCGAGCGCATCGGCGCGTGGATGGGTGCAGTGATGGCAGTGACGGATCTCCCCGAGTTGCGCGACGACCGCGACGTCAGCCGCGCCGCGCGAGCCTCACGCCCCGATCTCGAGGCGATCACCGACGACCAACTCCTCGAGCGCGCTCAGGGCTTCTTGCCGACGCTCCGGCACCTGTTCCGCCGTCATCTCACCGTCACGACTGGTTCGTCGATCGGACCGGGGGTGCTCGGAGGCATCGCCGAAGCGCTGGGTGAGCCATTGCTCGCGCTCACACTCATCACGAGCGTCGGCGACGTCGATTCGGCTGCTCCCAGCGCAGCGATGTGGAAGCTGTCCCGGCTCGACCCGGCGTCCGAGGAGTACCGGAGCGGCTTCTCCGAGTTCCTGCGCCTGTTCGGGAGTCGGGGTCCGAACGAGTGGGACATCCGCAGCGAGGTGTGGGAGACCCGACCCGAGCTCGTCACCGTGCTGATCGACCGGATGCGCGGCGCTGCCGAGTCCGAGGCGCCACACACGCGCAACGATCGCAACATCTCGTTGCGCGAGGCGGCCGAGACGAAGGTACGTGCGGCGCTGGCCGACCAGCCCGACGCGCTCGCGCAGTTCGAGATGGGTCTCGCCTCGGCGCACACCTATCTCGCGGGCCGCGAGCGCACCAAGACCAACGTGATCAGGGTGTTGCACGAGGTGCGGATGGTGATGCGTGAGCTGGCCGCACGGCACGAGTACACCATGAGCGAGCTGTGCATGCTGGTCGCCGACGAGGTGAACGCCTTCGTGGCAGGCCCCGACGAGTTCCGGCCCCGGCTGGTGGCCCGGGAGGAGCAGTACCTCGAGCTGTGGACTCTGGAACCACCGTTCATCGTCAACGGCGATGCGCCGCCGCTGCCGGCATGGCCGCGAAAGGGCGAGTCCACCGCCGAGATCGCCCGGCCGGGTGATGTGCTCGCCGGCGTTCCTGGCAGCCCGGGCACCGCGACGGGTCGAGCACGGGTGGTCTTGCATCCCAGCGACCCGTTCGCGCTCGAGCCGGGCGACGTGTTGATCGCTCCGATGACCGACCCGGCATGGACACCGCTGTTCGTGCCGGCGTGCGCGGTCGTGGTGAACGTCGGCGCAGCGCTCAGCCACGCCATCATCGTCAGCCGCGAGTTGGGCATTCCCTGTGTGGTGAGCGTGACGGACGCAACGGTTCGGATCCCCGATGGTGCACTCGTCACTGTCGACGGGTCGACTGGTACCGTCACCATCCTCGACGGCTGACCACGGGGTCGGCCGCGCTTCGTCTCTGGGGGACGACATGACCAAGTGGCTCACCGACACCGCCGCGAGCACGCGCTTTCCCGTGTACACCCGTTCCAACGCCAGCGACGTGTTGCCCGATCCGGTCAGCCCGCTCGGTGCCACGTTGTCGTGGGTGCCAGGGATCATGGAGGGCTGGCGCGATGGCAACGTGAGCAATGGTGCCTTTGCGATGGAGGAGCTCACGGGGGAAGGGATCATCCCGACCTGTGGATTGTTCAACGGGTACTTCTACGTGAACGCGTCGGTGGTGCGTGTGTTCGGCGAACGAAGTGGCGCGGGAGCCGCGGGCATCGATGCCGCGTTCTTCGGCAACCGTCCCGACACTCCGCCGTACGTCGCACATCCCGACGATCTGAGCGACGCGGCCGGCGCACGCATCGGCGAGCGGGTCGGATGGGTGCTCAGCACCACCGAGTGGCCCGACATGGACGAGAGCAAGCGCTTGGCCGACGCCGCCCGAGCGAATCGGCCCGATCTCACGGCGATGTCCGACGCCGATCTCGTCGCGTACGCCCGTTCGTTCATCGCCCTCAACCGGCGGTTCTTCGATGACCACGTGATCTCGTCGTCGAACACCGCGATCGGGCCTGCCATCCTCGGTGGCATCGTGCCGCAGCTGATGGTGCGCCTCATCGCCGGTGCCGGTGATGTCGACTCGGCGGCCCCGTCGGGTGCGATGTGGAAGCTGTCGCGTCTCGACCAGTCGTCGCCCGAGTTCCAGGAGGGCTTCGCCAGCTTCCTGCGCACCTACGGCAGCCGCGGACCCAATGAATGGGACATCTACAGCGACGTGTGGGAGACGAAACCACAACTCGCGTTGTCGTTGATCGACTCGATGCGCGCCGCGCCCGAGAGCAGCGACCCGGTCACCCGCCACCTTGCCGTCATCGCCGACCGCGAGGCCGCCACCGCCGAGGCGTTGGCGCTCGTGGAGGGCAACGAAGAGGCCACCGGCATGCTGTTGGCCGCGCAGGCCTCGGCGATGAGGTTCAACGCCTGGCGCGAGCGCACCAAGGCCAACTGCATCAAGGCGATCAACGAACAGCGTGTTGCGTTGCTCGAGCTCGCCGGTCGCCACCTCGACGTGCTCGCCGACCGTCGTGACGTGTTCATGCTGCTCGAGACCGAGCTCGATCAGTTCGTCGCCGACGCGTCGTCGCTGGCCCAGACCGTCGCCGACCGCAAGGCCGCGTGGCGACAGCTGTGGGAGCTCGAGCCGCCCTACTTCATCGAGTCGGACAAAGGCATTCCCGAGATCGAGGATCTGCATCCGAAGGCCGACTCCCATTCGGTCGCCGCCGTCGCCGGCGAGGTGCTCACCGGCGCACCCGGCTGCGCTGGCGTGGTGCGCGGTCGAGCCTGTGTGATCCTCGACGCGTCCGACCCGACGGCGCTCGAGCCGGGGGACATCCTGGTCGCGCCGAACACCGATCCGGCATGGACACCGTTGTTCGTCGCTGCCGGCGGGGTGATCGTCGACGTCGGCGCGCTGAACAGCCACGCCGTGATCGTCAGCCGAGAGCTGGGCATCCCGTGCGCTGTCAGC
>JANNQK010000072.1:0-18600 GCA_031400715.1 Actinomycetes bacterium | reverse complement strand
CCCACTCGTAGGCCGGCAGCTGTCCGTTCGGATGCATGTACCACTCGCGGCACATGAGCAACAGTTGATCCTTGGCGAACCCCGCGTCGATGTGGGCGATGGCCACACACTGGAAGGCCAGGTCCCATGTGGCGAACCATGGGTACTCCCACGTGTCGCACACGGTGAGCACGTCGGCGTTGTTGAGATGACGCCATTCCCGATTACGGCCCGCCTCGCGACCGTGCGGGGGTGGCGGACCTGAGGGGTCACCGTCCAGCCATTGGTCGACATCGAAGTGGAACCACTGCTTGGTCCACATCATCCCGCCGAGGGCTTGTCGTGCGATCATCTGCGCTTCCGCATCGAGGCCACCGAGCAGGTCGTCGTAGAACTCGTCGGCCTCGACTCGACGCTGCTTCGACTCAGAGGTGAATCCTCGCGAGAGGCTGCCCCCGCCCGGCGCCAACCGAAGCCGGATCTCGGCGGTCTCACCCGCCGCCACGTCCAACACGTAGTGCAGGGCCGCCTTCGTGCCGATGCCTTCGACGTTGAGCGTGTCGGCACCTCCGACCACGTGATCGTTGATCGCATCCTTCGGGTGGGCAGTCGTGGGCGCCGCGTTCCACAGGCGCGGCGCGTTCGACTCGTTGTCGCACACCAGCGGGCGAGGTGAGCCATCGCCCACGAGCGTCATCGCCCCAAGGGTCGCGTGCTGGGCCAGCAACTCCGACCCAGTTGCGGTGATCGACGGCTTGGTGGCATCGCGACCCCACGACCAGGTGTTGCGGAACCAGATCGTCGGGAGGGCATGCAGCGTCGCCGCCTCGGGACCAACGTTCTTGACGCGCAAGGTGATGCACCAATCGTCCTGGCCGGCCTTGGCGTAGTCGGCCGTGATGTCCCAGTAGCGATCGTCGTCGAAGATGCCGGTGTCGAGCAGTTCGTACTCGGGGTCGAGCCGCCCGCGGCGCCGATTCTCGTCGACCAGGTCACCATAGGGAAACGCATCGTGGGGGTACCAGTACCGCCATTGCATCCACGAATGCGTCGGAGTCGAGTCGAGGAACCACCAGTACTCCTTGGCATCCTCGCCGTGATTGCCCTCGTTGCCCGTGAGACCGAAGATCCGCTCCTTCAGGATGGGATCGCGACCGTTCCAGAACGCAAATCCGAAGCACAGGCGTTGCTCGTCATCACTCAGACCACCGAGGCCGTCCTCGTTCCAGCGGTACGCCCGTGAGCGAGCCGCGTCGTGTGGGAGGTCGTCCCACGCCGTGCCATTCGCGCTGTAGACCTCGCGCACCGTTCCCCACGCTCGCTCGGCGAGATACGGGCCCCAACGCCGCCAGCCACTCGGATCGTCGTGCAAGCGTGCTCGTTCAGCGGTCATGCGGCCTCAGTCCGCCCGTGGCCGGATGCGTTACAGCTCGACGGTGTGAAGACGGCGTCGCAGCATCGCAGCACAGCGGCATCGACCGGCTGGTACGGTCGCAACTCGATGTCCGAGCACGACATGGAGCCTGCCCGCCATCGTTCGCTGTGGCTGAACACCTTCCCCGGACGACTCGATCCCCGCCCCGCTCTCGATCAGGATCTGGACGTCGATGTGGCCATCGTCGGCGCTGGCTTCACCGGTCTGTGGACGGCCTACTACCTGGCTCTCCTCAAGCCGTCGTTGCACATCGCGGTCGTCGAACGAGACATCGCCGGGTTCGGTGCATCGGGCCGTAACGGTGGCTGGGCATCCGCGTTCATCGCTGGCTCGCCGGGCGTCTACGCACGACACTCAGACCCCGCGGCGGTGCTGCGGGCCGAACGAGCAACGATCGAGTCGCTCGACGAGATGGGGCGCATCTGCGACGACGAGTCGATCGACTGCGGTTTCGCGCACGGTGGCACCTTGACCGTCGCCACCTCTGAACCGCAACGAGCACGATTGCACGCCGGCGTTTCGGGCAAGCACGCCCGAGGGATCAGCGACGCCGACGTGCGCCTGCTCGATGCGCACGCGAGCAACGACCACGCTCGCGTGGCGGGCGCGATCGCGGCCAGCTACTCACCCCACTGCGCGCGCATCGATCCGGCACGACTCGTCCGTGGACTGGCCGATGCCTGCGAACGCCGCAACGTGATGATCTTCGAGCAGTCGCCCGGTGACATCACGACAGGACTCGTGCGCACACCGCGAGGCTCGGTGCGCGCGCCGATGGTGGTTCGCGCCACCGAGTCCTACAGCGTGCAAGCGCGCGGATGGGGCCGGCGGTTCCTTCCCCTCTACTCGCTCATGATCGCGACGGAGCCGTTGCCTGACGGCGTGTGGGAGGAACTCGGGTGGGCCGAGGGTCTCACCGTGTCCGATGCTCATCATCTGTTCTTCTACGCCCAACGCACCCCCGACGGGCGCATCGCGATCGGCGGCCGCGGGGCCCCGTACCGCATCGGCTCGCCGATCGATCAGGCCAACGAACGGAACGCTGCGGTGCGGCAGCGACTGGAGACCACCCTGCGCCGCTGCTTCCCGGCGATCGGCGCCGCCGCGATCACCCATCACTGGGGTGGATCGCTGGCGGTCCCTCGCGACTGGTGCATGTCGGTCACCTGCGATCGATCGGCCGGAACAGCCTGGTCCGGTGGCTACAGCGGCCATGGTGTGGTCGCGGCTCACCTCGGCGGGCGCACGCTGGCCGAGCTCATCTTGGACCGCGACACCGAACGCACATCTCTGCCGTGGGTGGGACATCGATCGCGCGACTGGGAACCTGATCCGCTGCGCTTTCTCGCATCGAAAGCCATCGTCTCGGTGCTCGGCAGCGCCGATCGGGTGGAGGACGCGACCGGTCGGACCGCTCGCCGAACCCGGCTCGTCGCCCCGTTCGTCATGTCGCGCTGAATTCGCCCTCTCTGGCCACGAGCGCACGGCGACTCACCCGCCGGTTGCAGGCTGTCCGCAGGCTGGTTGCAGATGTCTCACACGGATATCCTCGCCGCCGTGCTGGCCTACAAGTTCCTCGACGCCGACGGGCGCGCCCCGTTCACCGGAACGCTCTGGCCGAGGCACGGGTGGGTGGAGGTGTCGCAGGCATCTCCGTGCCACCAGGGTGTGCACGCGTGCCGCGCCGCCGACGTGGCGATCTGGATCGCCGCTGCGATGTGGGTGGTCGAACTCGATGGTGAGGTGATCGAAGCGCGACACAAGTTGGTGGCGACCCGCGGCAGGCTCGTGGCTCCGGTCCCCGGCTACGACGAGGCGATCGCCGAGCTGAACGAGGTGTGCGCGTGGAGATGCCGTGCTCGTGCTGTCGCAGCACTGCGACGCAGGCGCCGGTTCGTCCGCGCTCGTCGCTTCGCCCGAGCCAGCACGCTCGAGCGGCTCGCCGAACTGGGTGGGCGTTGTGACGACAGCACCGTCGCTGGGCGCCTGGGCGCGCTCGCGGGCGACGCCGCTCGCGAGGCGATCGGTGGTGTGCTCGCCAGAGCGCCGTTCGTCGCGGCGTGCTCGGCCGGCCACGATGCTGCCGGTCGAGCAGACGATCAGGACGCGCAGGACGCGCAGGACGCGCAGGACGCGCAGGACGCGCAGGACGCGTTCGACGCGGGATACCAGGCCGAACGCGACTTTCAGTCAGCGTGGCTCACTCGCCGGCTCACGCTCACCTGAGCCCGGTGCCGGTCGATCCGGCTCCGGTCACCGGCCGTCTGGCGACACGCCCTCACGGAAAGCCTGCAACAGAGCCGCTCGGGCCGATGCCGGCGGCGCTTCGCGTGGTGTCTCCCCCAAAAGCCCGATCGACGTTCGCAACTCGTCACGTAGGAGCGACAGTGCGGGCACGGCGCCAGGTGCTCCGCCAGCTGCCAGAGCGCCACACCGTCGAGAGAGCCCTCCATCCAATCGGTTGCCAGCTCCACCAACTCCGAGCAACGCACCGCGGACCGGATCATCACCGGTCTCGGCCGTCGTCGACGTACGTCTCGAGCATCGCCCGCGCCTTGCTCCGAGCTCGATGGAGCAGCACACGCTGGTTGACCTCCGAGATCTCGAGCAGGTCGCACACCTCATGTGACGAGAAGCCCAGCACGTCGCGCAGTTCGAGGACGGTGCGCTGTGCCTCGGGCAGCACCTCGATCGCGGCGAGCAGCCGAGTCCCCAGCTCTGCCGCGAGCACGCCGCTCTCGGGGAGCAGATCGGCGGTTGGTGGCGTCGACCAGTAGCCGGCCCAACGGCCTGAACCCTCGAAGCGGGCGGGATCCACTGCGGGATCATCCCGACCGTCGGAGACCGACGAGAACGGGCGGATCCGACCTTCCCGTTCGCCGCGAGTCTGCGCTCGATTCACGAGGATTCTGAACATCCAGGTCTTCAGCGAAGCTCGACCTTCGAACGTCCCGATCCCCGTGATGACGCCGATGAAGGTGTCCTGCACCACGTCTTCTGCCGCTTCTCTCGACGACACGTAGCCACGCGCAACGTGCAGCATCGATCGGTAGTACTGGTCGAGCAGCTGTGCGAACGCATCCTCATCGCCGCGGCGAAGCCGCTCGATGAGTTCGTGCTCGGCGGAGCCGTCGCGATCCAACACGGGCGGAACGGTACACGCCGGCATGGTGCGCAACCCGAACCTCGAGGTGCCGACGAAAGCTGCGACCTGGGAACGCCGGAACTTGCGAGTCGAGCACATGCGCCAGATCGAACGTCTGGCCACGTTTCACCAACCGGGAGGCGGCGATGACCTTGGCGGGAGTGATTTCGTTGAGCGCCCCTGCCTCGTCGTCAGCTCCCTAGCGCGACGGCCAGAACTCGCCGGCGCGGGGGTCTCCATCGGTGGATTCGCTCATTCCGACGACCACGTGCCACGGAAGTCGGCGAACAGGGTCAGGCCACCGTCGACGAAGATCGTCTGACCGGTGATGTATCCGGCCTCGTCGGACAGCAGGAACGCCGTCGTCGCCGCCATCTCCTCAGACGTTCCCGCCCGCCCCATCGGAATGTGGCTGGTGACCATTGCGCTCTTGTCCGGATCGTCGACCCATGCACGATTGATCGGTGTGATGGTCGCTCCTGGCCCGATCGCGTTCACCCGGATGCCGCGCCCTGCGTACTCGAGCGCCAAGGTGCGCGTGAGGTTTTGCATGCCACCCTTGCTCACCGAGTAGGCGAGGAACTTCGGCTTCGGGATGAGCTGGTGGACCGACGAGATGTTGACGATGCCGCCCGTGCGCTCTTCGGCAACGAGATGGCGCAGGTGTTCACGCGCGCAGAGGAACGATCCGCGCAGGTTCACGGCCAACACTCGGTCGAACGCCTCGGCTTCGAGCATGTCGGAGTCCTGGGCGATCTGGATGCCTGCGTTGTTCACGAGGAAGTCGACGGTGCCGAACTCGGCACGGGCCTCGTCGAACATCCGACCGACGGCCGCCTCATCTGACACGTCTGCCTCGACCACGATCGCCCGGCTCGGAGCGCTACAACGGTTCACCTCGAGCACGCACGCCTCAACCCCTGCCTCGATCGCAGACTTGGTGGCCAGAGCGCCATCGAGCGGACCGACGTAGTTGATCGCAACGTTCACGCCTTCGTGCCCGAGGCGGGTCGCTATCGCCTGACCGATGCCCGAACTGCCACCGGTCACCAACACCGTCTTGCCAGACAATCCCTGCACGTGGTGCTCCTTTGCTCGAGCCGGCAGCGAGGCGCCGGTCACGACGGCTGTGCCATCGCCGGTTCAGTCCTCGCCGGCAGCGATGTGTTACAGATCGCTCGCGTTGCCGCCGATACCACTGTCATGAGGCCGAAGCGGACGGGCAAACAGCTGTCGGGGCTCGCATTCACGATCGACATGAACAACAATCGACATGTGAGCGCTTTCGAAGAGCTGCGCGACAGGATCGGTCATGTCGGCGACATGACCTGCCAGCAGGCAGTCGAACTGGTGACCGAGTACCTGGAAGGTGCGCTGACTCATCGAGCGCGCAGGCGGTTCGAGCGCCACATTCGGGGGTGTGTTGCGTGCACGACGTACCTCGAACAGGTCCGACTCACGGCGGACACGCTCGGCCGTGTGCATCCCGACCCGCCGACGGGGCCCGCACGGGACTCGCTGTTGCAGGCGTTCCGCGACTTCTCGCGCGACTGACGCGACGCAGGGCCGCTGCCGGCGGCCCGCGGAAGATCGCATGTCACGTTTCGGGCCCAACCGGGACCGGACGTGCATGACACGCATCAGCTTCGGCCGCCACACGACGGGCGACCTCGGCGCCGCAAGCGCCAGAGAGTGGCTCGTGACCGACGGACTGGGTGGCTTTGCCATGGGCACTATTGCCGGCCTCCGCACCAGGCGCTACCACGGACTCCTGGTCGTTGCGACCGCGCCACCGATCGGTCGCATGCTCGGCCTCGCTGCCCTCGATGCGGTGGTGACCATCGGCGACCACCACTTCGAGCTGGCGACGCACGAGTGGTCCGGGGGCGCCGTCTCGCCGACGGGCCACCTCCTCCTCGACCGGTTCGACCTGATCGACGGTGTGCCCCGTTGGACCTGGTCGGCCGGCCCGCTGTCGATCCAGATGGAGCTGGCGATGTCGCGGGGTCGGCCCGGCGTTGCAACGGTGTGGACCCTGCTGTCAGCACCCGCGGACGCAGTGCGCCTCGATGTCGCGGCGCTTGCGACGTGGCGCGACGCCCATGGTGAACGACACGCCGACGGCAGCCCCGACGTCGCAGAGGTCGCCGACGGATTCGTGTTCGAAGGCGCGTACCGCGTCAGTGGTCCCGACTTCCGTCGAGACGGTACGTGGTACCACGGGGTGCATCACCGCGAGGAGGCCGCCCGCGGGCTCAGCGCTGATGAAGACCTGGTGCGGGCGGGAACGTTCTCGGCGGTGATGCGGATCGGTGAATCGATGGCGGTCACTGCGTGGTCGGGCGATCTCGCCAGCCCACTCCTCCCGGCAGCCGAGGTGATCGAAGCAGCCCGGGCCCGAGCACGATCGGTCGCTCTCCGCGCCGGAGCGACCGATGCGACCGATGCGCTGCTCGCTCACGCCGCCGATCAGTTCATCGTCGAGGGGGGCAACGGGCCGACCGTCGTTGCCGGATATCCGTGGTTCGGCGATTGGTCACGCGACACGATGACCTCGTACGAGGGCTTGTTCCTCGACACCGGACGAGTCGACGAAGGCTCAGCCTTGTTGCGGGCAGCGGCATCGACCGTGTCCGAAGGCATGCTCGCCAACACCTCCGACGTGGGCGGCACCGAGTACAACACCGTCGACGCGGCGATGTGGTTCCTTCATGCTGTCGGTCGCCACGTCGACCGCACCGGCGATATCGATCTCGGCGTCGCGCTGCTGCCGGCCGTCGATGACATCGTCGCTCACCACCTGCGGGGCACTCGCTTCGGCATCCGCGTCGACGATGACGGTCTGGTCACCAACGGTGCCGATGGGCTTGCGCTCACATGGATGGACGCCCGTGTTGCCGGACGGCCGATCACGCAGCGGGCCGGCAAGCCGGTGGAGGTCAATGCGCTGTGGATCAGCGGCCTCGACGCAGCGGTGCGCATCGCCGGTCGAGCGGGCCTGGCCACCGATGCGTTCGAGCGACCGTTGCGGCGCGCCGGCGAATCGTTCAGGCTGCGCTTTGCCTCTCCGATCGGTGGATTGCTCGACGTCGCCGATGGTCATCAGCCAGGAGACAGCATTCGACCCAACCAACTCATCGCGGCCGGGATCGACGCTGTCGGGTTGTCGCTCGCCGATCGACGCGGCGTGCTTGCCGCGATCGGGTCGCTCCGAACATCGATCGGGCTCCGTTCACTCTCACCGGCCGATCCTCGCTTCTGCGGCCTCCACCGGGGCGACGGCAACTCCCGCGATGCCGCCTACCACCAGGGGACCGTATGGCCGTGGTTGCTCGGGCCTCTCGTCGATGTGCTGAAGGCAGTCGGCGAGCATTCGACTGCCGAGCGAGTCGTGACCGACGCCGAGCCGCACCTGCTCGAGTGGGGGCTGGGATCGGTGTCGGAGACTGCCGACGGCGACCAGCCTCACATGTCCACTGGCTGCCCGTTCCAGGCCTGGTCCGTGGCCGAGTGGTTCCGTGCCCGCTCGATGTGCCTGTAGCGGCAGGAGTTTTCCAAGGGTTTTCCGCGTCTCTCCGACCACGAAAGATGCGTCGCTTACCTTCGAGCTCGTTCGATCCCACCACACGCAAACCAGGAGACATCTCCCATGAAACGACTACTCGCACTCGTCGCGCTTGCGGTACTTCCGCTCGCCATCTCCGCACCATCGGCATCGGCCAGCAGCGGTTCCGGCACCTTCGTCCCGTCGGCGACCGTCAGCGGCACGACGGCAACCTTCCCCGTCTACCAGGGCCGGACAACGGCCGGTACCACATTCAGCTACATCGTGATCGAAGCATCCACGTCGAGCTCTGCCGATCGCTTCAAGGTCAACCAGATCAACAAGCTCGCCAACGTGGGTGACGGAGCCCAACGGGGACGTCTCGACAACGGGGTCCTCGTGGTCGACGCCGGAGTCGACTTCTCACCGGCGCGAATCGTCACCGGCACGCCCGGGACCGGCTTCCCGCCGGTCGCGGCCCAGCCCGGTTCGGTCGGTGCACCCGGGTACAGCCCACTCGTCCGGCTTCCCGATGGATCGGTGATCAATGCACCTCAGATCGCAAACGCGACCGGTCAGCACGACAAGGTCATCAGCCTCACCGGCACCACAGTGAAGCTCGCACTCACCCGAGGCTTCGCCCGCGGCGAAGCCGTGCGCTACCTCTCGACCGATGCGTCAGCAGAGGGCCCGGCGGCCCTCGAGGGGTCGACCTACGCGCCTCGCCTTGCCCGCACACCCCGAGCCGGTGACGACAGCACCAACTCCGGTCGCGCCGGCCTGGTCGCGTTCATCAACGGACCGACCGGTGCCGCCAACGTGCGCCAGGGCATCAACTCTGCTCTCCTGGGTGAAGGCGATCCGCTGAACGTGCTCGCCTGGCTGCCGAACCAGGGCCGCTACAGCCCGCTGTGGGATGTGCACCTCACCGCATGGGCGGCCGGCAACACTCCGGTTCGCGTCACCCGCTTCGCCGATGTCGAGGACCTCGCCGAGGACGGCGCAGTCACCGCCCCGGACGGATCGCCGTGGGCGGCCAACGACATCGTCGTGAACTGCCCGATCATCGCCTTGGGCTGAGCACGTCACTTCTCCTGCGGGGGCGTCGCTGGACGACGCCCCCGCAGGACGTTCCACCACTCCCCCAGAGGAGCGACCTGGCAACATGCAGCTGACCAGGCACACCTGACCGAACCGACGACGACCGGAGCACACCATGGCACGCAGACCCGATCGAGTGACGTTCATCGGCAGCCGAGGTGAATCGCTGGCCGGTCGGCTCGATCTGCCCGCTGGTCCGCCCCGCGCGTTCGCCCTGTTCGCACACTGCTTCACCTGTTCCAAGGACGTGGTGGCAGCAGGCAGGATCGCTGCCGAACTGAACGCTCACGGCATCGGCGTGCTGCGCTTCGACTTCACCGGGCTCGGCTCGAGCGACGGGGATTTCGCCAACACCGACTTCTCGTCCAACCTCGACGACCTCCGCCTCGCCGCCGCATGGCTGCGCGACCACCACACGGCGCCCCAACTGCTGATCGGCCACAGCCTCGGCGGCGCCGCAGCCATCGCAGTCGCCGCGGAGATCCCCGAAGTGCGGGCGGTCGCCACCATCGGTGCGCCGGCCGACGTGGCGCACATCGCTCGGTTGTTCGGCGCCCAGTTGCCCGAGATCGAACAGCACGGTCGTGCGGTCGTCGAGATCGCGGGACGGAGCTTCACGATCCGCCGGGAACTGCTCGACGACCTGACGGGCCACTCGGTCGAGGCCTGCGCCGCCCAGTTGCGCGCCGCGCTGCTGGTGGTGCACTCCCCCACCGACAACACCGTCGGCATCGACAATGCGGCCCGCATCTATGCGGCGGCACGTCATCCGAAGAGCTTCATCGCCGTTGATGGTGGCGATCATCTCCTGACCAAGCCCGCCGACGCCGTGTACGTGGCACGGATGATCGCGTGCTGGTCCGAGCGGTTCCTGGTCGACGAGCACCCGCTGGCTCCCGCGCCGAAGGCGTCGGCGCCGGTGGTGGTGGCCGAGACCGGACAGGGCACCTTCTTGAACCACGTCGTCGTCGGCGACCACCGGTTCCTCGCCGACGAACCGGTCGACATCGGAGGCTTCGACGCCGGGCCGTCGCCGTACGACTTGCTGGGCGCCGCACTCGGAGCATGCACGTCGATGACCTTGCGGCTGTACGCGGACCGCAAGAAGCTGGCGCTCGATCGGGTGACGGTGGAGGTGACCCACGCCAAGACGCACGCTGCCGATCTCGATTCGTGCGTCGAGGGGGGCGGACCGCTGATCGACCACTTCCAACGGCGGATCACCGTCGCCGGCGACCTCGACGACCTGCAGCGCACCGCCTTGCTGCGCATCGCCGACAAGTGCCCGGTGCACCGCACCCTCGAGGCGAGCTCACACATCTCGACCACGCTCGCCGATCAGGCAGACTCACCGATGTGAAGATCGCTCGCGTCACCGCCTGGTCGCTCCATCTGCCCTATGTGGAGGGCAGCTATCGAATGGCGGGCGACCGGGTGACGACCGGTATGGATGCGGTCGTCGTCCGGCTGATCGCCGACGACGGCACGCAGGGCATCGGCGAGTCGGGCACCGTCGGGGCCACGTTCGACGCCCAGCACCTCGCTGGTCAGATCGCAGGCGTCACGTCGCTCGCCGCGGCGGTGCTCGGTCTCGATCCGCGCCGACCACAGTCGGTGCACCGCCGCATGACAGCGGCGCTCACCGGCCACCCGTACTGCAAGTCGCCGATCGACGTCGCCGTGTGGGACCTCGCCGCCCGAGCCGATGGCGTGCCGTTGTGGAGCCGTCTCGGCGCCGACGGACCTGAGTCGACGCCGTTGTACCGGCCGGTGCAGGGGGCCACCACCGACGAGGTACGGGCCAAGGCCACGGAACGACTCGACCAGGGCTACCGCCGGTTGCAGGTGAAGGTGGGAGACGACCCGATCGTCGACGCGCAACGGGTGCTGGCTGTTCGTGACACCGTCGGACCCGATGTCGTCATCTTCGCCGATGCCAACTGTGGTTTCTCGCTGTCGAACGCTCGCCGATTCGTGCGCGAACTGGGCCCCGACGGCGCGGGCATCTTCCTCGAACAGCCGTGCGCGACCCTCGCGGAGTGCGGACACCTCCGCAGCTCGTGGGGCGGCCCGATGGTGATGGACGAGACCATCGTGTCGCTCCCTGCGCTGCTCGAGGCGCACCGCCTGGGGGTGGCCGACGGGGTCACCGTGAAGCTCACGCGCGTCGGCGGCATCACGCCTGCTGCCCTCATCCGCGACACGGCCGTCGACCTGCGCATCGGCGTCACCGTGGAGGACGCTTCGGGCTGCAACCTGGCCGACATGACCTTCGCCCACATGAACGCATCCACCCCGGCGCTGCGTCGTGTGCACAGCGTCGACTTCGACAGCTGGGTCACCCTCACCCATGTCACCGGTCCATCTGCCAGGAACGGCTCGTTCCTGCAACCCGATGCGCACCTGCCCGGTCTCGGACTCACGCTCGACCTCGATCAACTCGGCACACCGTTCGTCGACCTGAGCACCTGAGCACCTGAGCACCTGAGGACGGAGCACCGCCCACCTCCTCCACCACGGCAAGGGACGTACCCCGTCTCAGGAGGGCTTGAACTCGCTTCGGCGGCGATCGGCTCTCCGGTCAGCCAGCCTGGAGCGCGTCGACGACTCGCGTCAGGTGGGCCACGCGTTCGCCGAGCGTGGAGATCACTGCGGCCTCGAGCGTGTGGGCAACCTCGGGGTACTCGGCGCGGATCTCGCCCCACCGCTCAACCGTCAGCCGGTACACGACTGCTGGCTGGTCACAGACAACAGTCGCATTCCGGGGCGAGCCGAGGAAGAAGCCGAGCTCGCCGAGGATCTGGGACCCGTGCGTTGTCTGCAACCGGATGACCCCCGAGCCCGACCGTTCGAGCCCGACGGTGAAGGAGCCGGACTCGATCAGATAGAGCTCGGTCGAACGATCGCCTTCGACCAGCAGTCGTTCACCGGCGCCGATCTCGAGCCGATCGAGGTGGCGGAGCAGCGCCTCCAGCTCTGCTGCATCGCGGATCAACACCCTCAGCCCGGACCGGACCGAGTCGTCGGTCGAACGCAAGGCGAGCAGTTGCTCCTCGCACCATTCGAGCCCTCGATCGAGATCATCGAAGCGATGGACGGCCGAGCCACTGACGGCCGCCGAACGATCGCGCACACCGCCACGCTCGAGCCGCTCCCACGAAGTCACCGACAGACCGGTGACCACCAGCCCGCACCCCTCCCGTTCCGTCAGGTCGAGCAACTTCACGAAGCTCAGTGCAGCCGTGACGTCGATCCCCGTGACGTGCCGGAAGTCGATGACCAGGTAGCGAAGCGGGACCTTCGTCGTGTCGCCGATCCGTCCGCTCAGTTCGCCGAGCAGCGTGGTCGCCCTCCCGAAGAAGATGAAGCCGTGCAGCGTGTACACCCCGATCTCCTCGCCACGGTCGCGCAACCACTCGGCCTGATCGGCGGCGCGCATCACCCGACTCGTTGCGGTACTCGCTGTCAGCCGGTGGGCGACGACGTCGATCCGGCTGTAGTCGACGACGAACATCACGACGGTGAGCACCAACCCGATCGCCACGCCCCACACGAAATCGGTCGCCACGATGAGTGCGAAGATGCCCACGACGATCAGGTGATCGGCGGTCCGGAACGAGGACCGCGACGCGATCAGCCATTCCTGGAGCAATGCGAGACCCACGTAGGCGAGCAAGCCTCCCAAGAGAACGCGCGGGATGTACGAGAGCAACCCGGGACCCAGCACCACGGTGGCCACGATCATCGCGGCGACGACGAGCCCCGGCAGTCGCCTGCCTCGAGCGAGCCCGTGATTCAGCGCCGAGACCGACATGCCGTGGTAGCCGATCAACCCGCCGACGAGACCGGAAGCGATGTTGGCGGCACCCGCCACTCGCAGCTCACGATCGAGATCGATCTCGCTGCGAGTGAGCAGTTCCAGGCTCGTGGTGTTGAGCAGCAGCCCGACGACTGCGAGGAGCACGGCCGGCAGCGCCACGGGGAGGGCACCAACGAGCGCCGAGACATCGATTGACGACCACGCGTCGGGCGGCACCGGAAGCGACCATCCGACGTCGTCCGGGAAGGGTCCGAGCAGCCAGCCGTCGGCGGAGAGGCGCGACGGCGAGCGCCCGCTGAACCACATGACCGCGTAGAAGACTGCGACGATTGCCGGGATCATGCCTGCCAGTAGCTCGGGTCGGCCGGTTCGACGGACGACGCCGACCATCAGCGCACCGAGCAGCACTGCCGGCAACCAACGCACGATGACGTCGCTGTCGAACAGATCCCAGGAGACGGCATCGCCGGTCGCCACCCCGATCCCGCCGGTGAGCAGCAACCAGCCCGTTCCGGCGAGGAACCCGCCGAGAACGGGGAACGGCAGGAACCGAACGAATCCGCCGAGTCGGAACACCCCGAGCAACGTGTACACGACACCGACCAAGACGGTCGTTCCGACCAGGAGAGCGGCGACGGTCGGCAGCAGCCGCTCGGGCTCCGTCGACACTGCGGCGGCGATCGCCGCAGCCGCACCGGCGAGGATCACGGCGGGTGTGTCCTGCGTGACCGCCATCGTTCCGGCGAAGGAGCCGCGCAGACTGACGATCGTCACCAGCAGTGCGTTGCCGATCAGTGCGGCGCCGACGACGGTCGGCAGGTGGATCGCGAGGTCACCGGAGTAGATCAGCGCAACGACCGAGAGCGTGATGATCATCTCCAGCAGGAAGAGCACGACCGCGGCATTCAGGCTCGACAGGAGCCGTGTGCCGGTGAACTCGTCACCCCATCCGCTCGGCGAGCAGTCCGACGACCTCGTGGAGCGCACCTCCTGGTTGTCTGACACGACTCTCGAGCCTACCCGGCGCGTCTGTACTCAGAGCCGGGTGTCGCTGACATGAATGGGAGTCCCGAATTCCCGGGCGCGCGCCGCAGAGCGGTACCGACTTGGTCGCTCGGGAACTCCATCGCGGCGATCGTCGTGACGATGCCCTCTCGGTGAACGCTCAGAGGTCGAGGTGGGCGTGGTCGGGTGCGTGCACGGGATGTCCGTGCTGCGTCCAGGCGCGAACGCCACCGATCAGATCGCGCACGTTCGTGAAGCCCAGTTGTTGCAGGCTCGCGGCGGCAAGCGACGAGCTGTACCCCCCGTTGCACACCACGACAAGCGGTTGGTCGAAGCCGGTGACTGCGGGGTGTCGGTAGCCGTTGGCCGGGTCGAGGTGCCATTCGAGGACGGTGCGCGGCACGTGGATCGAACCGGGGATGACGCCCATGCGGTCCCGATCGGTGTGGGTCCGGGTGTCGACCACCACGGGTGCGCACACGCCGGCGAGCTCGGCAGCCAACTGATCCGCCGCCACGCGGCGGATCGCGGCCCGAGCGTCCCACAGCATGTCGTGCACGGTGATGCGCTTGCCGCGCCGGTAGACCGCGACGACGTCGGCATCGACGTCGGCATCGGCATCGGCATCGGCATCGGCATCGGCATCGGCATCGGCATCACGCTGCAGGCCGAGCTCCGCGCAGGCTGCGCCGAAGATCACATCGAGGTTCGCTGGCATGGCCAGCACACCACCGCGATCGAGGTGCTGAACCGCTTGGTGGATCGCCGCCCGCTGCACCTCGGGCGTCACCTGTGCCAGGCACGACTCGAGCCATGCCATCGGAAACGGTGCTGCCTGTTGGTCGGCCGGGTCGGGACTGGTTCGAATCACCGACATCGAGTCATCCGCCACACTCGACGTGAGCGCATCACCTGGATCGCGACACACCATCAGCACACGTACGACCTGGTGACGTGCTGCGACTCGCACCCACGCAGGGGCTTGTTCGGGACCCGGTGGCATGGGCGAGACGTTACGGCACAGGCTGTGCTCGTCGCACCGTGATGCCGACAACCAGCCAGGAGTTTCGCAATTGTTCTCACGCTTCAACAGACAGAGGGGCGCTGGCCTTCCTCAGGTCACCCCCGGCTCCCTTCGCCTTCGTTCGAGATCGAACCGCACCGAAAGAGACGCTCGCCGGATCGCGATACGGTTGCTGCATGAGCACAAACCTGCGCAACTTCGTGAAGACGGTGTACGGCTTCGATCACGTCATGAAGCTGGTGAACGACAAGGCCATGACGAAGCAGTCGCCCTGCTCGGATTGGAAGGGCGTCGACGTCATCGGCCATGCCCTCGGCGGCCTGAAGTCGGTGCAGACCGCGGCGACGGTGGGAGCGATGCCGAAGACTTGGCCGAAACCCGGCACCGATCCTCGTGCCGCGTGGGCCAAGCAGCGCGACCTCACGCTTGCGGCACTCGATCACGCAGACGTGCTGCACAAGGTGGCGAACACGTTCTTCGGCCCGATGCCGGTCGACACGTTCATCTCGTTCATGGGCGCCGACCTCCTCATCCATACGTGGGACCTGGCCCGCACCGGCAAGGTCGACGAGCGCCTAGACCCGGCGTTGTGCAAGTCGGTTCTGGCGATCTGGAAGTCGTTGCCGGCCGAGATGCTTCGCAGCCCCAGCGTCTTCGGCCCCGCGATCACGCCGGCGAAGGGCGCCGATGCTCAGACCCGAATGCTGAACTTCGTCGGCCGAACGGGCTGAGCAACCCCGCCGCCGCAGTCGGTCGCGAACGAGGCTGAGCGGAGGGGCCCGACCACAGGCTCTCCTCATCGCGTCGCGCAGCTCGGATAGCGTCGCCTCGATGCCTCCGCCGATGGTCGACCAGCTTCTGGCGGACACCCTCGACAAGGCCGTCAGCGGTCAGGCCAGCACGTTCGGACTGTTCGGACCTCGCGGCGCAGGCAAGACGTGGTGGCTCGGTCACGCCGGCGATCTCGCCGCGGACCGAACCATGACGGTCATGCGCACCCGGGCCAGCAGTCGAGATCGCGAGCTCGCCTTCGGCGCCCTTGCAGGACTGTTGGCGCCGTGGGCACAGAGGCTGGACGAACCAGCTTGGGCGACGCTGCGGCCCGTCGTGACGTTCGACCATCGACGAGTCGATGCTCTCGAGGTGAAACTGACCACGTTCCACTTCTTGTGCGCGCTCGCCGAACAACAGCCGGTGTGCATCATCCTCGACGACCTGCACTGGTTCGACGCAGCGTCGCTCGAGGTGCTCGACTTCGCGTCACGACGCGCCTCGGCCGACGCGATTGCATTCATCACCGCGTCGACCGGCGATGGCTCGATGATCGCAACTCGGACGGCACGCATCGAGCCGACTTCAATCCCCACGATGTGCCGGATGCTCATCGCCAGCGGACTCGACGATGCGCCTGCCCGCCGCTGCGCCGAGGCGGCCAACGGCAACCCTGGCATCGCCCGCGCCCTCGCCGAAGGACTGACCGATCGACAGCGCTCCGGATCCGATCCGATATCGGTGATCCCTCGCCCGAGCGGGGACTTGGTCGACGAGCTGCAGGCGAATCTGCGCTCGCTCGGCGACATCGTGTGCAGATCGCTCGTCGTGGCGGCCGCCGAGCACGGCGGAGAAATCGCTGCCGTGCGCGCCGCGTTGACCACCCTCGGCGAGCCGTCGAGCGGGCTCGACGCAGCCGAGTCACACGGTGTGATCGACATCGTCGGCGCGCACTTCGGCTTCACCGACCCGTGGGTGCGCACCGTCGCCTATCACCTCGTCGCGCCCAGCAGCCGCAGGTCCGCCCATCGCGCGCTGGCCGCCTGGTTCGCGCTGCCCGAACAAGCCGCGCAGCGCGCATGGCACCTCGCCGCGGCTACCGAGGGACCGAGCCAACCGGTCGCAGAAGCGCTCGAACTCGTCGCCGCCGACGCGGCACGACGTGGCGGAGTCGCTTCGGCGGCGATCACGGCCGAACGCGCAGCAGAGTTCGGCGTCACCCAAGGCGATCGACAACGCAACCTTCTCGCCGCGCTGCGATGGTGGATCGACGCAACCTCGGCCGAAGGCGTGCGACGGGTGCTTCGATCGCTCGATCCGATCGACTACGACGCCGCGGCGGCCAAGGCGGAAGCAACCGAGTTTCTCGACGGCGGACCTGCCGGCGTGCTGTGGGACGACACGATCACTTCAGGACCCTGGTCACAAGCACGGAGCCACCGCATGGCAGTCGCCTCTGCTCTCGAACGGGGTGATCACCGTGGCGCGCTGCGCCTGCTCGAGGCGAATCGATCGCTCGGCGAGGCCCGTCACGAGTACGCCAGGGCAGCCGCGTTCCGACTTGCCGGCGAGACTCGCCGCGCACGAGATGCTGCGACGGCAGCTGCAGCACTGTTCGCCGGCTCCGATGCGTACGTCGCGAGCGTTGCGCTGCTCGCCGGGATCGATCTCGACATCCTGCAAGGTCGAGGGGGCGATGCCATCGCCGCAATCGAAGCGACTCTGGAGCTTCCGTACACCCTTCGCGAACAAGCTCTGTCCCTCGGTGCACGTGCTCGCCTGCAAAGCGACCCGACGTTGCCGCCCGCGTCGGAACCGCTCGCCTTCGTGCCACGGGGCGACGGCCCGCTGTTCGAGGTGGGCGCCGCCATCCAAGCTGGAGTGATCAACCGCGATCCGTCGACGCTGCTCACCGCAGTGGAGCTGGCAGAGCGGCACGCGCTTCCGATCGAGGCTGGGGAGGCACGGCTGTGGCTCAGCGAGCTCCAGTCGTCGACGGAACGATCCAAGACGCTCACGCTCTGTCGAGCCGGGTTGCAACGCTGCGGCATTCGGGCGTGGGATCAGCGGCTGCTGTTGGCGTCGCCCACGAGCGAGACAACCGAATCCCGTCGGAAGCCAGATCCAGGTCTCGATTCCTTGAGCCACGCCGAGTTCCGGGTCGCCGAGGCCATCGCTCGCGGACTCACCAATCGTCAGGCCGCAGCCGCCCTGATCATCTCGGTGAAGACCGTCGACTTCCATCTGCAGCAGATGTATCGCAAGCTCGGGATACGGTCACGCACCGAACTCGCCGTACGAATGACCAACTTCGAACCCGGCACAGGAGGAATTCCGCGATGACTGAGTGGTGGCGAGCTCTCGAGGAAGAACTCGAGCGCCGCGGCATCGAAGCCCCGGACCCCTGGACCACGGTGGGAGTGTCATCGGCGGAGTCGGAGCTCACGCCGGATCAGCGCGCCTTCCTCGAGCAGATCACTGACTCGCCCGTGCCCGGTCTCGACGACGATCTGGCGGATGTCCCCGAGGCGGAACTCGACAGCGACGCGGACTGAATCAGGGAATCCACCCGGTTCGCAGCACCGTCTGATGACCTACGTTGCAGGTGTGAGCAGCAACTTGCCCAGCCCTCGACTCGGCGTCGACTTCGGAACGTTGGTGACCGTCGCTGTCTCGGAGTCCGTTGATGGCGCGACCACTGAGATGTCGTCGGCGGTCGCGCTGGATGACGACGGAGTCGTCGTGGTCGGCGAGGTGGCCGAACGGGTGCTCGCGG